>DATGJA010000403.1:0-17702 GCA_035295445.1 Polyangiaceae bacterium | reverse complement strand
CGACCCGCGCGACGACCGCGCCTTCGATCGTGACCGTGGTGGGAGACCCCACCTCGCGACCGCGCAGCTCCTCGACGACGCTCCGGACGATCTTGGAGAGGTCCGTATCCCGCCGCCGCAGCTCCGTCCGCGCCACCCGGGAGAGAAGGAGCAGGTCGTCGATCAGCTGCCCCATTCGCTCGGCGGCCGCGCGGACGCGCCGCAGGTGGTCGCGGCCTTCGTCGTTCAGGCGGTCGGCGCAGTCCTCGAGTAGCGCGTGGCTGAAGCCGTCGATGCTCCGCAGCGGCGCGCGAAGGTCGTGCGAGACGGAGTAGCTGAACGCCTCGAGCTCGTGGTTGGCTTGCTCGGCGCGCTCCTTGGCCTTCTGGAGGGACTTGGCCGTTTCTTCCAGCTCCTGGTTCTTGTCGCGCAGCGACCGGTTGAGGCGCTCGAGGCGCGCCGCCGCGTCCTGAAAACCGCGGTGGGTCATCTCGAAGGGCGACATCGTCTCGGCGAGGAACGTGGCCGCGCGCGACAAATCCTCGCGCGACGCCGAGGGGGCCGCGCGATCGACCGCGGCCTGGTGAAGCAGGACGATCTCCACGACCCCGACGCCTCGGGCCACGGCGTCGCGTCCGAGCAGATAGGCGCGCGACAGGGCGGCCTCTCCCCCGCCGTCGAGGTAGGCGAGCAGCGCTTGGACGTACTCGCCCACGAGGCGATCGCCGAGGTGCGCGTGCGGCGGCGCGGACATCATGTGCGCCACACCTTGAGCGTCACGACGGTACCCCCCCCGACGGTGGACGCGACGTCGAACTCGTCGACCAGCCGGCGCGCGCTCGGCAAGCCGAGCCCCAGGCCGCGGCCCGTCGAATAGTGGTCCTGCATCGCGCGCTCGACGTCCGCGATGCCCGGACCCTCGTCGGTGGCGGTGACGACCAACCCGCTTCGGCTGCCGTCCTCGACGAGGGTGATGCAAAGGCGCCCCGTGGCCGCGTGCACTACGATGTTGCTCGCGATCTCCGTGACGGCCGTCGCCAGCGCTTCGACGGCCGCCTCGCGGAAGAGTGCCTGGTAGGCGCGCTCGCGCACGTGCCGGCGCGCGATCGCAATGTCGGACTCGTCCCGGATCGGCAGATCGATCTGGGGGAAGGCAACGTAGCGCGCGACGAGGACGCATGCGTCGTCCGTCGACTTGCCGTACCCGTCGAGGATCGAATCGGCCGCGAGCTCGACGCTGTTCGAGATTGCCGGCGAGAGCTTGAATCCGCCGCGAATCCCGTCCGTCGCGAAGATCAGCGTGTCGCCTCGAGCGATCGGCAGCACGTCGCACCGCAGCGCCGGCACCTGGTAGCCGACCACGCCGCCGCGCACGGGCAGCGCCTCGACCGCGCGAGCCGGGTGCTGCCGCACCAGGATGCCCTCGACGTTGCCGACGCCCGTCCAGCTGATGAGCGACTGGCGTGCATCGATCGAAGCGATGCTCATGCAAACCCCGCGCGTCTTGCGGAGTCCGTCGTGACAGCGCTGGACGAGGTGCGCCGGTCGCTCGTCTGGGTGTTTGCGCAGGAGCGCCGCGGCCGTCCTCGCCGCCTCGGCGGCCTCCGGCCCGTGTCCCAGGCCGTCGATGAGCCCCACGAGGACCCCGTCCGGAAACGGGGCGACGATCGCGAGGTCACCCGACTCGATTTCCCCCTGGATGGGGGCGCCGGCCGAGGCCCAGTCGAGGATCGACCTCTCGGGCGTCGCGGTCATCGCTTCCACTTGCGCACCGTGACCGTGGTGCCCTTGCCCGGCGCGGAGTCGATCTGAAAGTCGTCCATGACGCGTCGCGCCCCGGGCAGGCCGAGGCCCAGGCTCTTGACCGTCGAGTAGCCGTCCTGGAGCGCGAGCTCGACGTCCGCGATGCCGGGCCCCTCGTCGTGGGCGACGACTTGGATCCCCGTGACCGCGTCGTCGACGATCGACAGCAGGACCTCGCCGCGCGTCGCGTACGAGACGATGTTGCGCGCGAGCTCCGAGATCGCCAGGGCAATCAGCGTCTGATCGGTGCTCGAGAAGCCGCACGAGGCGGCGAGCTCGCGCCCCTTCTGACGGGCCGCCACGATGTCCGACTCGCTTTCGATGACGACGCGCGCTCTACTGGCCACGACGACCCCGTCGCGCGCCGACCGCCCGCAGGTGCGCGAGAGCCTCTTCGAGATCCAGGGCGGTTTCGACATCGTCGAGCGACAGCCCGAGCTCGACCATACCGAACGCGACCTCGGGCTGTATTCCGACGACGACCGTTTCGGCGCCGCGGAGCTTGGCCGTGTGCGCGATCCCGCGCAGCATGCGTGCGGCGTAGGAGTCGACGACGTCCAGGGCCGTTACGTCCACCACCACCCCTCGTGCGCGCATGCGTCCGATCTTGTCAGCCAGCTCGTCCTTGAGGTGCAACAGATCCTTGTCGGTGAGCGCCGTCACGACGGACGCGATGAGGATGTCGCCTTGCTTCAGAACCGGGACCGGCATGGATCGTCCCTTACGAGATCGCGGCTCCGTCGGAGTGCGGCGTGCTGACCAGCCGGTAGCCGAGCAAACCCTCCGCCTCCTCGAGCCCGCTCTGCAGATCGCAGGCGGTGTTGAATTTGCCGAGATCGAGCCCGAGCGCGGCGAGCGACTGCGCGACCTCCGACGAGAGGCCCGTGATGATCGTCCTCGCGCCCATGAGCCGCGTCGCGGTCACGGTCTGCAAGAGGTGGCTCGCGACGCGCGAGTCGATCGTGGCCACCCCCGTGACGTCCATGACGACGACCTTCGCGCGATTGAGCCGTATCGCTCGGAGTAGGTTCTCGGTGATCAGCCGGGCGCGCTGCGTGTCGACGACGCCGATGATCGGCAAGAGCAGCATGCGGTCGCGGATCTGGAGGACGGGGGTCGATAGCTCGCGGATCGCCTCCTGCTGCTGACGGATCGTACGCTCGCGCTCGGAGACGAGCACGTCGACGATGATTCCGATGTCCATGAAGGCGACCTTGGTGAGCGAGGTGAAGCAGTCGAATCCCTCGGCCGCTTCCCGCGCGTGATGCCTCATGACGACGAGGCCGGTCGCCCGCAGCAGCTGATGGAAAGCGCCCAGGAAAGCCCTCGTGTCGAGCCCGGCCTTGGCATAGAGGATGCCGAGCTTCAGGCGCTGCTCGACGTACTCGACCCCGTAGTCCCCGCGGACCATGTCCACGATGTGCTGGCGCTTGAGGTCGCGCGCTCGCTCGAGCAAATCATGGTTGGCGAGGAGCGGCTTGGCCTCTTCAAGGCCGCCCAAGTAGGCGAAGAACGTCGACGTGAGCTCGTCAGCATTCTTGCAAACCACGTCCTGGATCGACGCGATTCGCTTGGCGTCTTCAGGCCCGAGGCCGACGATCTTCCTGCGCCGGTCGATGTTCTGTGCGGTGAGCCCTATTTCGCGGGCGAGCGCTTGGTCGGCGCCCACCTTCCGAAGCTGTTCACCCACGGTCCCTCCGCTTGCTGTCTTGCCGACCAACAGACTCGGCTCGCGCGACGCGGTTCGTCAAGGTCCCGCGCCGGGGGGTCGGAAGGGCCGCGCGAATCAGGGGTGAACCGGATATCCGAGCTTTTGCCCGAACCACGCGTCGATGCGCGCCCAGGCGTCCTTGGCCGCGGCCGCGTCGTAGCTGTCGCTGTTCGGGTTCATGAAGGCGTGCTTGGCGCCGTCGTAGATCTTCACGTCCGCCTCCTTGCGGTCGCTCTTCAGGGCGTCGGCGAATCGCTGGACGTCCTTCGGGTCGATGCCCCTATCGAGCCCCGCGAAGTTGCCGAGCAGCGCCGCGTGAATCGCGTCGATCTTCGCCGGGTCCGTCACCAGTCTGCCGTAGTTGACCGCCGCCGCGGCGAGGCGCGGCTCGGCGACCGCGAACGCGAGCGCGTAGCCGCCGCCCATGCACCAGCCGACGATGCCGATGTGCTTCGCGTCGACGTCCGAGCGCGCGGAGAGCCAGTCGAACGCCGCCTTCATGTCGCCGAGGGCGCGATCCTCGGGGAGGCCGCGCATGAGCTCGTGCGCCTCACCCGGGTCGTGGGCGGACTTGCCCCGGTAGAGATCCACGGCGAGCGCGACGTAGCCCTGCGACGCGAATCGGGCGACGTCCTGCTTGATCCAGTCGTTCATTCCCCACCACTCCTGGATGACGAGCAGGGCCGGGCGGGAGCCCGCCGCCGCGGGGACCTGCAGCCATCCGCTGGCGCCGCCCGGCAGCGACACGGACTGGCCGGCCGCGATCGCGTTCACGCTCGCCGGCGCCGAGGCCGACGCCGAGGCGGGGGAGGCCGCGGGGGGCGAGGGGGTGGGCGGCGGGCGGTGACAGGCGACGACGGCCACGAGGACGGCCAGGCACACGCGGCGCTCATTTCTCACACGGCGCTCCCGGCGTCCTGGCGGTTCATCTCTCCCTTTTCGACCCGTCGGCCTGCGACGCGGACGCGGACCCCGTGTCGGGGGCCCATCGTGAGGTTTCGTCGGACCGCCGTCTCCGGTTCGCTCGAGGCGAGCTCGAGGTTCCAATGCGAGGCAATCTCGGCCACCGCAATCGCGAGCTCGGCCTGCGCGAAGGCCGCGCCGAGGCACCGGCGCGCGCCCCCTCCGAACGGCAGAAACTCCGACGCGGCGTACTTCTTCTCGAGGAATCGCTCCGGGCGGAACACCTCGGGTTCGGGGAACACCCTCGGGTCACGCAGGATGCTCGCGAGCAAGACCGCGACGACGTTGCCCCTCGGCACGGTCCACTTGCCGCCGAGCGCGAACGGCTCGCGGCAGACGCGGATGATGTCCGTCACGATCGGCTCGATGCGCAGCGATTCGCTGACGACCGCGTCCAGGTAACGAAGCTTCGTGATCGCCTCCGCGGAGGGCTTCGGACCGAGCGCGTCGACCTCCTCGCGCAGGCGTGCGAGCACGTCGGGGGTACGAATCAGGTAATAGGTGCACCACGCCATGGCGATGGCGCTCGTCTCGTGGCCGGCGAGGAGAAGGGTGAACAGCTGGTCGCGGACCTCGGCGTCGTCCATGGGTGACCCGTCCTCGTAGCGGGCCGACAGGAGCACGCCGAGGACGTCGTCCCCCATCCCGCCCGTGCCGCGCGCCCGGCGACGTTGCACGAGGTCGAGCACCCACCGATCGAACGCCGCGCACGCGCGCACGTAGCGACGCCACGGCGGAAACCACGGTTTGTGGAACGTGCCCCCGCCGATGATGGACGGGGTGAACCCGCGGACGACGCCGAGGAGCACCTCGCGCGCGAGGTCCCTGTCGAGCTCCTGCGCGCCGAAGACCGTCTCGATGATGACGTCGAGCGCCATGGCTTGCGTGACGTCCGTCATCGTCACGACCCGCCGGGTGCCGGCCGCCTGCGCGAACCCCTCGAGCGCGGTCCGCACGGCGCGCTGCATGGCCGCGAGGAACCCCTTGACCTGCTGGCCGTGAAAGCGCGGGTTGAGGAGCTTCCTCAACTTCTTGTGGCGCTCGCCCGAGACGGCGATGACGGCCGTCGACCCGAAGAGCGACTCGACCAAGGGGATGGCCTCGAACGTGTCGGGCGGTGCGCCGAACACCTCGCGCGCGAGCTCCGGCTCCATGACCGCGACGCCGCGCCCCGCGAGCGAATGGAAGGAGACCGCGTCACCGTAGTTGTCTTTCATCGACCGCATGTAGTCGGCCGGCTGAGTGACGAAGCGGTACGTCTGCCAGAGGGCGGGCGTTCGCGGTCCGGGCGGGAGCATCCTCACCACATTAGCGCCGCCGCGCGAGGAGGAGCAGGGCCGTGAAGCACGCGGCGAGGGCCCCCCACGTCCGCTCGCGCGAATCGCGCGGGCGAGCGGGCGCGACGCTGCAGCCGCCGCCCTTCGAGGTTGCCTTGGCCGCCGCGGGCGACGCGTCCGCCGGCGCGCAGCCCACGGACGCATCGGCCGCCGCGCCCGTGTATCCCTTCTCGGCGTAGTAGCTGGCGGCTCCGGGGTGCAGCGGCACGTCGCCGTCCTGCCACGCCGTCCGCGGATCGTACGAGTACGGGCGGATGAACCACCTGAGCGCGTCGCGGCTCTCGTCGACGGCCTTCGCGACGTCGTAGGCCGCTTGCTCGGGCATGTCGTCTCGGCCGAACACGGCGTGCCCGGACCGCCCCACCGTCGCGATCCCCCGATCGACGCCGCGCAGAAGCCCCCAGCGCGCCGTCACGCGCGTCAGGCCGAGGGTGGAGTCACCCGCCAGCTGCGCGAGCAGCGGCTCGGGCAGATCGAGGAACGCCAAGTCGTACTTTTGACTGAGCGTGGTCCAAAACGCCGACTCCGGGTTGTTGGCGGGGCTCGCGATCTCGTTCACGACGACGTCGAAGGGCCCTGGTCCCCCTGGCAAGTTGCCGAAGACGAGCGCGTTGTTGATCGAGCCGCCCCACCCCGTGACCGCGCTCGCCGTCAGGCCGTAGTAAGCGAGGACGCGCTGCGAGATGGGCGTGTCGCCGCCGACGATCGTGACCGCCATCTTCTGCTGCGCGATCTGCGCCAGGTCCGTGATGCCCGAGGACGCCTTGACCGCGACGAGCAGGTAGCTCGGGTCTTCGACCTTCGCGATGAGGCGGAGGTTGGAGAAGGGCCCCGCGAAACCCGAGTAGAACGGCCCGCCGGACGCGTAGTCGTAGAGCCCGTGATACGCCCAGACGAGGAAGCCCGCCTCCGTGATGCCGAAATCGACGGGCGCGTCGACGCGCGTCGTCGTCCCGACGATCGTATCGGCGATGCCCAGCATCGGCGGGTACGCATGCTGCGAGACGAGCGGGGGCCCCTTGTCGGTGTTGCAGTTGCGGCACTGCACGACGTCGTATCCGAGCGGCTGCATCGCGTTGGTCAAGAAGTCGCCGAGCTCTCCCCATGGACAACCGTGCTCGCACGCCGTCGCGAGCACGGGCTTCTTGACGGCGAACCCCGTGGGGCCGACCTCCACCGTCCGAGGCGCGCCGTCGTCCCCCGCGTCGTCCATCCCCGTCTGCTGCGCTCGAGCCGGCAGGGACGACGACGCGAGGAGCGCGGCCGCGAGCGCGATCGTCCGGCGCGGGCCCGATGCATCGATAATCATCGGTATCCCTTCGCCCTCTACGTTCACGCCGGTCAATACTCAAAGCGGGCTATGATGCCCCTCCCGGCAGCCCAGGGTCGCAACGGAGGCCACAACATGCGCATGATGGTCCGTCTCCTTTCGCTCGGTCTGGTCGCTGCGGCGGCTTGCAACAAGTCGTCTCCGTCGCCTGCGCCCGCTTCATCCGAAGCTCCTCCCCCTCCGGCCCCCGTGGCCGCGGTCGACGGTCCGCGCATCGTCGGCGCCGTCAAGGACGGGGACAACTGGCTCACCCACGGCCGGACGTACGACGAGCAGCGCTACTCGCCGCTGTCGCAGATCACCGCGGGCAACGTGACGACGCTGGGCCTCGCATGGTCGCTCGACCTCGACACGAGCCGCGGGCAGGAGGCGACCCCCCTCGCCGTCGACGGTGTTCTCTATTCGACCAGCGCGTGGAGCAAGGTGCAGGCGATCGACGCCGCGACGGGCAAGCTCCTCTGGCAGTACGACCCGAAGGTTCCGGGCGAGGTGGGCGTCAAGGCGTGCTGCGACGTCGTCAACCGCGGCGTCGCCGTGTGGATGGGCCGCGTCTACGTGGGGACGCTCGACGGTCGCCTGGTCGCCCTCGACGCACGCACGGGCAAAGAGGTCTGGTCGGTCATGACCGTCGACCCGACGCAGAAGTACACGATCACCGGCGCGCCGCGCATCGTCAAAGGCAAGGTGCTCATCGGCAACGGCGGGGCCGAGTTCGGGGTCCGCGGGTACGTGTCGGCGTACGACGCGGAGAGCGGCAAGATGGCGTGGCGCTTCTACACCGTGCCGGGCGACCCTTCGAAGCCGTTCGAGGCGCCCATCCTCAAGGACGCGGCGGCGACGTGGAAGGGCGAGTGGTGGAAGCTCGGCGGCGGCGGCACCGTCTGGGACTCGATGGCGTACGACCCCGACCTCGACCTGCTTTACATCGGCGTCGGCAACGGCTCGCCCTGGAACCAGAAGCTTCGCAGCCCCGGCGGCGGCGACAACCTCTTCCTCTCGTCCATCGTCGCCCTCAAGCCCGACACCGGCGAGTACGTCTGGCACTACCAGACGACGCCCGGCGAATCATGGGACTACACCGCGACGCAGCACATCGTCCTGGCGGACCTCACGGTCGACGGGCAGCCGCGCAAGGTGCTCATGCAGGCGCCGAAGAACGGCTTTTTCTATGTCCTCGATCGGACCGACGGCAAGCTCATCTCCGCGCAGCCCTACGCCACCATCAACTGGGCGAGCAGCGTCGACCCGAAGACGGGGCGGCCGCAGATCAACCCGGCGGCGTATTACGGGACGACGGGCAAGCCGTGGTTTGCCATGCCGGGGCCGCTGGGGTCGCACAACTGGCAGCCGATGAGCTACAGCCCCCAGACGCACCTCGTCTACATCCCGGTGCACGACATCCCGTTCGCGTACGGGGCCCCCAAAGAGTTCGCGCCGAATCCGCTCGCGTTCAACACCGGGATCGACGTCGGCATCCTTGGCCTCCCGCCGGACGCGAAGGCCAAGGCGGGGGTGCTCGCGTCGGTCCGCGGGTACCTCAAGGCGTGGGATCCCGTCGCTCAGAAAGAGGCCTGGCGCGCCGAGCAGCCCGGCGCGTGGAACGGCGGTGTCCTGTCGACGGCCGGGGGCCTGGTCTTCGAGGGCAACTCGGCGGGTCAGTTCAACGCGTATGCCGCCGACAAGGGCGATCGCCTCTGGACGTTTCCGGTCGAGTCGCAGGTCATCGCGGCGCCGATCTCGTACGCCGTCGGCGGGCAGCAGTACGTGGTCATCGTGGTCGGCGCGGGCGGGTCGTTCCCGCTGAGCTTCGGCGAGATGGGCAACAAGGGCGCGATCGCGGCGAGCCGCAGCCGCGTGCTCGCGTTCCGCCTCGGGGCCAAGGGCGTGCTCCCCCCCGCGCCGCCGCTGCCCCCTCCGGCCAAACCGCCGGCTCGGGTCCTCACCGACGCGAAGAAGCTCGCCCTCGGCAAGCTCGTGTACCAGGCGTACTGCAGCGTGTGCCACGGGGGCGAAGCCGTGGGCGGCAGCGTCGTGCCGGATCTGCGATGGTCGCCGATCACGGCGACGGACGAGGCGTGGCACAGCGTGGTCCTCGGGGGGGCGCGCGCGAAGAACGGGATGGTGAGCTTCGCGCCGGTGCTGACGCCGGATCTGGCCGAGCTCGTGCGAGCCTACGTCATCGACCGCGCGAACGAGACGTACCCGGCGGCTGCGCCCGCCGCCGAAAGCGATGGCGGTCACGGTCCGCCCACCGGCGGGAAGTGACGGTGCCCCTCCGAGTCGAACCATAGGAGCCGATCGAGCACCTGCGGCGCGGTGATGGGCACGCCGTCGTGGGAAGCCCCCCAGGAGGCGAGCTCCGCGCCGCCTTCCCGAACGGCGCCCGCGAACCAGTCCACCATGGAGAGAAAGGCCCGGGCGTCCTCCCTTTCACCGGGACCCAACACGAACCGTCGCGCGGCGACCGGCATGAGGGGTACGCAATCGGGGACCATGAGGCCGAGCACCTTGCTCGCGGCCTCCACGACGTACGGCTCCGACCCGAGGGCGCGGAGGGCGAGCTCGATCGCCTCGCGCGACTCGACGTCCAGGGGTTCTCGCGAGGGGTCGTCGAACAGGTCGACGAGGGCCACCCAGACCTCGTCCTGGGGAGGCAGCGTCCAGCGGCGCAGCACGGTCGAGGGGGCGGGGCTATTGACGCACCAGCTTGCGGGCAGCGCCAGCGCCAGGCGATCCATCACGCCCACGCCGGACGCCTTGGCCTTGCGCAAAGCCTCCGCGGCGAGGTCGAACACCCGCGCGCCCGGGAGACTGGCGCGCAGCCGCAGCTTCTCGGCCGCTCCCTCGACGCGCCACTCTGTGCCGTCCGCCTTCGCGAGGATCATGGTGGATTCCCGCTCTGCGAGCCCTCGTGCATCAAAAGAGGGTGGATCGTAGCGCGGCACGTACCATGCTGTGTCGGGAACGGCCGATGCCGGACATGGATGCCGAAGAGCGCGCGCGCGAGCTGTCCCGAGCACGGCCCCGGAGGGGGCTGCCTCTGGCGCCCCTCGCCAAGCCGGGCGCACGCCGCCTGCCCCTCGCCGCCGAGTCGCGCGATGTGGATCGGCAGGCGCGGCCCATCTACGCCGTCTGGGAGATCACGCTGGCGTGCGACCTGGCGTGCCGTCACTGCGGCTCGCGGGCCGGACGTGCAAGGCCCGACGAGCTGACCACGGCCGAAGCGCTCGACCTCGTCGAGCAGATGGCGCGGCTCGGGGTGAAGGAGGTCTCTCTCATCGGCGGCGAGGCGTACTTGCGTCCGGACTGGCTCGACCTGGTGCGTGCGATCCGCGGACACGGCATGGCGGTCGGGATGACGACCGGCGGTCGCGGGCTCACCGCGGAGCTCATCGACCGCGCCCACGAGGCGGGGCTGCGAAACGTGAGCGTATCCGTCGACGGGGACGAGGAGACGCACGATCGCCTCCGCGGCGTGACCGGGTCGTACCGCGCGGCCATCGACGCGCTGCGCGCGCTCAACGCGCGCGACATGCGGCCCTCGTGCAACACACAGATCAACCGCCTCTCGCTCCCTCTGCTCGAGGGCGTTCTCGAGACCGTCGCCTCGATCGGCATCCGCGGATGGCAAATCCAGCTCACGGTCCCGATGGGACGCGCGGCCGACGAGCCGGACATCCTCATCCAGCCGTACGACCTGCTCGAGCTCTTCCCCCGGCTCGGCGCCATGAAGCGGCGCTGCGACGAGCTGGGCGTCGTGCTCTGGCCCGGGAACAACGTCGGCTACTTCGGGCCGTTCGAGAGCACGCTACGCGGCGGGCACCTGCGAGGGCAAGGAGGCACGTGCGGCGCCGGGCGCGTCACCCTCGGGATCGAGGCCAACGGGGCCATCAAGGGATGCCCGTCGCTTCCGACCGAGCGGTGGACCGGTGGCAACGTCCGCGACGCTTCGCTCGAGACGATCTGGGAGCGCAGCGAGCCGCTCCGCTATACGCGCGCCCGCACGTCCGACGACCTCTGGGGGTACTGCCGGAGCTGCTATTACGCAGAGGAGTGCATGAGCGGGTGCACCTGGACGACGTTCGTCACGTTCGGTAGACCCGGCAATAACCCATTCTGTCATCACCGAGCCCTCGAGATGGCCAAGGACGGAAAGCGCGAACGCGTCGTCCGGGTCGCCGAGGCGCCCGGCCAGCCCTTCGACCATGGGTCCTTCGAAATCGTGGTCGAGTCGTTGTCGGATCGAGGAGCACCATGAATCGTCCCCCTCTCGCAGCCTGTCCCTCCTGCTCGAGGCACGTGCGCCTGAGCGAAACCGCGTGCCCGTTCTGCAAGGCAGGCCTACCGAGCGCGTTCCGCGAACGACCGGCGCCCTCGCCTCCCGTTCGCCGCCTGGGCCGCGCCGCCCTCTACGCCCTTCGCATGGGCGCGGTCTCGGTGACCGCGGTGGCCGCCTGCGGGGGGGCCGTGACGGCGGCCGGAGGCGACGGCGGCGAGGGCGACTCGTCGGCGCTCGGCGACGGGAGCTCAGGTGCGTCGAGCTCCGGCTCGGCGGGCTCCGGCTCGGCAAACTCCGGCACCGCCAGCTCCGGTACCACGGGCTCCGGTACGGCGGGCAGTGGGCTCGGTTCGAGCGGCACCTCGGTCGACGCGGGATTCGACGGCCCGTTTGGGGTCGCCGCTTACGGTGGCTTCATCCCGGCCGACGCGGGCGTCACCGGAACGGGCGACGCGACGTCGGCGCGCGACGCGGAGCCGGGCGACGCGAAGTCGGACCACCCCTTCATCGCGCCTCCCTACGGTGTTCCGCCGGGTCCGTAGACCGTTTCCAATTTCAATCCGTCCACCGCCAAGTCTTTTGGGCGAGGTCGCGGGCCGCCACGGCGGTGCACCACGCGTCGAACGCCGCGCGGGGAACGCCGCGCCACGCGACGTCGTCCAGACGCTCTTCCTTGAGCGGAACGTCCTCGATGAGCGTCGCAAGCTTTCGATAGAAGAGCGCGTCCGTCATGCGGTCGCGCAGCGTCGCGGCGAGGCGCTCGGCGCCGCGCACGTCCGCCGGCCATGCGCTCGATCGAAGCGGGATGTCCTCGATCCGCCCGAACGTACGCAGGAGCGCGGCGGCGGTCTTCGCGCCGAACCCCGGGATCCCGGGGATGCCGTCGGCGGTGTCCCCGACCAGGGCGATCCAGTCCGGCACGCTCGCCGGGCGTATGCCGCGCGCACGAAGGAGCTCGTCCTCGTCGATGACGCGCTTGCGGATGCGATCGACCTGCACGACCTTGGAGCCGCGGATCGATTGCCCGAGGTCCTTGTCGGGCGTCAGCATGCGTACCTGGTCGACCTCGTCGCGCCACCGCGCCGCGCCCGTCGCGATCGCGTCGTCGGCCTCGTACCGATCCATCGACCACACGACGAGGCCCACCGCCCGCGCAGCCTCCTCGGCGGCGTCGAACTGCGCGCGCAGCTCGGGCGGGACCCCCTCGTCGCCCTTGTATCCGTCGAACCATTCGTTGCGGACGGATCGAATCGGGTTGTCGAACGCGATCGCCGCATGGGTGACCTCTTCCTCTCTCTCGTGCAAGAGGTAAAGCATCGAAGCCGCGAGGCCGATCGTCGCCTTGAGGGGCCCCGGCGGGCGAGGGGAGAAGTGCGCGCGAAAGAGCTCGAACGTCCCGTCGACGAGGTGCAGTCGCTTCATCGTCGCCCTCACGCCGCGAGCTGCCGAAGCTTCAGGATGCTCTCGGTCTCGCCGAGCACGATGAGGATCGTCCCGAGGGCGATGACGTACTCGGGGTCCGGGTTGTAGACGAAGACACGGTCGGCCCCGCGCGCCGCGATGACCAGCGCGCGCGTCTCGCGCCGGATCGGCGTGTCCTTCAGGGCGACGCCCGCGAAGCTCGACCCGGGGGTGATGACGATCTCCTCGAGGCGCAGGTTCTTGTCTTTGTCGCGCAACATCTGGTCGAGAAATTCGTTGACCTCGGGGCGAATGAGCTCGCTCGCCAGCCGACGCGCGCCGATCATCGTCGGGTTCACGGTCGAGGACGCGCCCGCCTTGAGGATCTTCGGGCCCGCCTCGTCCTCGACCACCTTGCTGACGATGCGCGCCTGCGCGTTGAGGCTCCGCGCGCTCAGCGTGACGTAGAGGTTGTCCTTGTCGTGCGTGAGCGCGGCGACGACGCCGCGGGCCCGCATGACGCCGGCCGCCAGCAGCACGTGGTCGGCGGTCGCGTCGCCGTGCACGTGGAGCATCTTGCCGCCGCAGAGCTCCTCGGACACTTGCGCGAGCGTGTGCTCGCTGCGGTCGATGACCACGAACCGCGTCTGCGTCGCGATGAGCTCTTCGATGACGTGCTTTCCGGTCCCGCCGGCGCCTGCCACGACGATGTGGCCGGACACGTTCGCGATTTCTTTTTGCATACGCCTTCTCCGTAGCGCGTGCCCGATGACCCCCTCGACGAAGAGCGCCGTGAGGCTGGACTGCGTGTACGCGAGCACCCCCACGCCGCTCACGATGAGCCCGACCGTCAGCGCGCGAGCCCCCGGGACCTCGCGCATGTGGCCGAGCTCGAAGAAGCCGACGGTCGAGATCGTGATGACCGTCATGTACGCGCAGTCGGGCATCGACCAGCGTCCGTGCCCGAGCACGAAGTACCCGACCGTGCCGGCCGCGACGAGGTACGCGAAGACGGCCAGCGCGGTGAGGAGGCGGCGGACGAGCGTGTTCACCGGGTCGTCGAGGATACACCGACGATGTTTGTTCGGTTATCGCGTGGCGGGCGCCGCGGCGAACGCGGTGCCGAGCGAGGTGAGACCCCCGTCGCCCACGAGCTCGTTGTTCGTGGTCCACGGGTACCAGGCGTAACGCTCGATGCGCGGGTGCTTCGCGAACATCGCGACGGCGCCCGTGAAGAACGCCTGCACCGTCGCCTCGGTCGGGTTGCTCTGGTTCAGACAGCCCCACTCGGTGAGCCATAGGGGGCGGTTGCCGGGGATGGCCTCGAGCCACTTGACGTACGACTCGAGGTTCGCGGCCTTCGCGTCGCACGAGCCCGAGTTCCAGCCGTACCAATGGGCCGCGATGAAGTCGACGCGGAGCTGACCGGTCGTGTCGGCGTTGACCTGCTTCATGAAGTTCGTAAACCATGTCTGGCCGGTCGAGTTGGCCTGGGTCGCCGGGCTGCCGACGCGAACGCCCGACATCGCCGTCAGCGAGGGCCACAGCGAGATCGCCGTGGCGACGGAGATGTTCGACTGCGAGCTGTTGTCCGGCTCGTTGAAGCCGAGGACGACGTCGTAGCCGCCGCTCGCGACGCCCGCGAGCTCGCTGGCGATGCCCGTCGCCGACTGCTCCTTGCCGGTGTGGCCCCAGATCATCGGCACGAAGGGGCGACTCGTGCAGCCCGACGCGCTCAGCGTCCAGTTGTAAAACCAGGTGACGCCGAGCCGCGGCAGATCGGTGCAGGCGGAGTTTGCGACCCCCTTGTACGGTCCGGCGCCCGCGTCGGACGGCGGCGCGCCCCCCTCGCCCGTCGCGGCCGTCGCGTCCCCTGGAGTGGCCGTCCCCGCGTCGGCGCCCCCCGCGCCGCCGTCCGGCGACGCCTGCGTCGGGGGGGACGCGCCGCTCCCGTTACCGCTCCCCGCGGGTGGATTGCCCGGCGTCGATCCGGTGTCCGACGTGCCCGAACCGGAGCCCGAACCCGAAGCCGCGGAGGCCGAGCCGCTGGCGGCTCCCCCCTGGCCCGAGCTGCCGCTTCCACCCGCCGGCGATCCCCCGCAGCCGATCGCGGCGAACGCAAACACAGCCGACAACGCGGCGTGGCCCGCGCGCAACCATCGCATCCGGCACGGCATGGGGACCTCGGGGTAGGTTGGCCCCCCCCGGAGGGGACAAGTGACGCCACGCGGAGCTCACGGCTCAGAATTTCGGAGCCGCCGGCGATGCGGTCCTACGACTCGGTGTGACCGGTGTGCTCGCGCAGGATTCCGGCGAGCTTGGTCCGCTGGTCGGGGGTCAGCACCGGAACGGCGATCTCGAGGAACCGCGCCATTCGCGCGGCGCCCCACTTCGCCATGTGACCGGCCGCCGCCTTGGCGCCCGTGAGCTTCTTGGCGTCGAACTTGTCCGCCTTGAACGCGGTCGCGAACGCCTGCATGTGGTCTTCCACTTCCTTGTGGACGTTCGCCGCCGGCGGCGCTCCGGGCGCGGGCTTCATCTTGTCGTGAAACGCCGTCTTGATCTTCTGCGCCTGGTCCTGCGAGAGGCCGAGCTCGCGGATGATCCCGAGCAGGTGTCCGGCGTGGTTCTCCTTGTCGTCGGACTCTTCCGTGCCCTGGGCTGCCTTCCACTTCTCCCAGTGCGCCTGGATGGCGTCGACGAGCTTCGCCCGCTGGTCGGCGTTGAGGGCATCGTGAAGCTGATTGAGCGCGGTGGCCGCCGCGTCGTGCACCGCCTGCGCCTGCGCCGTCACCTTCGCGACCGCCGCGTCGTCCTTCGCGCGATCGAGCTTGCCCGCCGCCACGCCGTCGGCGAGCAGGTTGGTGAAGTCCTTCCCTGCGGCTCGCGCCGGATCCATCTTCGTCACGAGGTCCGCCTTGATCTTGTCGACCGTGGCCTTTTGATCCGCGGAGAGATCGAGATCCTTGAGGCTCATCACGAGCAGCCCCATCACCCCGCCGTGATGGTGGCGGCGAAGCTCGTCCCCCTCGCCGATCTCGCCGCCCGTCGGGTTGGGCGGGGGCGGCGGGGTCGGTGCAGCCGTCGCGACGGGCGCGGGCGCTTGCGTCGGCGCCGGCGCGGCCACGGGAGGCGGCGCAGGAGGCGGCGGCATAGCCGGGGGGGGCGCCTCCGGAGCGCACGCCGCGATGAGGAGACTCGCTGCGGCGGCGTGGGCCGCGAAGGGCAGGCGCGATCGTATCGGAGCCATTTCTTGTTCCTTTCCTCGGTCGGGCGGGGCTTACTGGCCGGTCCCGGGCACGCAGACGCCCATCATGCATTGATTGCCGGCGAGACAGTCGACCGCCGTCTGGCAGGGGAAAGCGCACTTGGAGTACTGCGTGTTGCAGTGGTGCAGCCCACAAATGGCGTCGGACGAGCAGGGGAGCGCGAGCAGGCCCGGCGTGGCCATCGTTCCGGTCGGCGCGGGGGGGGCGGTGGGCATGGGCGCAGGCGCGGGGCCCGGAGCCGGCGGATACCCGGGCGCGGGCTGCGGAGCGTACGTGGGCGCCGGCGCGGGATAGCCCGGCTGCGGATACGCCGTCGGGTACGTCGGCGCCGCCGTGGCGTACCCGGGCGGCGGGTAGCCGGCGGCGGTCGGCGCGGGGTAGCCGGGCGGGTAGGCACCGGCCGCGGGCGTCGCCGGGGGTGGGTTCGTGCTGTCGTTTCCGCATGCCGCCAGCGCGAGGGCCGTCGTGGCTGCAACCGTGAACGTCGCGAGGGCGCGCATCGAGGAGACCTCCTGGACGGGTCGAGGGCGGCCAGGATAGGCCGAACCGCCCCTCGCCCCGAAGAGAAAGCGACGAGACACGGCATTTCAGGGGACGAGCCGCGGATGGGTCCTGTCGGTAGCGCAGCGACGAACGACGCAAGCGGTCGCGGCGGCGATAGAGTTTTCTTGCCGATGCCCCCCCCGCGCCCCCGCGTTCTCTGCAACTTGGCCCCGAGCCTCGACGGGAAGATCGCCCCGGCCCGCAAGCGCGCGCCCTTCGTCATGTCGCGGCACCCGGAGGACCCCGCGCGGATGCATGCCCTGCGCGCGAACGCAGACGCTGTGATCATCGGCGCGTCGAACCTTCGCGCCGACAACCCGGACCTATTGCCCTCGCGCCTTCGCGTGGTCGTGACGCGGTCGGGGGCGCAGATCTCGCCGGCGGCGCGGATGTTCGACCCGGCGCTCGGCGGCGAGGCGGTGGTCATGCACGCGTCGTCGATGCCCGAGAGCAAGCGCGCCGCCCTCCGGGCGAGGGCGACGCTCGTCGAGGCCGGTCCCGACGCGGTCGACGTGGTCCGCCTTCTCGCGTGGCTCGCGACGGAGCGGGCGTGCCGTGTCGTCGTCTGCGAGGGCGGGGGCGTCCTTCTCGCCGCATTCTTCGAGGCACGCGCCGTCGACACGGCGTACCTGACCCTTGTCCCCCGCGTCCTCGGCGGGGCGGACGCGCCCACCATGGTCGAGGGCCGCGGCTTCGAACCCGACGCGATCCCGGACGGCCGGCTGGCGTCGGTCGAGCAGGTGGGGGACGAGCTCTTTCTCCGCTACGACTTCGCATGGACCTAGCGACGTTCGCCTGCGACCCGGCGACGGTGGACGTCGACGCCGCCCTCCGCCACTGGCGCGAGCACGGGTGGGCGCGCCTCGGCGTCCTCGCCAGCGAGGCGACGCTCGCGGCCCTTCGGGCGCGCGCCGACGACCTCATGCTCGGACGCGTCGCCTACGACGGGCTCTTCTTCCAGGCCGACTCGTCGAGCGGGCGTTACCAAGATCTGGCGTTCGGGCGGGGGTGGGAGGGACCGAGCCTGTCGTATCGAAAGCTCGAGAAGCTCGAGCTCGACCCGCTCTTTCGCTCGTGGCTCTCCAAT
>DATGJA010000402.1:0-4185 GCA_035295445.1 Polyangiaceae bacterium | reverse complement strand
GTCGTAGACGCTGAGGCTATTCCAGGGGGCTACCGCGTGGATTCCCTCGCGGTACGTCTCGGGCTGAGTGCCGCTGGCGGTCGTCCAGAGGACGCCGATGTTCCCCGGTGGGACGGTGGCGCAGCCAGTCGCGAGGAGGAAGGCGAGGGGCAGCAGGCGGTCGGGCGTCATGGGCTTATCTCCACCCGCGCGGGGGGACCCGCGGCGGGAAGTACGACATGGGTAGATGGGGCGGACAGGAGGGCTGACCACGCGCGCGCGGCGGAGTCCGAGAGCACCTCCGGCGTGAGATCGGGCGCGATCAGCGTGTGTGACGTGGCGACGGCGTGGCCAGTGACGCGGCGTCCTTCCGCGCGCTCCTTGGTGTTGCCGAGCGGGCTGCTTGAAGGGATCTTCACCGGTCTAGATGATGGTGAAGGTGAGGAGCAGATAGGAACGCGGCGGGGTGAGATCGGGGAATCGGCCTTGGAGGTTGAGCAGGCCGATCCCGGAGATCGGGGAGTGATCAGAATGGCATGCGGTCATCGCGCCGCTCTTGGGCGAGGACAAGGGCAAGTCGATAGCGGCTGATGGCGGCGACGGTCGCCGAGGCGGCGTCCATGATGGCGAGAGCTTGTCGGAGCTCGGGGGGTTCGTCGAACTCTTGGAGGGCTTGAATTTCGGGATAGGCGACGCCGAGGGAGAGTGACGCGAGGTAGGCGGCGGCCTCGAGCAAGGCGAGGACGGCGAGCTCAGGGGCAGGGTGAAGGTCGTCGGCGCGAGGGAGGGAAAGGATGCGCGGCGTCACGGTGCCTCCGATTCGGATTGAAGGATGCGGGTGAGGACATCGCGTTCGACGATCTTCTTCTTGCGGCGCGCGGTAGAACGGAGTGCGGCGGTGGCGATGCGGTCGGTGTCGCGTAGGGAGCTTCCCGCCGCCTCGTGAAGGATGGACAGGGCGTCTGCGGAGAAGAGGTCTTTGGTGGCTCCGACGCGGGCGAGGCGGGCACGGAGGTAGTCGGATGTGTCGTCCGGGACGAGGCTTCCGATCGCGAAGCGATGATGGATCCTGGAGTAGAGGGAGCGGTTTCGACGGAGTCGGAGCCGGTCGTCGAGCTCCGGTAGTCCGATGAGGACGAGCGAGAGGAGGGGCTTGGAGTCCCATTGGTAGTTGAGCAAGATGTGCAGATGGTCGAGGGTGTCTTGGTGGAGGAGATGGGCCTCGTCGACGAGGAAGACGGGGCAGACGCGCTCCTTGGCGAGGTCCTCGACGTGGGAGCTGACGGCGAGAAAGAGGTCGCCGGCGGTGGTGACCTTCGCGAGGCCGAGGGCGAGGCAGAGATGCCGGTAGAAGTCACGCCGGCCGACGGTGGAGTTTTGGCAATAGACGAGGCGGAAGTTGGCGGGAGTGAGCGCCTGCCGGAGAGCGCGCAGGACGCAGGTCTTTCCGACGCCAGGCTCGCCGGTGAGGAGTGCGCTTGCACGCGCATGCATCGCGTCGGTGAGGTCCTCGACGAGCGACAGCTTGGAGGGGGGCATCCAGAGCTCGCTGTCGCCGATGTCCTTGCCGAAGGGCTCGGCGGAGAGGCCGAAGTGGGAGAGGTAATCGAGGCTCATGGCGCGTCCTTCTTTCGGCCGAGGGTCTTGTCGAGGAGGGCTGTCGTTGGGTCGAAGGGCGTGCGCGCTTGGTGAGGCAGGTCTTTGCAAACGGGCGAACGCGCCCGCCGCGCATTCTTCTTGGGGTCGACGGGGCCGAGGACATGTCGCACCCCTTCGTGCTCGATCCAGGGCGGGTCGGCGGGATCCACCATGCAGCGGGAGACGGTCACGAGCTTGCGGGCGAGGAAGCCGATGTCGGTCTCCCAGTCTTGTCCGTCCATGGGGAGGGTGCAGTCGCCGCGGACGCGGCGGCGGACGTGGACGGTCAGGGCATCGTGAAGCTTCTTTTCGTCGAAGCCGTCGGCATGGCGCGGGGTGGCGGCGAACACGGCCTCAGGCATCTTGCCCATGAGGCCACCATGAGGCGTGCGGTGGTAGTGCTCGTCGAGGAAGGCGTAGAGGCGGACGTTGAGGTCGTGGAGCGACGAGACGGCGCCGGTGAAATCGAGGCAACGCTCCCGGAGGGTGCGCCAAAAGCGCTCCATTTTCCCACGCGCGGGCGCGTCGTACGGCTTGGCGTGCACGAGCGTCGTTCCCATCCGCGCGCACGCGAGGGCAAGCGTGTGTCCTCGGTACGTCGAGCCGTTGTCGAGGTAGATCGCGTCGGGCGGCCCGTGCTTGCGGACGGCGCGTACGAGCAGCCCGAGCATGTCGATCTCCCGCTCTTGGTGCATCGCCTCAATCGCGACGACGAAGCGCGAGCAGTCGTCGAGCAAGGCGTGCACACGCACGGGCTTCTTGTCGCCATCGATGAGGATGTGCGAGCTGTGGCAGACGTCGCCGTGCCATAGGGCGCCGGGCCGCTCGGCCTCCCAGCGCAGGCGCTGTTTTCCGTCGCTGCCACTTCGGAGCGTGCGGCGGTCGAGACCGTGTGCCGCGAACAGCCGGCGCACGGCCGACGGCGAGATCGCGCTCTGCTCGATGCGACCCTCGAGCACGAGTGTGTCGAGGATCAGCTCTGCGGACGCGCTCGGATTTTCGCGGCGCACCTCGCAGACGAGTCGCTGCTGCTCGGGCGTGAGCGCCCGCGCAGCTCCCTTGTCAGTCCGGGGCTCGGGACGGAGGGCGGCGAGCCCGCCCTTCTTGTAGCGGCGGTACCAGCGCTCGAGCGTCGGCACGGCGAAGGTCCGCGTCGCGGTCGCTCCCGGCGGCCGGAACCGCTGTTGGCTGAGCGTCTCCAGGCGAGCTGCGAGCTCGCCGCGTGGTAGGTCGAGGCGCGTGAGCGCGCCCACGACCTCGCTGCGAAAGAGGGCCACAGCTTCGCCGTGGTCCTTCGGGTCGAGGACATTCATGGAACATGCACCTTTCTGCGCCCGCGTGGGGCGTCTCGCGGTGCTACGCGATCGGCCTTTTGCCGCCGTGGGATCACGATTGGCGGGAACCACCGCCGCCGGAGATCGGGATCAAGGAGGGCGATGAAGAGCGCCGCCCACGAAGGTAGCGCCGGCCGTGCTGAGCCCCGCCGGGGCGAGCGCGCAAAGCGCGGCGGCAGCCCGCTCGGCGTGCTGCCGGAGGGTGAAGTCCTTCGGCGGAGCGCGCGACGTCGCGAAAAGCCGTCCGTGGGCGCTGTCGCTTGCCCATCGGCGCAAGGTGACCCAGCTCCCGCACGCGGTGGCGCCCACCACCTCGAACGGACTGATACGGGCGCGCACGACCGCCTCCGTCGCGCCGAGGAGCGCCCAAATCGCGAGCGCCAACCCGATCGCCGACGCCGTGTACAGCCGTCGTGGCAAGAGCTCCCGTGGCACCACGAGCATGCACGCGCCACACCGCTGGCACTCGTAGCGCCGCACGCGGACGGAGGTCATCGACGGGCGGCCGTCCGCCGTCTCCGGGCCGCGGACCTGACGCTCCCGCGTTCCGTCCCCGTGGACGACGAGATTGCTCCCTGTCGGCTGACTGGCTGCGCCGCAGCCCGGACACCGCGACGGCCGCACCGTGGACACCGAGGGCACCTCGGTCTGCCAGGCCTTGACGCCGAGCGAACTTCGGCAAATCCTCTCCTTGCTCCGCACTCTCCGTGCTCGGAGCTCTCGACGCGAAGGGTGGACCCGCCAAGATCAGCCCTTCGCGTCGCCCTTTTGTGGGCGGCCATCGTGCCGGGAGCTCCGCCTCCTGGCCCCCTCCTACGGCATCACCGGCCCGCGTGGTACCCACCGCCCTCGACGATCGGGATCACCGCGCCGCGCGATCGTCACCATCATCCAGCGCGCGCGAAACACGACGGAGATCGGTCAATCAGAGAGAGCGTTAACACGCGAACAGATACGGAAGGGGCGGTCGCTCCTGAGCCCAGTACCGCCGGAGCCACTCGTAGAGCGAGTCCGAGAGTTTGGCCTCGCGCGCCTTGTCGCCCTTGCCATGACGCACTCGTACCACCCCGCGCGCTCCGTCGATGTCGCCGACTTCGAGCGCAATCGCTTCGCGAATGCGCAGGCCCGTCCCGTACAGGACCATCGCGAGGGCTTGATACCGACGGTGCCGCAAGGCCCGGAGCAACGCGTGGACCTCGTCCAGACTCAGCACCGTCGGCAGCGGCGAGTGCCG
>DATGJA010000401.1:0-8077 GCA_035295445.1 Polyangiaceae bacterium | reverse complement strand
CCCCCGGACCGCCGTGACGCCCCGACCCGCCGTTCGCTCGACGAGCCGCGGCATCCAGTCGGTGCCGGCGTCGCGCGCCCGAGCAGGGAGCGACCGCGCCTCGAGCGCGTCGAGCGTGGCCAAGGCCGCCGCGCACGCGAGCGGCGCCCCGAAGTGCGTCGCCGTGTGGATCGTCGCGCCCCCGTGGGCGCCCCAGGCGGCCGTCGCGCGCTCGCTGCCGACGCAGGCGCTCACGGGGAGACCGGAGCCGAGTCCCTTGCCGAGGCAGAGGACGTCGGGCAAAACGCCCTGATCGACGCTCGCGAGCCACGAGCCGGCCCGGCCGAGCCCCGTCCAGACCTCGTCGCACACGAGCAGCGCCCCGGCCCGATCGCAGGCGACCCGGAGGTTCCGCAAGAACGCCGGAGGGGGCACGACGCAGCCGCCGCGCCCGAGGATCGGCTCGACGAGCACCGCGCCGACGTCGCCCGGATCGAGCGCCGCTTCCACCGCGGCCATCGTGGCCTCGAGCGACGCCTCGTGCGACGGGTACGGGACGAAACGGACGTGCGGGTTGAGCTGCCCCGCGAACGGTTCCCGAAAGGACGGCCGCAGCCCGCACGCCGCGAGCGGACCGTGGGACAAGCCGTGATACGCCCCCTCGAAGGCCACGACGCCCGCGCGGCCGGTGGCGAGGACAGCGGTCTTGAGCGCCGCCGTCACCGCGTCCGCCCCGGACGATCCGAGCATCACGCGCGCGCGCGGATCCGGGTGCAGCCTCGCCAGGCGCTCGCACAGCGTCACCTTGACGTCCGAGGCGTAGACATCACCCAGCGCGAGCCAGAGTCGATCCCGCTGCGCGTCGATCGCCTTCGCGACGGCGGCCGGGGAGTGCCCGAGGAGCAGCGCGCCGAATCCGGCGGCGAGGTCGACGTATCGATTGCCGTCGACGTCGACGACGTTCGCGCCCGAGCCGGTCGCGTAGACGATCGGCGCCTGATCCGCGCCGCTCTCCCGCTCGCGCTCGCGACGGCGCGCGTCCACCGACGGCGACTCGACCCGCGCGAGCCGCGACGCCCACTCTCGCGAACGCGGGCCGGGCGGGGGGACCCGCACTTCGGGGAGATCTTGCCCCACGAGCGGATCAGAAGAGGACGCGGTTGCGTCCCGCGCGCTTCGCTTCGTAGAGCTTCTCGTCCGCGCGCTTGATGAGGTCGATGCTCGCGCGGTCGTTGTCGTTCAGGAGGGCGCCGCCGATCGAGATCGTGACGCGGATCGACTCGCCCTGGAAGAGAAAGCGGCTCTCCTCGATCTTTTCGCGCAGGCCCTCGGCCAGCGAGCGGCCCCCTTCGACGGCCGTCTCCGGAAGGATGATGGCGAACTCCTCGCCGCCGTAGCGCGCGAGCACCTCGTCGCGCCGGATGCGCTGCTGGATGATGCGGGCGACCTCTTTCAGGACGTAGTCGCCCGCGAGGTGGCCGTGGACGTCGTTGATCTTCTTGAAGTGGTCGATGTCGAGCATCAGAAAGCTGAGGTCGCGCGCGTGCCTTCGCGCCCGCATGAGCTCCTTGTCGAGGGCCTCGAGCAGGTACCGCTTCACGTGGACCTGCGTCAGACCGTCGATGATGGTCATCCGGTAGATTTCTTCGTGGTACTGCGCCTCCACGTCCTGGCCCGACAGGAACTTGAAGATGGTCGGGCCGATCTTGATGCGGTCGCCGTTGCCGAGGCGCGCCTCGCGCATGATCTGCTCGTCGTTCACGTACGAGCCGTTGGTGGACCCGTCGTCCACGCACCACCACGCGCCCGACCGCTGCTCGAGGTGCGCGTGGCGCCGCGACACGCTGTCGCCTTCGAGAACGATGTGGTTCTCCGCGCCGCGCCCGATACGGATGGGGCTCGTGTCCAGAACGAATCGCCGGCCGAGGAGGCTGGGCTCCTTCGTGTAGATGACTACGAGGCAGTCATTGCCCTTCGGGGCCCCGTCGCCTCCCCCGAGCGGCTTCTGCACGATGGCTGTGACTCGAGTTTTCTCCTCAGACTCGCTCACGCGCGGGCCTCACCGTCGGCTCGACGGGCATGGCAGTCCTCGCCCATGCCGACGGCCTGAATGCAATTCCTCGTACCAATTGAGGTTATTGCTGGCCCCCTCGCGGGTCAAGGCACGGCGAGCCGAGCCAGCCGCGAGCACAACGCCGCAGGCAGTACCACCCGGTGGTCGAGGGTCGCCACACGTGCACCCCACAGATGGAGGGCGCACTTGGGCGAGGCGACCCAGAGGTCGACTTCGCGCGAAGCCTGCGCCAGGGCGCGGGCGGCGCGCACGCCGAGAGGGCCGTGGTCGCGCACGCGGACGACCGCGCGCGGAGTCAGGCCGCGGGCGGCAAGCGACCGAAGGACCCGCTCGGGCCGCGCCATGGCGACGAAGAGCCCCAAGCGCGTCTCGCGCAGCGCGCGCCACGTGAGGAGCTTGCCTTCATCGACCCACGCGCCGCGCGACAGGACGCGCGTCGCGCCGGGGTCCGCGCAGGGCCCGTCCCCGAGGGGAACGACCAGATCGCACGCGGCGAGGAGCGCCCGCGGCGCCGCCTTCAGGTCCCCGCACGGGGGAGCCGCCCTCGCCGCACCCCACGGCTCGAGCGCGTCCACGGCCAGGAGCGCCAGCGAGGCGCGCACCGGGGCCGTCTGGGCGACGCCGTCGAGAACGACGACGTTCGCGATCCGCGCGGCGAGCGCGACGGCCTCCGCGCGCCCCGGCGCGACGACGACGCGCGCCCCCGTTCCGCGAAGCTCGCGCGCCGCGAGGAGGGCCTCGTCGCCCACGTCGGCGACCCGATCGTCCGGGCACACCACGCGGGCGTGACCGGGTCGCGCTCGATACGCGTGCCCGACGAGGACGGTCCTCGCGCCGGCCCCCGCCAAGTACGCGGCGCACGCCATCGCGAGCGGCGTCTTGCCCGACCCACCGAGCGTCGCTCCACCCACCGCGACGACTCGGACGTGGGCGGGCCACTCGAGACGACGGACGAGGGACGCGCCCGACGCCCGCTCCCAGAGCGAGGACATCGCGCGAAGGAGGGGCCCGGCGCGCCCGCGCCAGCTGCCGCCCTCGAGGACCTGCGCGACGGCGAGCACCGGCGCACTCCATAGTCCGCACGCTCGAGCGAAGCGAGAGAATCGGACTAAGGACACCCCCAGCCGAAAAAGGGATAGCCTCGGTGGCCGCGCATGCTCACGGTCGACCCTGTACGCCTCGCCCGGCGCCAGATCGAAATCGATCGGAAGCGCACGGCTCGCTTCCCGCACCTCCTCGCCCACAAGGCGGAACGGATGAGCGCCTCCCCCCTGGCCCTGCTGCGAGGGGCGGCCCAGCTCTTCTACGAGCTGCTCGAGAGCCACCCTGCCCTCGCGGACGGCCCCCCGGGCGACGGTTGGCTCGTCGGCGACGCGCACCTCGAGAACTTCGGCGCGTACCGGACGGACGCCCTCTCCGTGAAGGAGACGAAGCACAGCCGCGCCGCCGAGGCGATCGTCTTCGACGTCAACGACTACGACGAGGCCTTCGTCGGCCCCTGGCGCCTCGACGTGCTTCGCCTCACGACGAGCCTCATCCTCGGCGGCCGCGAGCTCGGCGCGGACGGCCCGCAGGCCCTCGCACTCTGCGACTGCCTCATCGACGGCTATGTCGACGCCGTCTTCCACGGCAAGAAGACCCCCGCGCCGCCGCGCCCCGTCGCCACGCTCGTCGACAAGGCCCGGTCGCGCACCCGCAAGGAGCTCCTCGACGGACGCACGAAGGTCGTCCGCGGCGAGCGCCGCTTCGTCCGCGGACCTCGCTACGAGGACATCCCCGCCAAGCTGCGCGAAAAAGCGGAGCGCGCGTTCGCGAAATACGTCAAGCGGCTGCCCCGCGGGGAGCGGCCGCCGGCGGAGGCGCTCGAGGTGATCGACGCCGCGTTTCGCGTCGCAGGCACGGGCAGCCTCGGCGGCCTGCGCGTGGCGATGCTGGTCCGGGGCAAGGGGGGCGCGGACGGCGCGTGGGTCTTCGACATGAAAGAGGAAGGAGCGCCGTCGTCGGCGTGCCTCGTGCGGCCTCCGCGCGACCTCGAGCCGGCCGAGCGCGTTTGCTCGGCGCTGCGGTCCAGCCTGGCCCGTCCGCCGCGCATGATCGGGGTCACGCGGTTGCGCGGCGACTCGATGTTCGTCCGGCGGCTCGCACCCCAGGAGGACAAGCTCGACCTGACCCGCATAGACCCGTCCGATCTCGAGCCCCTCGCTCGCTACCTGGGCGCCCTGCTCGGCGGCGCGCACCGGCGGGGCGCTCGGCGCCGGCCGAAGAAGCCCTGGACTCACCAAGAGCGCGCGCGCCTGCTCGGGCACGCGATCGCCCTCGCCGGGGTGCACGAGGCGACGTACCTCGCGTACTGTGACCTCGTGCGGCGTTCATGACGTCCGGCGCGGTCCGCTTCTTCGATGCCATCGTCGGCCGCTACGACCGCGTCTACGCCCTCTCGAGCGCCGAGTCGCGCGTCCGCCTGGCTCGGGTGATTTCGCACCTGCCGCCTGCGCCCGCGCGGCTGCTCGACCTGGGCGTCGGCACCGGGCGCGAGCTCCCCGCGCTGCTCGACGCGGGGTACGCGGTCACCGGCCTCGACGCGTCGCAGCCGATGCTCGAAAAGTGCGCGCGCCGCGCCCGACCGATCCCGCTCGTGCACGCCGATTTCTGGCGGCTGCCGTTGCCCTTCGAGCCCGCGTCGTTCGACGCGGCGGTGGCGCTGCACGGGACCCTCGCGCACCCGCCCGGCCCCGACGCGGTCTCGGCCCTCGGACGCGACCTCGCGCGCGTCGTCCGTAGCGGCGGGACCTTCGTCGCGGAAGTCCCGTCCCCCGCGTGGCTCGACGTGCTCGATCGAGCCGGCCCCCCGCCCGAGGGGACCGTGAGGCGCACAGGCCCGCGCGCGTGCGTCTACGAGGACCAGGCGACGGGCGCGACGATCGAGGCCCGCCTGCTCGACGCGACCGAGTGGCGCGCGGCGTTCGACCGGCGGGCCGGGTGGGAGTGCCGGGTGGAGCCGGCAGGCGACGTCGAGTGGATCGTCGTCGCGCGGAGGACGTGAGGGCCGACGATGGCCGAACGGGCTCCCGGCACTATGCTCTCGCGATGCGCGCAGGGTGGATCGGCGCGGGCGCGGGGTGCTGCACGCTCTTCGCCGCAGGGGCCGCGCGGGCCGACGGGGGCGCCTTCCCGACGATCGAGCGCCTCTCCTTTTCGCCGACCGACCCCGACGTCGTCGTGGCGGCGGCCACGTACGGGGTCCTCTTGTCGCGCGACCACGGCAGGACGTGGAGCTACCTATGCCCCGCCGCGCTCGGCATTCCCCCTCTCGCCGACGCCTTTCCGAAGCTCGAGATCACGGCCGCCGGCGCGTTGCTGGCGACGACGTCCCCCTTCCCTTCGGCGGGAGGTCTCGACCGGTCGACGGACTTCGGGTGCAACTGGTCGTGCGCGAGCACGGCGTTCCTGCTCTCCGAGTTCGACGTCGCGGTGCGCCCAGACGCTCCCCACTCGGCCGTGGCCCTCGTCGCGCCCGAGGTCGTGACGGACGGCGGCCGCCTGCCGATGCAGCTCCTGCAGAGCGCGGACGACGGGGCGACCTGGTCGGCGCTCGGCGCGCCGATCGACGCGACCGCGTTCGGCACCGAGGTCGCCGTCGCCCCGTCGGATCCGCAACGTCTCTACGTCGCGGCCGTCCGCGGCTTCGCCCCGACCCGCACGGCGTCCGTCTTCGCCTCGACCGACGGGGGCGCGCGCTGGGTGGAGCACACCATCCCGTGGTTCGACGGCGGGTCCGAGAACTCGATCGGCATCGCGGCGGTCGATCCGGCCGACCCGAACCGCGTGTACCTGACGTCGACGGCGACCCTCGGCGGGGGCGGCGGGACCACGGCGATCTACCTGACGACGGACGGCGCCGCGTCCTTCGCCGCGATGGCCACGTTCTCCGTCCCATCGAGCGGGCCCGCCTTCCCGGGCGAGCGCGCGGCGCTCGCGCTGTCGCGGGACGGATCGAAGATCTACGCCGGGACGACCCAGGACGGGTTCTTCGTCGGGCTGCGCGGCGACACGACGTTGCGAAAGACGTCGAAGCTCGGCGTCAGCTGCCTCGCCACCCACGGCGCCGAGCTGTGGGCCTGCTCCCAGGTGTTCAGCAGCGCGCCCATCGGGCCGAGCTTCGTCGTCGGCGTCTCGACCGACGACGGCGCGACCTTCGTGCCCAAGCTGCCCCAGCACGTGAGCGTCAGCGGTCCGCTCGCGTGCGCTCCCAATCCGGGAGGCGCGGTCGCCTGCAACGCGCAGCAAAACGGCGCCGCGTGCTTCGACGACTTCGTGAACTTCTGCAACGCGTTCAGCTCCCCCACGGCCACGTGCGGGGACGGGGGGACGCCCGACGCGGGAGTCCAAGGGGGCGCCGAGGGGGGGGCGGGGGACGCGGGACGCGCGACGGTCCCGGGGGGGGCGACGCGCGCGGGCTGCTCTTGTTCCACGTCGCAGCGCGACGGAGGAGCGAGCGCGGCCGCGCTGGCGCTGCTCGGGATCGGGGCCCCCGTCGCACGGCGCGTCGCGCGCCGCCGACGGTCCGCGTGATTCGGCGAGCCGTCGCGGACGCATCAAAGTAGGCTGACGGCGTGCGCTTCACGGCGGCGGCGGTCGGCGGGGCGGTCCTTCTCGTCACGACCGGCGCGGCCGCCAACGGCCGCTACCCCGCCTCGAGCGCGATCCTCCTCTCACCGACCGACCCGGATCTCGTCGTCGGCCGTGCGACGTTCGGCACGCTCGTCTCGCACGATCACGGCAAGACCTTCGATTTCCTGTGCGACGACGCCATCGGGCTCTCGCCCCAGTCCACGCAGGATCCGGTCCTCGGGCTCACCGCGGCGGGCGCGCTCGTCGCGGGGTTCGACGCGCCCGCCGTGGGCCTCGACGTGTCGTCCGACACGGGCTGCAACTGGACGTGTGTCGGAGGCCCCCTCGCCGGCCAGGCCGTGGTCGATCTGGCGGTCCGCCCCGACGCCCCGCACGACGTCGTCCTCTTGACGGGGTCGGGCGCCGACGCGGGCGCGGCGCTCTCGCAGGTCTACGAGAGCGCG
Source organism: Polyangiaceae bacterium (assembly GCA_035295445.1). Classification (GTDB taxonomy): domain Bacteria; phylum Myxococcota_A; class Polyangia; order Polyangiales; family Polyangiaceae; genus Palsa-1150. The sequence goes on along the minus strand of DATGJA010000401.1, from coordinate 949 downwards.
GACGACGGCGCGCACTGGACGGCCCTCGGGACGCCGATCGACCCGACGGCGACGCCGACCACCCTCGACGTGGCGCCCGGCGACGCCCGGCGCCTCTACGTCTCCGCGACGCGCGGCTTCGGGTCCGCGCGCTCGGCGTCGCTCTTCGTCTCGACCGACGACGCGATGACGTGGACCGAGCGCCCGACGCCGTTCGACCCGAACGCCGACGACGCGATCTACATCGGCGCCGTCGACCCGACCGACCCGATGCGCGTGTACCTCCGGACGTCCGGCTCCCCTTCGCGCCTCTTCGTGACGACCGACGGCGGTCAGTCCTTCCAGGTCGCGTCGATCGCGCTGACCGGCACGATGCAGGGGTTCGCGCTGTCGCCCGACGGGGCCACGATCTACGCGGGGGGGCCTGCCGACGGCCTCTTCGCCGCCGCGCGCGCAGACCTGACCTTCCACAAGATGGCCGCGCTCCACGTGCAGTGCCTGGCCGCGCGCGCGTCCGAGGTCTGGGCTTGCTCGGACGAGCCGAGCGGCTTCATCGTCGGCGTCTCGACCGACCAGGGGGCAACGTTCGCCGCGGCCCTTCACCTCAACGGGATCGCGGGCGCCCTGGCCTGCGCTGCGCGCGCCGGGGGGGTCGCGTGCGGGGCCGACGCGAACGCGTCGCAATGCGGGGGCGACTCGTTCGTCCAGTTCTGTCAGGACCTCGGCGGGTGCGCACCCGGCGCATTGGCCACGCCGAGCGCGCGGAGCTCGCGCGGGTGCTCGCTCGGACGCGGTGCTGGCGTGGCCGCCGGAGTGGGGGCGGGGGCCGTCGCGCTCGTGGTTGTGATTCGCCGGAGGCGGGGCGATTTCCGCGGCCGACGACGTGCTCGTCGCCCGCTCGCCTCGTAAGCTCCGGCTCATGGGCCGCGCTTGCCTCATCGCTTTCGCCTCTTCGATCGCGCTCCTGTCG
>DATGJA010000400.1:0-3431 GCA_035295445.1 Polyangiaceae bacterium | reverse complement strand
CTCTCGTCTGGGGCGAAAGGACCCGCAAGAGACCCGCGTAGCTCCTCCTCGCGAGCACGCGACGGAGCTGGTCGAGGGCCTCCTCGGGCGTTCGAGCCCCTCCCGGCAGGGCCCCCGCCGCCGTGACCCAGTAGCGGCCGTCGTGCAGGTCCAGGGCCGCCTCTTCGCCATCCGCGAACCGCAGGCGGGCCGTCGCATCGACCCGGACGTCCCGGCCCTCGAGTGCGCGCGCCTGCTCGGCAAGCTCGCCGCGTTCGTCCGAGACGAGGGCCCCGAGCTCGGATCGGCTGCGGGCGCGTTGCGACGAAGTCGTCATCATCGCGTAGAGCGCATCGGCGTCCCCGCGGGCGGCGGCAGCGGCGTACGCGCGGACGGCGTCGTGGGGATCGGGCACCCGCATCGCCCCGCACCCGGCGAGGCCGATCGCCAGGGCGCATGCCCGCATCATGCCTCGACCTCGGCCTTGGCCACGATGACATCGAGGTCGTACTCGTCTCGCCAGAGCGAGGCTTTCGCGCCGACGGTCCACTCCTCGAGCTCTCGGTCGCCCTCGCCTCGCAAGAAGAGGGTCACGCGCCCGGCCCCCCGGTCGACGGCCGCTCGAACGCTCTCGATCTTCTGCTTATGTTCGCGATCGAGCGCGTCCGCGAGACGCAGGATGGCCGCCAGGCCGCGGACCTTGCCGCGCGCTTCCTTGTCCAAGTCGCGGTAGCTCGGGTGGCTCGCGTCGGGCGGGCCTTTGCGGTGGTAGCGCGCGATGTTGGCCACGATCGAGCGCTCGCGCGGCGTGAGGCCCATGATGTCCGCGTGCTGGATGAGATACTGGCTGTGCTTGTGATGGCCGCTGTAGTGCACGTAGTCGCCGATGTCGTGGAGGATGGCGGCGGCGCGAAGGAGGAGTCGGTCACGCTCTCCGAACGCGTGGACGCGCTGCAGATCGTCGAACAACTGGCTGGCAAAGCGACATACCTGGCGCGAGTGCGCCTCGTCGAAGTGGTAGCGCCGCCCGAGGCGCGCGCAGGCTTCGATCACGCTCTCGGCTTCTCCCGCCGAGTCCCACACGTGAAAGAACTTGTCGACGAGCTCTTCCAGGATCCCCGCCGCGAGGCCGACCCCCGGGGCGAGGATGGCCGTCAGTTTGAGCATGTGCGCGAGACGAAGGAAGATCGCCGTCGCCGGGATGATCGTGTCGGCGCGGTCGGGCCGGAGCGAATAGGCGTCTCGCCGCTCCGCGGGCGACATGGCGCAGGCCTTCTTGTAGAGGGCCCGCGCGGCCGGCACGTCGATGGTCCGCGGCGTTGCCTTGGCCGGGCAGAGGTCGAGCAGCGTGTCGACGTTACCGCCCGTCCCCACCAGGACTTCGACGTTGCCGAGCTGCGGCGCCGCCTCGCCCAGCGCCCGGTCGATGGCCTCGTCGAGCAGCCGTTCCCTCGCACGATCGAGCGCCTTCGCGCCCTTGAGGTACCCCTCGAGCGTCCTCACGGTTCCGAGGGGCAGGGACATCGTGAACGCGGTTTCCCCATGGTCGAGCAGCGTCAGCTCGGTCGACCCGCCGCCGACGTCGACGAGGAGCGCCCGCTTGTCGACGAGCGGAATGCGGCGCGTGACCGCCAGCTGGATGAGCCGCGCCTCCTCGATGCCCTCGATCGTCTCGAGCTCGACCCCGGCCTCGCGCCGCGCCCGCTCGACGAGGGTTCCGCCGTTCTTGGCCTCGCGCACGGCGCTGGTCGCGATCGCCCGGTAGGCGTCCACCTTCCAGCGATCCATCTCCTGCCGGAACTCGCGCAGGGCGTCGCACGCCTGGCCGATGGACGCCGGCGCCAGCCTCCCGGACAGGAACACCTCCGCCCCGAGTCGTACCGGGGCGCGGAGGGTCGCGAGGTCTCGCCAGAATCCGTCCGGCGTCAGGGCTGCCTGGCCCTTGGCGCGCGGGGACGGAGCCGACGCCTCGACGACGCGCAACCGAAGCGCGTTCGACCCGACGTCGATGGCGGCAAATCGCGGCATGAGCAGAAACTAGCGGCAACCGTGCCCCATCGGCTAGGTTTTGGGGCAGTGTTTCGCCGGGGCGGTCGGCAGTGGACGTCGTTTGTCGCATGGGTGGCAACCGCCGCCGTCGCGTGCGGCGGCGATCCGCCCCGTGCGCCGACGATCCTGCGCCCGATCGACGAGCCGCATGCGGTCGCCATCATGGCGCGCGTCTTCCGGCAGCTGAACGTGGAGCCCGTCCGCAACCGCATCATCAAATTCGGGCAGCACAACTCCGAACTCAAGCTCGACGTGGCCGCCAAGAACCGGCGGTTCGGCATCGCATACGTCACGTGGCAGAAGGCCGATCAGCTCGGTGACGATCTTCCCAAGCGCGGAGACCCCGACGCCATCCTGGTCGTGCGGGGCAACGGCGACGACGAGGACGCCCGGGCCGCCCTCCTCTTCGCCGCCGACTACATGCAGGACGATCTGTCCGGCGAAGAGCACACGTCGACGGCCATCGCCGCGCAGGAGAAGCTGGAGCTCGCGACGCGCGACATCCTTCGCAGGGCGGAGCACGAGAACTGGCCGTGACCGCGCGTCGCTCGGTGGCGCTCGGCGCGGCGCTGACCGTCCTCGGAATCGCGCTCGCGGCGACCACGCCGGTCGAGGGGAGCGGAGGAGGGGGCGGCGCGGCCGACGGCATCGGGCGTCAGACCCTCGGCGGCGTCGTGATCCTCGTCGGTTGGGCGCTCCTCGCGTGGGGGATTCACGCGCTCGGGCGGGGGCGGCCCTGACGACGTTTCGCCGGGTTCGCGTCACATCTCGCTTCGAAGGACGACCACGCCCGTGTCGGGGGCGAGCCTCGGCGTGCGCACGGCCGCGAAGCCGAAGCCGCGATCGGTGATCGTGACCGTCCCCTGAAAGGGGCCACCCGCCGTCTTGGCGACGAGGTCCTGGTCGGCGAGCGCCTTCTCGTCGACCTGCGGCGTCAGCGGCGCTGAGTAGACCCCCGACTTGTCGAATACCGCCACGTAATAAACGGGCAGCCTTCCTTCCTCGCCCGCCGCCTTCGACGCCTCGATGAGTCGCGACTTGTAGGCCTCTTGAAGGTGCCGCGCGAAATAGCGATAGGACCAACCCGTCACGAGGAGCGCCCCGGCCGTCCCGTCGGCGCGTTTGACCGGAGCCGCGGCGATCCAGTCCTCGTCCGGGCCGTTCTTGGTCGACGTGTTGGGGAAGGCGCCCGTCCCAGTGACGTACCCGGCGGTCGCCTTGGCGACGGCGGGAAAGGCCGACACGAGGTTCTGCCCCGCCATCACGTCCTCCTCCAGGTCGTTGCGGATCCCGACTCCCGAGGGGTCGGCGAGCGCGAAGAAGGTCGACTTGGCGACGTTGAGATCCACGATGTCTCGCCGGATGCGCAGGAGCGCCCGGCGCACACCGGCGACGTCCTGCCG
>DATGJA010000399.1:0-20685 GCA_035295445.1 Polyangiaceae bacterium | reverse complement strand
TTCGAGGCGGCGCCTCGTTCACCATCGCGGATAACCCGTTCCGATCGCGGAAACTTCGCGCGAACGACGCGCGACGCCCACTCTTTCACGGTAGCAGAGCGGTATGAGGAGAGGCTCGGGAGACGCGCGCGGCGCCACGATTTGAGCGGCGCAAGGCGCGGGTCGGGGGGCGAAGGGGGCGGGGGCGTCCGATGACGTGCCCTGGCGCACATCTATCAGATTCGAACGATGTGGATGCTTTGAGCGCCGATCCGGAGCTGTCGAGTTCGCGGCCGCCTCTCAACGATCGACGCGGCGTCTTCGACCCCGACGGACCGGAAGTGCTTTCGCAACCGAAACACCTCGATGTTTACCTGCGGCACCGACCCCGACTCACCCATGGCGAGATCGTCGACGTACATCCAGCCACAGCTCGTTTCAGGGACCCCTTCTGCGACGTCTTCCAGACGGCGACGCGCGAGGGTCAGGAGCAAGTAATAGTAGGCACGTGTCCCCATGTCGACGACCCGCCCGCCGAGTTGCGCGTGCACCATGACGTTCTCTTCGTCGCGCGAGACGAAAAATGTGAGTCGAAGATGCTGAACGTCCATCTCCGCGGGCACGCCCTCCCCAAGCGAAGTCTTGGCTACCTCATCGAGGCAACAGAAGCGCCAGACGCGACCTCCGACGTCGAAGGTCTGCAGGTTCGCGATGGGCGTGATCGACTCATCGGGCCGCTCGAGGACCCAGCCGCCGGCGCCGCGATAGATGGTCAGCCGCGGGTCCTCGGCTGAGGGAAGAGCGATCATGTCGTCTTCGAGAGGAATCGCTGTGGACCCATCCCATGGCACGACCATCGCCCAGGGTGGCGCGTCGTCCACGAGTTCCCACCGCGGATCCGGGACGCCGAAGGACATGCGCATCCCTTTGACGACGCGGTGTTCCTCCCCCGGCTTCAGCCTCACTCCATCCAGGTACGTACCGTTTCGGCTTCCGAGGTCGCGAAGCTCCCAGAATTGCCCTGTCCACCGCAGGAGCGCGTGCTGCGCAGAGATGAGCCGGTCGTCGATGCGGAGCGACGAGTTGGGCGCACGGCCGACATAGTGCTCCGGCTCCACGGGGCGCATGTTTCCGCTGTTTCCATCTTTGATGAGTGCCATCTTCATTTCTCAAGCTCCCCCTTCGAACCGACGAATAGCTTCTCTCGCGCGACCGCCGCGCGGAGACGCTCGACCGTCGATCGCTGCGACCGGGCGAGATCCTCCACGCTGCTCGGGCCGCGGCACTTCTCGATCTCGCCTTGCCAGCGAAGCAGCTCTGCGTCGGACACGCCTGCCGTCACGGACGGCGCGTAGCCACCCCGCGACTCGATTCGCTGCCGCTTGGCTCGCGCACGCGTCATCAACGCGTGGTAGGCGCCGCGCGAGCGAAGGGCATCCACGACGTGGGTCGTGAGGGACGCGTCGAGCCCGTCGCCAAGTACCGCACGGACCGTGGCCTCGCGGCGAAAGAAGTCGTCCACCTCGGCGTCGGCGATGCCTTGGTCTCTGAGCCACGCGGCGAACTGCTCGCCGCTCAGCAGATCCCGCTCCCTTCGGAACTCATCCGCCGCCGCAGCCACCGCGCGCGGGTCGAGCTCCACGCGAAGCGCCTCGGCGAGTCGCAGGGCCGCAGCTCGCGCCAGCGCCGCGTCCCAAGCTGCGCCCGCTTCTCCGCGCAGAAGAAGCTCGTCGAGCAAGTCGTCGGTGATCGCTCCGCTCGGCTCGCCGCCCAGATGCGACGACGCAGAGCTCACCAACGACTCCCACGCAGAGGTGTGCTCCATCCGATAGCTGACTCGCTTAGGCTCCCAACCTCGCTCATCCCGATCGGCGATGAGACGCAGCATTTGCATCGCATCAGCCGCCTTTTGGTCGACGCGACCGCCCGGAAGCCATCGGCCGAACGCCTCCATCTCGAGGGTGGGCACTCCGACGCCGGACCCGGCCGCCATGAGCGCTTCGAACCGCCGCTCTGGGTACGGCCAGCTCTTCGCGAGGCGCTCCAGCGACGCAACCGACGCGGCGGACAGGACCCCTGCCGTCGCCGCCGCCCTCAACGTGGCGCGCACGTTGACCATCGCTTCGGATGTGGGGCGGTACCCGTGCTCGGCGGAAGCATGCGCGACGGCGACCTCGTCGTCGTCCTCCAGGCGTCCGTGAAGAAAGTCCTCGAAGACCGCTCCCACTCCGGTCATGCCGAACGCATCGAGCTCCGCGGCGCGGAGAGCCCCCATGCTCGCTGCCCCGAATACGTGGATCCCCTGGACCATCGCCCAGAGGATTTCCTTGTGCCAAACGGACGGAGTGCCGTCGAAGACTCCGTCCACGATTCCGATGGCACGCGGTCTTGCCGTGGCGGCGCGGTACACGTCGCCCCGCGCCGCCGGCGGCCTCACCTCCGCACGGACGACCGCGGCAATGCGATCGCGGGTAACGGTCGGGCCGGCGAAGATGACGATCACGACAGCCTCTGCTCCAGCCGGGACTGCGCGCGGCTTCCCAGCACGTAGTCGCGCACCTCGCACATGGCCTCGAGACGCGGCACAACGACCCGCACGACCGGCACGCCGAATTGACGGCGCGTGAGGTCGACCGCCGCGATCTGGCGAAAGCCGGCGGCGTCGAGCCTCTCGAGCTCCCACAGGACGCTGGCCTCGAACGTCTCGTGCTGCGCGTCGGGCGCCGACACAAATCGCCGCCCGCCCCCGCACGACCGCGCGAGCCCGCGAAGCCGCTCGGCTTCCTTCGCGATGAGGGCGCCGTCCCCGTCGAAAAACTTCGGCGACAGGTCGTCGCGCGCCCCGGAAATGACCGTCAATCGCGCCTGAGCGGCCTCGGTCAGCGCCCGGAGCAACGCTACGGCTCGCCTCGGGTGGCATCCCGACCCGGACAGGGGCGGCATGGGACGTGCGATGTACGGGTCGCGATCCACCACCGTGCAGAGGAAGCTCGCGATCGCCACGTCCGCCGTAGTCTCCCAAAGAAGAACGTCGATTCCGGCCGACTCAAAGCGCGCAAGAATGGACCGACACAAATCGTCGTCGACACTCTCCGGGTCCACCCGGCGCTCCGCCTGCGCGGCGGCCGACGACATCGTGTACAGCGTGACCGCGTCACGCTCGATCAGCTCGCAAAGAGCGTGGCTCAGCGCCTCGCTGAGGCAGTTACCTGAAGCAAGGCCGTTCGAGCTCGCCATGAACGCGCCGCTGCCCGTCGGCGCCGGCAACCGAAAATCCGTGTGTACGAGCTCGTACGGAACCCATATGGGCTCGCCCCCCGACAGGTTCATCCCCTGGATCCACAGGATCGGCAAGTCTTCATGAAAGCGGCCTCGCGTCGTCCTCGGCAGGCCCCCGACCTCGACGACCGGGCCAAGCCGCCGAATCTCACGAACGCTCGCCAAGCGAAGCGGCGCATCGACGTTCTCCGCATGAAACAGCTCGATTGCCTCCATGACTCCCGACGCCCGGGCGGCCTCCATCGTCAGTCCTTTTCCTTGCGAAACCGACAGAGACCGGGCGTTGGGCCGATAGACCGAGAAGACGGGAACGCCCACCCGATCGAGGCCGGTGAGATTGGCCACGCGAGTGATCCCCGCGGGCCGCATCACCTTCGCTACACGCTCAAGCGTGGCTGCCGGCGGTATGGACCGCTCCGTTCCCACGCGAAAGGCTATGGGGGAACAACTCGCGACTGTCACCTCCGAAACTCCAAGCGCAATCCCTCAGCCCTCAGCGCGACCCACTTGGGAACGTCACGGTCGCAAAGTTGCCGAGAACACAGTACGAGCCGCTCGGAATGCTATTTTGCGGAATGGAAGCCACCACCGCTCCGCGACGAACGAGCACGCCGGCATCTCCTTGCGAGTCCGGTGGCAACGGCGTGAACTTGGACGCCGGCACTTCACGACATTCGCCACCCCTCCTCACGACGACGCTCCAGTCCTGCGGCGTCCCCGTCCCCGCCGCCGTCGCAGTTCGATCGATGCCGGACGTTTGATTCGTCGGCTGAGACGACGACACGTTCAGCCTATCGAAGTCCATGAACAACCGGCGTGCATACTGAGTACCCCCCGCGCCTGGTTGCAACGCCGCCGCGACGACTTCCGGCCCCATCGACAAAGGCGTAATCTGCGGCAGTCTCGTCCACTGGTCTTCGGGAATGTAGTAGAATTTGTCGTCATCGACTTGGTCGATCGTGGTTCCGGCATACACCACGATGCCGAGCGGTCCGAGATTGATGGCCATTCGCTTGCTCCCATGGTTACTGTCCGACTGCGATTCGCTGCGTTGCGTTGATAGGGGCTGTTCCCTTGTTCAAATAATCGATAACGTCCTGCTTCCCGTTGACGGGTAAGGGTTGGCTCCCGAGCACCGGGTCTGCCGGCGTCGGCTCGAGCACGACGCAATCGGGTGGGCCGTCCGCCACCGCCTGCCAACAGGCACGCGATAGCTTCTGAACAGAAGACAACGACTGACTCTCGGGAATGATCCACATCTGTGTCATGGTCGTCGAGGACCCCGTGAGACCGAGGTACATGTCTCCCAATTCCCAACCGTTGGCAAACGCGAAAGAAACGAGCTCCTGCTCCAGAAGAGCCTGGAACTCATTGAAGTTGTGTAGGCGGACTCGATACGCCGCCCTTAGGTAAAGGTGTCCGTTGTGGCGCCTCGTTGGTCTGATGCGGACGGGGCTGACCGCGACCGCAATGTCTTTTATTTCGTCGATGAAAAGATTGGCGAAAGAACCGTATCCCGGCTCGTCCGGCAGCGCATACTCCAAGTGAATCAGCTCTTGCGCATTTGGTGAAGGAATCGCCCAATAGTTATAAAACATAACTGTATCTCCGTTCCGTGCCCAGCCCGAAAGGAGAAGGTCAATGCCGTTGTCCTGAATCATTTGAACAAACTGCCTGCTGGTTCGATAAAATGTCGGCAGTTCCGATGCGGCCAGTTGCGCAACGACCTGAAGACGCAATGACGGAGTCATGCCTTTGAAATGTCGATGTTTGTGATGCCGGTGGTCGGGATGGTTAGGATGTGTCCATAGAAAGTTTTTCGGTATCATGCCCGTTACTCCGCGTGGTGGTGGCACAATCTCGTAGCCTAGACGCCCGTATCAGCCATTCAAGTACGCCCGCGCATGATGTCGCGGGCGTGATCCCTCACGCTACGCATGCGACCGGGCAGTAGGGTCAGCGCCTGTTGACAGTCCACTTCCATTCCGTGCGCGATTCCAAGGCAGAGCGCTGACATCGCTTGCTCAAAAGGCCCTGGAGCTTCCCGCAGTTGTGATTCGAGAGCCGCCTGCAGAACCTGCTCGTACCGGACCTCCGGAGCTCCGCTTTCGCGAAAGATCCGAATTGCGTCCATCTGAGAAAGCGCTTCCGGGCCCCCAAGGGGAAGAATCACGTTGTGAAAGCGGGTGCGGTTCAGCACCGCGCCCAACGCAAACCGAGCAACGTCCATCGCCGAAACCCATGATACCGGTCGTTGACCTGTTCCGAATATTCGAGCGACGCCGTTTGCTGGATCAAACCCCAGCGCTGGGCTCAGCCACGCTTCCATGAACGGCGCCGGCTGGAGACACGTAAACGACATAGCGGTCGACGCGAGCCGATGTTCGACACCGCGCTTGGCGCGGACGAAGGCGATGTCGGGGCCACCAGGACTGACAGACACGAAAACGAAGTGCCGCACTCCGGATCGCGCACAGGCGTCAACGAGTGCGAGCTGTCCGTTTTGGTCAACCGCCTCAAGAGTGTCGCCGGGCTGGCGCGACACGATGGCCGTCGCCGTAGAGACCACGACTGCAACTCCTCGGCAAGCCACCTCCAAGGAAGCAACGTTCTTGAGGTCCGCGTCGACGAGGACGGCGCCGAGGCGCTCGAGCGAGGATCTGCGTTGTATCGACGATGTAGGTCGAACGGCCGCTCGAACATCCCGGTGCACCTCCCGCAGCTCCTTGACGATGAGCGACCCCAAGTTGCCCGTTGCTCCGACTACGAGAACGGGGCCGTCCGATTGTTTGTCCATGAGTGCGTCTCGTTTCTCTATTCAAACGCGGTTACGGATAATCGTTGGAGCGCGATGGTCGTCTCCATGGCTGCGAGCGGATGGCGACCGCCTCGCGCGTGTGCGACTGCCCTGTCGAGGGCATCGCTCGACGGACCGGGCAACGCTTGTTGGCTTACGTGCAAAAGCCTTTCAAGCATTGTAAGTCGCCCTGCGTCGTTCCCCTCCGCATTGTGGATGGCCAGCAGAGGGAGTAGTGCGAGCCATTGAAAGGGAAAACCAGGCACCCACATGTGAATGGCCTCTTCGGCGTCGGCCTTGGCCTTTTGGCGATCGCCTTCGCGTTCCCGAACCCATGCCCGGTTGGCCCGAGCGAGCGCTACGTATTCGGCTGCGCCGGCCTGAACTGCTGACGCTGTACACCGCTCGCTACGCAGGGCGGTGGGCTCCAGCCTCTTGGCCATCCGAGCGGCGACGGCAAGGTAGGCCAGGCATCGGACCTCCGCCTGGAGATCTCCGAACCGCTGCGCCAGCCTTAGGGCGTCCTCCAAAACCTCCTCGGCTTCGGTCAATCGATGTTGGTGCAGCAGCGCAAAGCCATACACGAATCGAGCCATGGGGTAGCCCATTGGCTCGTCTATGCGGCTTGCCTCCATCGCTTCGCGAGCGAATGAAAGCGTCCTCTCCGACATGACATAGCGCTCTTCACGGAAGGCGAAGAGCGCGCGAATTTGAAAGAAGCGGACACGATGATTCGGGAGGCCATGGAGCTCGAGCGCCCGCGCCACGTCGGCGACGGTCGAAGTCATGTGATGAGTTTGATTAAGAAAATAGTAGACCCACATACGATCGACGTAGACGTCCAGGCGGATGCGCGCGGCTTGCGCGTCCTCCACCGAGCCGTCATCGCGTGGCTGACCATCGAGTTCGGAGAGGGCCGCTGCGTAGCGCTTCAAGGCCTCCTCGGGGGCCTCCATCTCCCATGACTTCGCCATCTTGCGGTGAAGCCGCGCGCGGATGACGCTGGCGGAAGGCGGGCTCAGTTCGAACGCGTGGTTGTACGCGGCGCGCCCGCCCTCCCGGTCGGGGCCAACGACGAGGGAGTCGCCTAGGTCCTCCAGAAGCTCCCGACGCCTTGCATCCCAGTTGCCCGCCTCGTCCGACAGCGACAAGACGAGCTGATCGACTTGTCGCAATGCAGCGCGGTACAAGCGGATTGCCTCGCCGTTCGCGTATTTCGCTCTTGCGGCCTTCGCTGCCAGCGAAAAGTAAGTTGCGGCCGCCGCGGGCCGACGGGCCGCCGCATAGTGCTGGCCAAGGATTGCGGCGGATTCCTCACCCGCGTCTTTGCGCTCGATTGCCTCGGCCGCCCGACCATGGAGCTCGACGAGCCCCGCGGCCTGCGCGTTGGCGTACAAGACCTCGCGAAGCTTGTCATGAGCGAACCGCGCTCGCGTGGGGGTCGAAGGCGGCTCGAGCACCTGTCGCTGAAGGAGCTCGTTCAGCGCCAGAAGGGACGCTTCGTCTTCCAATCCGGCCACCTCGCGGAGGAGGGCGATGTCGCAGTCGCGTCCGAGCACCGCCGCCGCCAACGCGAAGTGGGAGCCCGCGGGCGAAAGGCTACGAAGCCTCTTTTCCACGAGCTCGCGAAGCGTGTTCGGAAGGGACAGCTGGACCTGGCTCTGAGTGCTCCCTTCGTTCGACGAGGTCGTTCGCCACGTGTGGCGCTCATCTCGAAAGATGGCCCGCTCGGTCACCGCCGCGCGCAGGTATTCCCCCACGAAGAACGGATTTCCTTCCGATTGTCGCGTCACAAAGTCGATGAGTTCCCCTGCCGGGTCGCCCATCGCCAGCATGTCGCGGACGATGTGACTCACTGCCGCCGGCGGGAGCCGCGGCAGCGTCCAGTGGGCGACGAATGGCATCGCCGCCAGCGAAGCGATCTCGGGGCTCGCCTCCTCGCTCCGGTACGTACCTACGATGAGGAGAGGAACCGACTCGAGATACTCGCGGCTCAACGAGCGAAGGAAGTCGAGCGAGAGCTCGTCGGCCCATCCGAGGTCGTCGAGCACCCAGAGAAGCGGGCACTCCCGTGCAAATGCGGCGAGCGTCTCTCGCAGGCTGGCAAAGAGCCACCTGCGCGAGGCCTCGGGCGAGAGGCCGGGGACAACTCGCTGCAGGCCGCCCGGAGCAGCGGGGGGGAGGTGAGAGAGCAGCGGTTCGTACGCAGACAAGACGGCCCTTCGATCCCCGAGAAGGCTGTCAGTCACGAGGGGGCCTCCGTCCCGGCATCGGTCGGCGATCGCGCGCAACAGCGGCCGCAGCGCGTACAGCGGACTCTGCGCCGCCGCCCCGACGGACTCGGGTACGAGCTGCGACGTCTCGCTCGTAAGAACGTGGATCCCGTCGCCCGACCAAGCGCGCCCCACTTCAATCATGAGGCGCGTCTTGCCGACCCCGCTCTCTCCGCCGATGAGGACGAAGGTCCCACGCCCGGAGAGAAGGTCGTCGCGATGCACGGTGAAGCTGGCGAGCGCCTCATCCCGCCCGACGAATCTTGGCCGATATAAGTACGGACGGGACGGCGGATACTCGGAGAGCCGCGATGTGTCGCTCGCAATTTCCGCGAGCTGTGACGCCACTTCGTCCGCGAAGGCGGGACGTTCCGCGACGGGCTTTCGGAGGAGCCGCATGACCAGATCGTCCAACGCCTGAGGAACACCGGATGCTCGCTCGGAGGGAGGCGCGGGCGTTTCGGTCAGGTGCGCGTCCCGGATGACCCCGGCGCTCCCAGCGAACGGAGTCGCGCCGACGAGGAGCTCGTACAGAATGCATCCGAGCGAGTAAAGGTCGCTCCGAGCATCCACTAGGTCGCCGCGGATTTGCTCGGGCGACATGTACGGAAGGGTTCCCGACATCGCACGGCGCACTTCGATCGCTTCGCGGCTGGTACTCCCCGGATGGCGCGCTGCGAGCCCGAAATCGATGAGGACGGGGTGGGCGCCCACCAGAATCACGTTCTCCGGCTTCAGATCGCAGTTCACGAACCCCTCGCCGTGCAGGAAGGCGAGCGTGGCGCAGAGCCTTCGTGCAATGCGCACAACCTCGGGGAGGTCGCCGCCAGCAGAAGGAGGACGCCGAGGAACGCTCGGGGGGGGCGTCCAGGAAGGCGTGCTCGTGTCGCGTTTCGACGACGTTCCGGGCGACTCCGTCGGCGCGAGGGGCGCCTGGGAAGAAACCCGGAATCGGCTCCAAATGCGTTGCCCGAATGCTCGCAGGCTCTCCCCCTCGAGAAGGTCCATCGCGTACCAAGGCACCCCGTCGTGAATGCCGTGATCGTGGATGCGGACGATGCCGGGATGCCTGACGTGCTGCAGCGCTTGGATCTCTCGCCGGATTCCGTCCATCCAGAGCGCGCCGGTCACGGTGACCGTCTTCAAGGCACAAGGCCGCTCGGAGCTCAGGTGCCTGGCTCGGTAGACAACCCCCATCGCCCCCTGACCCAGTGCAGGCGGCAGCAACCGATAGGGACCGATCTGCGCTGGCGACTCGAGCATCCTGCTTCCCCCCACCTCGCGGGCGGCAGCGAGTCTCGATGCCGCGGTAGGCAGGGTCAAGCAACAACCGAAGCCAAGGCCTCGGGCCAGTTGCCGGTCCGTTTCGAGCGGATGACGACGTGCGCGGAACCTCTCGGCCGCGCGACCCCGTCCGGCCTCCCGGTCGCGTTGACGCATTCGAACGAATGGCAGCGGTGTCATTGCCAGAGACAGGCAACTCTTTCTCCGCGGAGATCCGCGGTGGCTCCGGTCCTACCCGCCCCGGACACATGGGTCGATTGCTAGGCATTTCTTAACGACCTAGGTGGGCAGGCTCTCCTTCATCGCCAACCTCATGATGGAAAACGAAAAGTTGGGCCGGCTGGGTACCCGCACAAGAATTGGCTTCGGGCGATGGCAGACGCCTCGACGACACGCTCCTTGATTCGAGCGTTACCGGGGCGAAATGCCCGGGTCCGATAGGCCACGGCCGCGACTATCCACAGCTATCGCCTGCAATCGACCCGCGGGCGGCGCGTGGATACATCCCTTGATGCATGCCCCGTCGCCTCCGGTTCGTGCTCCCCCCTTTGAACCTCGCCCCGCGGCCCACCACCCCGCGCCGCGGCGACGACGGCCACGTCTCGCCATTCGACCGCTGCCGAACGGATTCGTTCTCGGAAGGCGCCACCTTTTCGGCCGCCACGGAGACCCGCCCATGACCGCCGCCCTGCGCCAACTGGAAGATGCCTCGCCGTCCGAAGAGAGCGCGCCCTCCGCCACCGTGGCCACCTTCTCCCGCGACGGCTCGCGCTTCGCCGTCCTCGCCGTCGCGCTCGACGACAGCCCCCTGCGAGACCTGTCGATCGCCGAGCGAGAGGTGGCCGTGCTGGCCATCCAGGGCCTCGGAAACGACGAGATCGCGAGCCGGCGCCGCACGTCCGTGCACACCGTGGCCAACCAGATGGCGTCCATTTTCCGAAAGCTCGCCGTCGCGTCGCGGTGCCACCTCGCGGCCCGCCTTGCCCTGTGCCCCTGGAGGAGAGGTGAATCATGAAGATAGGAACCGCGGTCGTCCCATCGTCATTTTCGGAGGCTCCGCCCGCGCTCCGCGATCTCGCGGTCGCCGTCGAGGCGGATCGTAGGCGAACCCCCAGTGGGGGCGCGGCGCGCGAGGTGCTGGACCTTTGGTGGGGCCTCGTCGAGGGCCGATGGCGCCTCGTCGAGCGGTTCGAGGCCAACGGCCGGAGGTACTACGTGGCGCGCGAGAGCCCCTCGGCGTCGGCGCCAAAGTCCCCCGATGTGCGGGAGCGCGACCTCTTGGCGCTGCTCGCGGCCGGTCGCAGCGAGAAGTTCGCCGCGCAGGAGCTGGGCGTGAGCGCCTCGACGATCTCCGCGCTGCTCAAGTTGACGTTGAGCCGGTCGGGCATGGCCTCGCTCATCGAGCTTGTGCAGCTCCTGCGCGTCGTCGGCCCGTTCGCCTGACCGTTACGCCTCGTGCCCGGCGAGCTCCCGCACGACGGCGGCCACCTTCTCGGCCTGCGGGACGCTCGCCTTCTCGAGCGCGTCCGCCAGGCCGATGCCGGGGACGTGTGCGCCCGCCAGGAGCCGGGGCGGTGCGTACAGCTCGTAGAAGAGCTCCTCCACCGTGCGCCGCAGGAGGTGCTCGCCGAAGTTGGTGACCTCCGTGTCCTCGTTCAAGAAGAGGACGCGGTTCGTCTTGCGCACGCTCGCCTTGACCGCGTCCCAGTCGTACGGGCAGAGGGAGCGTAGGTCGATCACCTCGACGTCGACGCCGTCCTTTTCCGCCTGCGCAGCGGCCTCCATCGCGACCGGCACCGTGCGCCCATAGGTAATCACGCTGACGTGACGGCCCTCGCGACAGGTTCGCGCTTGCCCGATGGGCACGAAGGCGTCCTTGACGTCGGGCCAATCGGGCCGCCACCGGGACCGATCCCCGAGCGGCGCGTCGATCATCCGGGACAGAGCTCGATCGTCGTCCGGCTCGCCCGGAATGCGCTCCCTGGGCCCGGCCTTCGAGCGCAGCAGGGCCTTCGGCATGAGAAACATGACCGGATTGGGGTCGACGACGGCCGAGAGCATCAGGCCGTATGCGTCGAGCGGGTTGCTCGGCATCACGATCTTCCACCCGGGAATGCGCGTCGCCTGGGCGTCGAACGAGTGCGAGTGGTAGATGCTGCCGCGGATCCCGCTGCCGACCGGCGTCATGACGACCATCGGGCAGTTCCAGTCGCCCGCGGAAGACCAGCAAATGCCGCCGGCGAGCTTGAAGAGATCGATGACGTTGAACGCGTAATCGCAGAACTGGATCTCGGCGACCGGCCGCTGTCCCGCGAGCGCGAGGCCGATGGCGGTGCCCACGATGCCCCGTTCGTCGAGTGGCGTGTTCCAGGCGGTCCGGAGCCCCTGGGTTTGGGTAAAGACGCCGCCGAGCGGCGGCCCGACGTCCTGACCGAACACGTCGGTCACCCCGTGACGCTCTTCCCCGACGTGCAGCGCAAGGCGGATCGCCTGGACCATCGTCGCCATCAGTGCCGGCCGTTCGTCGGTTCGGGATCGCGGTCCGGAGAGTCGTGCACGAGGTCCCGGTCCGCGAAGACGTGCTCCCAAATGCTCTCGCCCCGCGGCTGAGGCTCGTCGCGCACGCGCTTGCTCGCCTCGAGAAGCTCTTGCGTGTACTTCGCCCTCAGGTCGTCCATCTCCGCGCGGGTCATGATCTTGCGGTCTTGAAGCCGCTTCTCGAAGGCCACCAGACAGTCCACCTCCTCCGGGACGAAGTTGGCGCCGGACGCGGAGGAGTGCCCGTACAGTCTGGACACCATGGCCTCGAGCAAGAACGGTCGGCGCTCCGCGCGCACGTAGTCCATGGCCTTCTTGAGCTCCCGGTAGGAGACCTCGGGGTCGTTGCCGTCGATCACGGCGCTCTTGATGCCGAAGGGTTTGGCCCGGTCCGCGATGTGCTTTTCGGAGTGCTGCTGCGCATACGGCGTCGAGATGCCCCACTGATTGTTGGTGACGAGCATCAGGCAGGGCAGCTCGTCGCCGGGGCGCGAGCACCAGACCAGGCACGTGGAGAAGTCACCCTCGGCCGTCCCTGCGTCGCCCCCTTGCACGATCGTGATCCCCCGCCCCCCGGCGCGCTTGTTGGCGATCGCCGTCCCCGGCGCCATCGAGAACTGGACTTCGATCGGCGACGACACGGGCGCCACGTTCCACTTGCGGACCGAATAGTGGTTGCAGAAGTTTCTCCCCGCCGAGTAGGGGTCCGTCGCCGTGTTCTTCATCTGGCGGAGCACGTCGACGGGTTCGGCGCCCATGGTCATGAGTGTGGCCGTGGAGCGATAGTGAAAATGCAGGTAGTCGAACTGCGGTCCTTGCCCCTTGAGCACCAAGAGCCCCAGCGCCGCGTTGAAGGCCTCTTCGCCCGGCCCGCCGACCCAGAAGAATCCGTCTCCCTGCTTGTTCATCCGAATCAGGCGCTCTTCGAGGCAGCGCGACCGCAACATCGCCGTGTAGATACGAACGAGAAGCTCGGGCGCGAGCGCGCCTTCTTCCGCGCCGGCGGGGTTCGTCGTCGGGACTTCGAAGGCGTGGGACATGAGCTATCGATTTCTAGCGCGTGTGCGCGGCATTCGGAAGGACAGTGCGTTGTTGCGTCGCGTCAAGGGCTGGGCTCGTAGCCCAGACTCTGGGCCAACCAGCGTTCGACCTCGGCGACGGGCATGCCCTTGCGCCGTGCGTAGTCCTCTACCTGGTCGCGCCCGATTCGTCCCACGTTGAAGTACCCGGCCCCCGGGTGGCCGAGGTACAGGCCGGAGACGCTGGCGGCCGGGAGCATCGCGCCGCTCTCGGTGAGCGTGACGCCGATCGCCTCCGCTCTGAGAAGAGCGAAGAGCTTGCCCTTCTCCGAGTGATCCGGACACGCGGGATAGCCTATGGCGGGACGAATACCGCCGTACTTTTCGGCGATGAGGTCGTCGACCGAGAGGGATTCGCCCGGCGCGTACCATTCGCGGCGGACCCGTTCGTGGATCATCTCTGCAAGCGCCTCGGCCAGGCGGTCGGCCAGCGCCTTGGCCATGATGGCGTGGTAGTCGTCGAGCTCCTTTTCGAAGCCGGCCGCCAGCTCCTGCGCGCCGAGGCCAGCCGTCACCACGAAGGCCCCCACCCAGTCCCCCGCCCCTTGCCCCCGCGGCGCGACGAAGTCGGCGAGGGACCGGTACGGCTCGCCCTCGGCCTTCTCCTGTTGCTGGCGCAGCATGCAAAAGCGTAGGGCCTCGACGCCGCGACCTTCGTCCTCGTAGAGGACGACGTCGTTGCCGTCTCGCCACGCCGGCCAGACGCCGTAGGCGGCCCGCGCGACGAGCCTCTTCTTGGCGACGATCTGCTCGAGCAGCGCGCGGGCGTTCGCGTAGAGATCGCGCGCCGCTTCGCCGTGCCGCGGATCGTCGAGGATGGCCGGGAACTTCCCGACGAGCTCCCACGCCGTGAAGAAGAACGTCCAGTCGATGTACCGTGTGATCTCGTCGAGCGGCACGTCCGAAAGGACGCGAAGGCCCGTGAACGACGGCCGCTTGACCTCCGCGTCGCCGAAGGCGAGGCGCGCCCCACGCTCGTTGGCGAGCGAGTACGCGGCCAGCGGCTTGGCCCGCTTGTGAGCGTGCAGGCGGCGGAGCTGCTCGTATTCTTCTGCGGTCTTGGCCAGAAAGACCGGCTTCTGCTTCGGATCGAGGAGCGACGACACCGTGGAGACGGCGCGCGACGCGTCGAGCACGTGGACGGTCCCGCCGTCGTACTCGGGAACGATCTTGACCGCCGTATGCTGTCGGCTGGTGGTGGCGCCGCCGATGAGCAGCGGCATGGTCATTCCGCGCTTGGTCATCTGTTTGGCGACGTGCACCATCTCGTCGAGCGAAGGCGTGATGAGTCCGGAGAGGCCCACGATGTCGCATCCTTGTTCGACCGCAGTGTCGAGGATCTTCTCGGACGGCACCATGACGCCCAGGTCGACGACGTCGTAGCTGTTGCAGCCGAGGACGACGCCGACGATGTTCTTCCCGATGTCGTGGACGTCCCCCTTGACCGTCGCGAGCAGGACTTTGCCGTTCTTGCGCTCGCCCAGGCCGAGCCGCTCTTTCTCTTCCTCCATGAAGGGAAGCAGGTAAGCCACCGCGCGCTTCATCGCGCGGGCGCTCTTGACGACCTGGGGGAGGAACATCTTCCCGGCGCCGAAGAGGTCTCCTACGACCCGCATGCCATCCATGAGCGGTCCTTCGATGACCTGCAGGGGCCGAGGCACCTTCTTGCGGGCCTCTTCGACGTCGGCCTCGATGAAGTCCACGATGCCGTGAACGAGGGCGTGGGTGAGCCTCTGCTCGACCGGGGCGTCGCGCCAGGCGAGGTCCACCTCCTTCTTCTTGCCTTGCCCCCGCACCGTGTCCGCGAACAAAACGAGGCGCTCGGTCGCGTCCGGCCGGCGATCGAAGATGACGTCCTCGACGTGCGTGAGCAGACCTTCGGGAATCTCCTGGTAGACTCCGATCTGGCCGGCGTTCACGATCCCCATGTCCATGCCCGCGCGGATGGCGTGGTAGAGGAACGCCGTGTGCATCGCCTCGCGGACGGCGTTGTTGCCCCGGAACGAGAACGACAGGTTGCTGACGCCGCCGGAGACCTTGACGCCCGGGCATGCGTCTTTGAGGACCCGCGTCGCCTCGATGTAGTTCTTGGCAAAGGCGGCGTGCTCCTCGATCCCGGTCCCGATCGCAAGGATGTTCGGGTCGAACACGATGTCGGTCGCGCTCCAACCCCCGCGCTTGGTCAGGAGATCGTACGCGCGGCGGCAGATGCTCACCTTGCGCTCGACCGACTCCGCTTGACCTTGTTCGTCGAAGGCCATGACGACCGCGCCGGCGCCGTAGCGCCGGATGTGCTCCGCCTTCGCGAGGAAGTCGTCCTCGCCCTCCTTGAGGCTGATCGAGTTCGCGATCCCCTTGCCCTGTAGGCACTTGAGCCCCGCCTCGATGACGCTCCATTTGGAGCTGTCGACCATGAACGGAATGCGGGCGATTTCGGGTTCGGCCGCCAGCAAGTTGAGAAACGTCGTCATGGCGGAAGGCCCGTCGAGCATTCCTTCATCCATGTTCACGTCGAGGACGTTCGCCCCGCTGCGCACTTGCTCGAGTGCGACCTCGACCGCTTTCGCGAAATCCCCCGCCTTGACGAGGTCCGCGAACCTCTTCGATCCGGTGACGTTCGTGCGTTCCCCGATCATCATGAAGTTGGAGTCCGGCCTGATGACGAGCGGCTCGAGACCGGACAGGCGAGTGAGGCGGTCCACCCTCGGGGGCGTGCGCGGGCGCAGACGCTCGACGCGGGCGCCGATGGCGCGAACGTGGTCGGGGGTCGTCCCGCAGCAGCCGCCCACGACGTTGACGAGCCCCTCCGACGCGAACGCGCCGACCAACGTCGACGTGGTCTCGGCGTCCTCTTCGAACTCGCCGAAACCGTTGGGAAGCCCGGCGTTCGGATAGCAGCTCACGAAGACGTCGGCGATGCTAGACAGCTCCTCGACGTACGGTCGCATCTGACGGGCACCGAGCGAACAGTTGATCCCCACCGAGAGGGGCCGCGCGTGCGCCACCGAGGTCCAGAAGGCCTCTACGGTCTGCCCCGAGAGCGTCCGGCCGCTCTTGTCGACGATCGTCACCGAGATCATCACCGGCAGGCGCGTCCCGATCTCGTCGAAGACGTCCTCGATCGCGACGAGGGCCGCCTTGGCGTTGAGGGTGTCGAAGATCGTTTCGAGGAGCAGCAGGTCGACCCCGCCTTCGACCAGGCCGCGGATCTGTTCGGCGTACGTCTCGCGGACCTGATCGAAGGTCACCGCGCGGTATCCGGGATCGGCCACGCTCGGCGACAGGGACAGGGTCTTGTTGAGCGGACCGATGGCGCCCGCGACGAAACGAGGCTTCTTGGGCGTGCGTTGGGTCCACGCTGCGGCCGATGCCTTGGCGACACGCGCGGCGGCGACGTTGATCTCGCGCGCGAAGTCGCCGAGGGCGTACTCCGATTGGACGATCGACGTCGAGTTGAACGTGTTCGTCTCCACGATGTCGGCCCCGGCATCGAGGTAGGCGTCGTGGACCGCGCCGAGCACGTCCGGGCGCGTCAGCGCGAGCACGTCGAAATCCCCCTTGAGGTCACGCCCGTGGCGCTCGAAGCGCGTACCGCGAAAGTCGCCTTCGGCGAGACCGCGGCGCTGAATCATGGTCCCCATCGCGCCGTCGAGGACGAGGATTCTCTTGCAGAGGAGGTCGCGCAGTATGCTCTCGGTTTCGTTCATGACAGTCCTTCGATGGCTACGGAGGGTGTGTCGTCCCAACTCTCGCTTCGCTCGAGCGTGCGGACGTCGCTCGTCACGCGCGGGGAGCCGGCGGGCGGCGGCCCCTCGTCGCGAACGCCGTGATGACTCTGTAGTGCGGCGGGCGGCGGTCTCGACACGAGACCTCGCACGACTCGACCTCGAAGCCTCCGCGAAGCAGCAGACGCCGGAGCGCCGGTACCGCGAAGCCCGGCTGGACGTCCCCGTAAGCCGCCGTCGCCTCCGCCTGGTCGTGCGACTCGAGGGCGGCCACGGCGAGGAGACCCCCGGGGCGCAGCACCCGAGCCGCCTCCGTGATGACCGTCGCCGGCTGCTTGACCTGGGTGAGCACGTGCAGGAGCAAGGCGGCGTCGAACGCCGCGTCGCCGAGCGGGAGCGCGTGCGCGTCGCCCTCGATGAAGGTCACACCCTTGACCGCTGCGAGCCGATCGCGCGCCGCCGAGAGGACCCGCGCGCTGCGATCGACGCACGTCCAGCTGCGGGCACGCCACCGGAGGAGCTGCGCCACGCTTCCGTCGCCGCATCCGATGTCGACGACGTCGCCGAGGCGAACGAGGCCCGCGACGACTCGCGCGAGCGACTCCCACGTCCGGCCGGGAGACCAATGTCGGTCCATCTCGCCGGCGGCCACGTCGGGCCAGAGCCCGGCTTGGTCGCGCGATCGCACGACCTTCTCGCTCCGTTCGCGGTCCTCCTCCAGCGTCGCGTCGTGTACCTCGGCGCGCACGACCTCCCAGAGCCTTCGCGCAGGCTCGGGCATGCCGGCGTCGTTGAGGGTGTAGAACGTCGAGGAGCCCGCCTTGCGGTCGCGCACGAGGACCGCCTCACGCAGGCGACCAAGGTGGGTCGAGACGCTGGACTGGGCGAGGCCGGTGACGGCGACGATCTCCGCCACCGTGAGCTCTTGCCCGTCGAGAAGGGCCATGAGGCGCACGCGCGTAGGTTCCCCGACGAGCTGGAGCACGTCGACTGCAGCGGCCAGCGTAGGCATCTCTGTATCTCGATATGTCGATAGACTAGCTGGCGCCCCGGCGCGGTCAAGCGGACGCGCCGATTCTTCACGTCGGGACTCCCCCGGCGAGGCATACTGGGTCTATGGGGGAGAGTTCTCGCCCAAGAACCCGACTCTCGCGCGATCGGCGCGTCGACAGCACGCTCCCACCTCCTCGGGAAGAGGCGCCGCTGCGACGTACGTCTCCCCGCATACCGGGCGCCGCCCGCGTCCCGCGGTCCTCCGGGCGCCTTTCCGCACCGGACGAATCGCCCCCGCCGCCTCACGAAGAGCTCGTCGCGGAGAACGCGCGCCTCAAGCGCGAACGGGCCGAGGACGCCGACGAGATCGCGCAGATGCTCGTTCGCCTCGCCGAGGCCGAACGGGCGCTCCTCGACGCCGAGGCCGCGAGGGACGAGGCCCTCCGCCAGGCAGCCGCCAGCGAGGAGCGCCTCGCGGCGGCGCTCCATGCCATGGCCGCGGCGAGGGAGCTGCTCGACGAGCTGCAGCGACGAGAGGAGATCGCGACCGGTCTGCGCATGCGCGCCATCGAAGAGACCCGCCAGGCGGTCGCCGGCGAGCCGGAGGCCGAGCCGGTTCAGACGTAGTCGAGGGGTTCCCGATCCGCGCTGCTCTGCACGACCTGCACCCCGGGCAACAGAGACTCGAGCCGGGCGCGCAGCGCCGCGAGCGCCGGACGCTCGCTCGACGAGTGACGCGTACACACGGCGACGAGCCCGGCCGCCACGACGTGCAGGACGTCGTGATGTTTCAGCTCCCCGGTGAGGAGCAACTCTGCGCCCGACGCGATGGCGTCCGCGACCAAGTCGCCGCCGCTTCCCGCGCAGACCGCGGCCCGCGACACTTCGCGATTCAGGGGGCCGGCCACGAGAACGGTGGCAAGACCGAGCGCGGCCTTGGCCTTCTCGACGAGCGCGCGGGCGGGAGCGCGCGGCACCGGCCCCACGCGCCCGAGGCCACGCGAGGTCGGATCGGCGAGCCGAACGAGATCGAACGCGGGTTCCTCGTAGGGGTGCGCCGCGCGCAACGCGCGGACAACCTCCTCGGCGGCACCGGTCGGGACCACGGTCTCGAGCCGCACCTCGGCCACCTCCTCGAGACGCCCGGCGGCGCCGACCGCCGGCCGCGCGCCCTCCTCGCCGAAGAACGTCCCCGTCCCGGTCGAGCGGTAGCTGCACGCCGAGTAGTTTCCGATTTCGCCCGCCCCCGCGGCAAACACGGCCCGACTGACGGCCTCGACGTGATCGGCCGGCACGAAGGTCACGAGCTTGACCCTCGCGTCGGCGGCCTCGACGAGCCGAAGCGGCGCTCTCGGCGCCATCCCGATCGAGTCGGCCAGGACGTCGTTGGTCCCCCCGTCGGCGACGTCGAGGGCGGTGTGCGGCGAGTAGATGGCGAGCCCCCGTCGCACCGCCTCGTAGGCCACCGACCCCGCCACGACGCCCTTGAGGGCGCCGAAGATGGGTGGATGATACGAGACGACCGCTTCGCAGCGCTCTCGCACCGCCTCGCCGAGCACCTCAGAGGTCGTGTCCACCGCCAGAAGCACGCGCGCCATCGGCGCGGCGCCGTCGCCGACGAGCAGACCTACGTTGTCCCAGGGCGCCGCGAAGCGCGTGGGCGCGATCGCCTCCATGGCCCGAACCAGGTCGGACACGATCATGGCGGGTGTTACTCGGCGGGGTTTGGCTTCGCCTGGGCGTGCGCCGACTCGGCCTTGTTGCCGGCCTCGATGCGCATCCCGTAGAAGCTTCGCCACACGAAGAAGCAGGTGATGGCGAAGCACACGGCCGCGACGACCGCCGTCGTCTCGCGCGGAATGGGGTGCGCGTCGTCGTTCGCGAGCTCGACCGCGAGGAGACCGAAGAGCGTCGTGAACTTGATGATCGGGTTCATCGCCACGCTGCTCGTATCCTTGAACGGATCGCCCACGGTGTCGCCCACGACCGTGGCGGCGTGGAGCTCCGATCCCTTCTCTTTGAGCTCGACCTCGACGATCTTCTTGGCGTTGTCCCAGGCGCCACCGGCGTTGGCCATGAAGAGCGCCTGGAACAGGCCGAAGAGGGCGATCGAGATGAGGTAACCGACGAAGAAGAACGGATCCAGGAACGCGAACGAGAGCGTTCCGAAGAAGACGACGAGGAAGATGTTGAACATCCCCTTCTGCGCGTACGTCGTGCAAATCTCGACGACCTTCTTGCTGTCCGTGATCGACGCCTTCTCGACCCCCTCGAGCTTGATGTTGGCCTTGATGAACTCGACGGCGCGATAGGCGCCCGTCGTCACCGCCTGCGTGCTTGCGCCGGTGAACCAGTAGATGACCGAACCCCCGGCGATGAGGCCGAGCAAGAACGGCGGGTGCAGGAGCGACAGCTTCTGGATCTTGGCCGCGTTCGTCAGGCCGTCGGTCAGAAGGACGATGATCGCGAAGATCATCGTGGTCGCGCCGACGACCGCCGTTCCGATGAGCACGGGCTTCGCCGTCGCCTTGAAGGTGTTGCCGGCGCCGTCGTTCTCCTCGAGGAAGTGCTTCGCCTTCTCGAAGTCCAGGTCGAAGCCGAACTCTTTCTTCACTTCTTCTTTGATGTTCGGGATGTTCTCGATGACCGAGAGCTCGTAGACGCTCTGCGCGTTGTCGGTCACCGGGCCGTACGAGTCGACGGCGAGGGTCACCGGACCCATTCCGAGGAAGCCGAAG
>DATGJA010000398.1:0-6804 GCA_035295445.1 Polyangiaceae bacterium | reverse complement strand
CATCGGGTCAAGGCGTTCGCCGAGGTGGGGTTCGAGCCCGGCGCGCCGATCGCCAAGGAGCACGTTCTCCTGGTGGGCGAGGCCGCCGGGATCGACATCGCGACGGGGGAAGGGATCGCGCAGGCGATCCAGTACGGCGCGCTCGCCGGGCCGTACCTCGCGCGAGCGCTCGCAGCCGGCGACCTCGCGTTCTCGGACTGGGGGAGGCGAGTGCGCGCGAGCGTCCTCGGTCGGCAGCTCCGCCAGCGCCTATGGTTTTCGGAGCGCTTCTACGGCTCCGATCGGTGCACGATGGAGGGCCTCCTGGCCGCCGCGCCGGCGGGCCTGCGCATCGGGGTGCGCCAGTTCGCGGGCAAGCCGCTGAGCGGCGCGGGCCTCGCGCAGACGGTGGCGCAGATCGTTCCCTACGCCGCGCGCGTCGGGCCTTCGCGCGCGCTTCGCCTCCTTCGTCGCGCCGGGTCGTGATCTCGTCGCGCCGCGCGCCCGCGCCGCCGCCTACTCCCCCTTGAACGCAGGCGGCCGCTTCTCGAGGAACGCGCGCATCCCCTCCCGCTGATCGTGCGTGCCGAACAGCGCCGAGAAGGCGGTCGCCTCGAGCTCGTTCGCCGCCGCGAGCGGGATGCCTTCCCCTCGCAGGATGATCCGCTTGAGCGCGGCGATGGCGAGGGGCCCCTTGCCGGCGATCTTCTTCGCGACCTCGCGCGCGCGAGGCAAGAGGTCGGC
Organism: Polyangiaceae bacterium; assembly: GCA_035295445.1. Taxonomy (GTDB): domain Bacteria; phylum Myxococcota_A; class Polyangia; order Polyangiales; family Polyangiaceae; genus Palsa-1150. The sequence goes on along the minus strand of DATGJA010000398.1, from coordinate 6,081 downwards.
CGCGGGGACGACCGCGTTCACGAGGCCGAGCCGCAGCGCCTCCGCGGCCCCGACGGCGTCCCCCGTCATGCACAGCTCGCGCGCGCGCGCCGAGCCGACCCGCCGAGCGAGGCGCTGCGTTCCGCCGAAGCCGGGGATGACGCCGAGGTTCACCTCGGGCTGGCCGAGGCGGGCCTTCTCGCTCGCGTAGACGAAGTCGCAAGCCAGCGCGAGCTCGCACCCACCGCCGAGCGCGAAGCCGTTGACGGCGGCCACGAACGGCATCCGCGACTGCTCCATCCTCGCGCCTATCTCGTGCCCCAGGTCGGCGAACGCCTTCGCCTGGGGCGGCGTCATCTGGCTCATCGCCGCGATGTCCGCGCCGGCCGCGAACGCCTTCTCGCCCGCGCCGGTCAGGACGGCCGCGCGCGCCGCGCCGTCTCCCTCGAGGTTCACGATCGCCCCGAGGAGCTCGCGGAGCAGCGGCTCGTCGAGCGAATTGAGCTTCTCCGGGCGGTTCAGCGTGATCGTAACGACGTCTCCGTGGCGTTCGACGAGGATGTTTGTCATGTTTGCCGTCCCTGGTCTCAGGTCGCGCGGCCCGTTCGATTGCCCTTGTCGTCGTAGACGTAGAAGCCGCGCCGCGTCTTTCGACCGAGCCAGCCGGCCGCCACGAGGTTGCGCAGCATCGTCGGCGCCCGGTACTTGTCGTCGCCGAACTCGCGCTGCATGACGTCGGCGATGGCGAGCACGGTGTCGAGTCCGATGAGATCGCTCAGTTCGAGAGGGCCCATCGGATGGTTTAGCCCGAGGCGCGCGCCCGCGTCGATGTCCTCCGCCGAGCCGACGCCCTCCTGGAGGGCGAAGCACGCCTCGCACAGCAGGGGGATGAGAATGCGGTTGACCAAGAACCCGGGGGCGTCGGTGGTCGTGGTGGTCGTCTTCCCCATCTTCTCGGCGATGGCCTTCGTCAGAGCGTGGGTCTCGTCGCTCGTCTGCACGGCGCGCACGATCTCCACGAGCTTCATGAGGGGGGGCGGGTTCATGAAGTGCATGCCGACGACGCGGTCCGGCCGTGAGGTCACCGCCGCGAGCTTGGTGAGCGAGATGCTCGACGTGTTGCTGGCAAGCCACTTGCCGGGGGGAAGGACCGAATCGCACCTGCGCATCAGCGTGAGCTTGAGGTCGATCGCCTCGGTCGCGGCCTCGATGACGAAGTCGCACTCGCGAAAGTCGTCCGGCCTCCCGGCCGTGCGGATGCGGCCGAGGAGCTCGTCGCGGGCAGCGGCGGCGAGCTTCCCCTTCTCGACCTGCTTGGACAGGATGCTCGCGATTCGCGACTTTCCCTTTTGGGCCAGCTCGGCCGTCGCGTCCACCAGCACCACCCCGAAGCCGCTCGCGGCGGCCACCTGCGCGATGCCGCCCCCCATCTGACCGGCGCCCAGGACGCCGATGGTCTTCACTTCGAGGTCGTCGAGTTGTGCCATGCTCGTTGTCTCCGCGATGGTCGGTGGCCCTCATCGTACTCTGATCGGCGCCGCTCTCGTCTTGTGCGTAGGGTGTGCCGCGAGCCCGACGGACCGCGCGCGGAGCCTCGTCCGGCAGCACCGCGAGGACGCCGCCGCCGCCGTTCTCCGCGACCGGATCGCCGCCCATCCGGAGGACATCGAGGCCCGCCGACTGCTCGTGCGTGTCCTCGGTCTCACGGGCGACCTCCCCGCGGCGCGCGAGCAGACCCGGGAGCTCACGATCCGCCTGCCGCCCGGGGACCCGACGCCGTACGTGGAGATCGGCCACGCGCTCGAGCTCGCCCACCGGTACGAAGACGCGCTCGCCGCGTACGACGAGGCCGCGAGCGTCGCCCCGACCTCTCCGCTCGGTCCGCGCGAGGGGGGCATGCGATGCGCGCGCTGGGGCGAGGCCGACGACGCGCGCCCGCGGCTGGAGGAGGCCATCCGTCGCGGCGCGCGCGACGCGGAGACCTGGCATGCGCTCGGCCTGGTGCGCTTGAACCTCGGCGACCTTCCCGGCGCCGACGACGCGTACCGCTCGGGCGTGGCCGCGGACCCACGAGGCGCGGAGAACTGGCTCGGCCTGGCGAGCGTGGCGGTGGTGCGTGGCGACGCGCAGGGGGCCCTCGACGCGTACGACCAGGTCCTGGCCCGCCGGCCGCGCTTCGGTCCGGGGGAGCTCGGCCGCGCGTGGGCCTTGATCCGGCTCGGGCGCCCCGGCGACGCCGCGAGGGCCCTCGACCGCGCCGAGGAGCTCGGAGCCCCCGCGCAAGCCGTCGTCCGCCAGCGCGCCGCGCTGCACGTCGGCGTCCCGCGCTAAGTCCGCCCTAATACGCGATGCACGCCTCGACGCGCGTCGGCAGGAGCTTCTCGCGACCTCCGAGCCACGAGAGCTCTACGACGAACGCGTAGCCGACCACGTATCCGCCCTGCTTGTGCACCAGGTCGGCCGCGCCCCGCGCCGTGCCCCCGGTCGCGAGGAGGTCGTCCACGACGACGACGCGCGCCTCCTCGCGGATGCTGCCCTTGTGCATTTCGAGCGCGTCCCGGCTGTATTCGGTCACGAGCTCGACGCGGTCCACGGCGGCCGGGAGCTTTCCGGGCTTGCGCACGGGGACGAAGCTGGCGTTCAGTCGGGCGGCCAGGGCTCCGCCGAAGATGAACCCTCGCGCCTCGACGCCGACGATGGCGTCCACGTGCTCGCCGATGAAGCGCTCGGCGATCCCGTCGAGCACGATGTGCAGCGCTCGCGGGCTCGCCAGCAGGGGCGTGAGATCTTTGAAGACGATGCCGGGCTTCGGGAAATCCGGCACGTCACGAATGAGGGCTCGGCAGAACTCGAAGCTCGACGACATGGCGTGCACCTACCTCGTCCCCTCGATCCGCGCCACGAGCTCGGCGGACTGCCCCTGGCTCGCGGCGTCGGTCAGGTCGAGCACCAGCGCCGTCAGCGAGGCGACGCCCTCGTCGAAAGCGTCCGTGTCGGACCCGGGGTTGCGCTCGTGACGAACCCCGGGGCCGCCCACCCAGAGGTACTCGCGCCCGCGCGGGTCGCGACGAAAGTCGACGATCTCCTCGTAGATCCGCGCGCCCAAGCGCGTGGCGCGCACGCGGCCGGTCCATCCGGGCGGGACGTTGAGGTTGACGAGAGGGGCGCGCGGTCCGAACGCGCGGGGAAGCTCGAGGACGATCCGGGCGCTGACCTCGGCCACCGGGCCGAAGTCCAGCGAGGGGGACGCGCTCGTGGCGAGGGCAGGAATGCCCCGCAGGGCGCCCTCGCGCGCGGCCGCCACGGTGCCCGAATAAAAGACGTCCTGGCCGAGGTTCATCCCATGGTTTATCCCCGAAACCACCAGGTCCGGGCGGCGGGGGACGATGCGCGTGCCTGCGTGCAAGGCGACGTACACGCAATCGGCGGGGGTGCCGTCGAGGGCGAAGACCCCCGGCTCCACGGCGCGCAGGCGCAGCGGGCGGTGGAGGCTCAGCGCGTGGCTCGAGGCGCTCTGTTCGGTCTCGGGGGCGACGACGACCACCTCCGCGCCGGCCGCGACCAGACCCTGGCGCATCGCCTGGATCCCGCGGCTGGCGTAGCCGTCGTCGTTCGACAAGAGGACGAGGGGGCGCGGGGTCATGGGCCCCCGACATAGCGTCCGCGGCGGAGCGAGCAAAGAAACTCGTCGGCGCGCTCGAGCGGAGGTGTTTTCTGGACGTACGTTCAGTATCGGACTAGGGTCGCGGTCATGAGCTTCGACGAGCGGGTGCTTCGGGCGATGTTGCGGTTGGCAAGGCGGCGCGAGGCTGCGACGGAAGACGCGCTGGCCCTTCGGACGGGGGGTTTGGGGCGAGACGTGCGGCAGGCTATGCGGCGGCTCGAGGCCGCCGGTCTCGTTCACCGCGGTGCTCCTTCCCCCCGGCTGACCATGCAGGGTCTCGCGATCGCCGTGGCGCGGTTGCCCCGACCCGCGGACGCGGTCCCGCGCAGCACGCGGGCCTGGCGGGCGGCGTGACGCGCGCGTGGTAACCAACCGACGGTGCAGGCGCGGGCGACGTACAAGAGCGGGCGGGAGCGGCATGGCGCCGTCGTCACGCTCCTCGACACACGGGCGAGCCGAATCGCCCGGGCGCGCCTCTTCTTGGCCGTCGTCGCTCTGGGCTGCCTGGCGGCCGCGGTGTGGTGGCGGCCGTCGGGCTGGGCGTGGCCCGTCCTCGCGGCGGACGCCCTCCTGTTCGCCGTCCTGGTGGTCGTTCATGCCCGCCTCGATGAGCGCGCGCGCCGGGCTTCGACGGCGGTCCGATTCTACGAGCGGGGACTGGCCCGCCTCGATCACGACTGGGATCGCCTTCCCACCGCGAACGGGCGCCCGGCGGCCCCCGACCATCCCTTCGCCAGCGATCTCGACGTGTTCGGTCGCGCGTCGGTGATGCAGGTCGTCGACGCGACCGAGACCCACTTCGGACAAGACACGCTCGCCGAGTGGCTGGCGGCGACCGATCCTGGGCCTTGGCCGGGTCGCATGATGGATCGCCAGAAAGCCGTTCGAGAGCTCGCCGACCGCCTTTCGTTCCGAGAGGCGCTGGCGACCGCGGGCGGCGTCCTGTCCGACGAGCGGCCGGACCCGTCGCAGCTCCTTCGATGGGCCGCGGGCACCCAGGTCCTCGCTCCGGCGCTCCGCGTCGGGGTCCGATGGCTTCCCGTGGCCACGGCGGGGGCCCTCGCGACGGCGCACGCCTTGGGCGCCCCCGGCGAGACGCTGACGTTGATGGTGGTCCTGGCCATGGCAGCCGGCATCTTGGCGTCTCGCAGCGTCCCTCGGACGCTCGACGCGGTCTCGGCGCGCGAGTCTACGGCGACGCGCTGGCGGGCGATGCTCGCCGCGATCGAGGGCGAGCCGTTTGCGGCGCCGCTCCTGCTCGGATTGCAGGCGCGACTGTCGACCGACGGCCGGCGCGCGAGCGAGGAGCTCGCTGCCCTCGAGCGCATCATCGGCTTCGTCGATGCCCGCCGCAACGAGCTCTTTCGATTCTTCATCGGGCCCCTGCTCATGTGGGACATCCACTGCGCTGTGGCCCTCGAGCGATGGCGCGCGCGGGCCGGCGCGCGTCTGCGCGGCTGGTTGGACGCGATCGGTGAGGTCGAGGCGGCCGCGGGGCTCGCCGCCTTCGCGTTCGAGCACCCGGAGTTCGCCTGGCCCGAGCCCAGCCCCACGCCCACGTTCGAGGCGCTCGGGCTCGCGCACCCGATGATCCCCTCCGAGCGGCGCGTCGCCAACGACGTGCGCTTGTCCGCGGCTGGCCGCGCCCTCGTCGTCACGGGGTCGAACATGTCGGGCAAGAGCACGCTTCTCCGCGCCATCGGGGTCAACGCGATCCTCGCCTTTGCCGGAGCGCCCGTGTGCGCTCGCTCGCTCCGCATCGGCGCGCTCCGGGTCGCGACGAGCATGCGGGTCGAGGATTCCCTCGCGCAGGGGGTGTCGCACTTTTACGCCGAGGTCCGGCGGCTCAAGCGTGTGGTCGACTTGGCGCACGAACCGCCGCCCGCGCCGCCCGTCCTGTTCCTGCTGGACGAGATCCTCCACGGCACGAACTCGCGCGAGCGAGTGCTCGGGGCCAGCGCGGTGGTGCGCGATCTCCTCGCCCACGGGGGTCTCGGCGCCGTCTCTACGCACGACCTCGGCATCACCGCGCTCGGACGCGAGCTCGGCGGCGCGGTCGAGAACGTTCACTTCGAGGAGCAGGTGACCGGCGACGCGATGACGTTCGACTACGCCCTCCGGCCCGGCATCGTGGAAAGCTCCAATGCGCTGCGCCTCATGCGGAGCATGGGGATCGAGGTCGTCGAGCCCGGATGATGGACAAAGGGACTCGGGCTCTTACAATGAGCGGCATGTCCGAACCGCAGCGTGCCGCGTCGCGCGTGCTCGTTGCGACCGTCATGCCGGTGCACAACCGGTCGATGGAGGAGCTCGCGGTCGGCGTGGTGGAGGAGATTCGCGCCGCCGGGCTGACGTTCGTCCGGAGCGTCGTCGTCAAGGGGGAGCCGCAATACATCCAGCAGCTCGTGTCGAACGTCTCCACCGACAACGAGGCGGAC
>DATGJA010000397.1:0-10350 GCA_035295445.1 Polyangiaceae bacterium | reverse complement strand
CTTTGGATTCCTTCGTGCCGGGGATCACCGGGACGAACCCGTCGACCGCGATCGCGCCGAGACCGAGGTCGTTCGTGTTGACTTGCTTCGCCTTGAACTCGTTGACCGAGACGTTGCGCAGGAGCCCGGTGACCGCGACCGAAAGCGGCGAGATCTGCGTGCCCGCCGACCCGACCGTTTGCACCCCTGTCCACGAGTCGACCGCGAGGCGAAGGCCCGCCTGACCGTCCGGATAGCCGCTGTCGCGCTGCACGGGGCGTGAGGCGGCGATCGCGGCCTCGAAGGTGATCGGGCTCGCCTTGACCGTCTTGCTGATCCGGATCTGCGGCGTGCGGGAGTAAATCTCACCCGGAACCCCCTGAATCTCGACGGTGTTCGGTTGATAGGCCGATTGCCACCCGAAGAGCTGCCAGTATTGCCCCATCAAGACGTCGACGACCGGAGTCTCGATCTTGAGGTTCATGTGCCGGATGCGGAAGGTCGGGCTGGTCCAGAACGAGCCCTCGCCGACGCCCGTGGAGTTCACGCCCTGGCTCACCGACGGCGTCGGAGCGCCGGCCTGCTGGGACGGCTGATTGCCCAAGAAGTCCATCTCGAGCATCGCGCTGGTCCGCACCCCGTGCACCTCCGGGGCCTTGAGCCGCACTCCGAAGCGAGAGTTGCGCGCGCCCATCGTGAACTGGTCGTTGTTGCCCGCGATGCCGCCGCCGGCGCTGCCGATCGGGCGGGCAATCGCGGCGTTGCCGGCCAGGTCGTTGAGGCCGCGCGTCGAGTCGAGGATGGTGTCCGCCTCGACGAAGCCATAGAGCGTGGTCGCCCACTTTCCGATGACGACCGTCCCCTCTTTGCCCGCGTGCTCGCCTGCGGACTCCATCAGGTCGTGCATCGCGCTGTCGTACTCGGCCTGCGAGATGAGGCCCTTGTCGAGCATCAGCTTGAGGGAAATGAGCTCGATTCGAGGCCCGTGCCACTCGCCGTGCTCATGCTCGTGGTGGGGGTGCCAGGGCTCGGGCCCCGGTCCGGGCGCAGGGCCCATGGGGGGCGGCGGGGGCTGCGCGGGGGCCGGGGCGAGCGGCGCCATCGGCGGCGGAGGAGCCATCGTCGGTGCCGGCGCGGGTGGGGGCGGCGGCTGCGAGCCCGCCGCGGGCGGGGCCGGGGGGGCCGCCGGCGGGGCGGCGGGCGCAAGCGGAGGGGCAACGGGGGGGGCCGCGGGTGCTGTTTGAGCCCGCGCGAGGCCCGAGGCAGTGAACAGCAGCGAGACAACGGCCAACGACAAGAGGGGTTCTCGTTTCACGGTGCCAGCCTTTCTTGGCACCGCACCGTGCTCGCCCTGCGTGTCGAGTACGTGACGACTTCGGGACAAATTCAGTCGCGGCCCACCCGGGGAGGCGGGTGAGTGCGGACGTGGCGGACGTCCTCGCCGCGGACCATGAAGATCACCTCCTCGGCGATGTTCGTCGCGTGGTCCGCCACCCGTTCGAGGTACTTCGCGACGTGAATGACGCGGATCGCTTCGGCGACCTGCGTGGGGTGTTGGCTCATGAAATCGGTCATGCCCCGGATGATCCGCCCGTAGAGCTCGTCCACCGCGTCGTCCCGGGCCAGCACTTGTTCGGCGCGGGTCGTCTCGCCCTGTACGAATGCATCGAGGGCGTCGCGTAACATCTCCTGCGACTGCTCCCCCATCGCCTTGAGCTCCGCGCGCACCCCCTCTTTGGCCGTGCCGTGCTCCTCTTTTGCTCGCTCCGCGATGTTGACCGCCTCGTCCCCGATGCGCTCGAGATCGGTGACCAGTCGAAGGGCGCCGGCGAGAAACCTCAGGTCGTAGGCCACCGGCTGGCGTAGCGCGAGGATGCGCAGGACGAGCGCGTCGATGTCCATCTCGTCCCGGTCGATGTGGCGGTCGATCTCTTCTACCTCGGCGGCGAGCTGCGAGGACCCTTCCCAGAACGCCTTCAGCGAGAGCTGCATGGCCCGCTCGCACCGAGCGCCCATCGCGAGCGAGTGCGCACGAAGCTCGCGAAGCTCCGATTCAAAGTCGCGGCTGGTATGGGCCTGGGGCAAGACTTCCTCCGTCGAGTGTGTCGTCCGACTCTCCCTTCGCTCGAGCGTGCGGACTCCTCTTTCTACATCGAAGCGCGCGATGACTTGCGGCTCCGGGACCGGATCCAGATGGCGATGAGGTTGAGCAGGAACGTCAGAATGAGAAGGACCAGGGCGGTCCCGTAAAGGAGCGGCTTCGTTCGGTCCACGTCGGGCGACTGGGTCGCCAGCACGTAGACATGGTAGCCAAGGTTCATGAACTGATCGTTCAACTTCGTGGGCAGGTGAGGCAGGTAGTACGCGACGCCGGTGAACAGGATCGGAGCGACCTCCCCCCCTCCCCGGCTGACGGCGAGGATCGTCCCCGTGAGAATCCCGCCGAGAGCCTCCGGCAGCACGACGCGAGCGATCGTCTGAAGGCGGGTCGCGCCCAGGGCGAGGCTCGCCTCTCGGAGCTCGCGGGGCACCGCGAGGATTGCCTCTTCCGTCGCGACCACGACCACGGGGAGCGTGAGAATCGCGAGCGTCAGCGACGACCACAGCAAGCACGGCTTGCCGTAGACGCCCTGCCCCCCGTAGACGACCTGGTCGATGCCGCGCCCGACCGTCGAGATGAAGAAGCCGAGCCCGAAGAGCCCGAAGACGATCGACGGTACGCCGGCGAGGTTCGCCACACACACCCTCACGAGGCGCGCCAAAGGGGACTGCATCGAGGCGTACTCGGTCAGGTAGATCGCGGTCGCGACGCCCGCGGGGACCGCGGCCACCGTCATGAGGAGCGTCAGGACGAGCGTTCCGAAAATGGCGGGAAAGATCCCGCCCGCGGTCATCCCGTCGCGCGGATCGGCCGTCACGAACTCCCAGCTGAGCGTGCGCGTCCCGCCGGCGATCACGTCGACCACGATGATCGCCAGCATCGCCAGGATGACGCCCACGGCCGCCGCCGTGAGCAGCGCGAGCGCACGGTCGCCTCGCCTCGTCGTGCCGACGAGCTTGCGCGCTCCGACCGCGGCCGGGCCGGCGACGGCCGTCACGAGACGGTCCCGAGCTTGCGCCGCATACCGTGCACGATGCGCTCGCCGAAGAAGTTGATGACGAACGTCGCGATGAACAGCATCGCACCCAGGGCGAAGAGGACGTCGTAGTGCGGGCTGCCCACGACCACCTCACCCAGCTCCTGCGCGATGGTGGCGGTGATCGTCCGCGTCGACCGGTCCAGGCTTGCGTCGAGGAGGGCCGCGTTTCCCGACGCGATCACGACGATCATCGTCTCGCCGATGGCTCGCCCGAACCCGAGGACGATGGAGGCCGCGATGCCGGGCGCCGCCGCTGGAACCACGACGCGCACGACCGTCTGGGCGCGCGTCGACCCCATCGCCAGCGCGGCTTCGCGATACGCGCGTGGGACCGCGCGGAGCGCGTCCTCCGACACCGAGAAGACGATCGGGCAGATCGCGAACGCCAGGCCCACCCCCGCGACGAGGGCGTTCAGCCGGTGCTCGGTGCCGAAGAGCGTCTGCACCCACGTCGCCATCACGATGAGAGCGAAGAAGCCGACGACGACCGACGGAATGCCCGCCAAGAGCTCGATCGCCGGCTTGACCACCTCGCGCATGCGCGGACCCGCGTACTCGGAGACGAACACGGCGGCGGCCACGCTGATGGGCACTGCCAGCACCAAGGCCACGACCGTCACCTTGAGCGACCCGACGATGAGGGGAAATACGTTGTATTTGGGCACCTCGCTCACCGGCTGCCATGCGTAGAGCGCGTCGCCGCTCGCGTCACGCAAGGGCGCGAACATCCCTCCGAGGGTGACCTCCTTGTGCACCTCGCTGCTCGTCAAGAGGGGCAGCGCCTCCTTGCCGACGAAGAGGAGGATCAGCAGGATGGCGGCGATCGAGACCAGCGCGACGACGCGGATCGCGACCTCCGCGGTGCGCTCGCCCCACCCGCCCGTGTGGCGGAGGGATCGCGAGCGGGGCTCGCGATCGATGGCCTCGTGCGTCGACACCCGAGTCGTCATGCCGGCCTACTTGGGGAGCGGGTAATATCCCACTTGCTCGATCACCTTCTGGCCGTCGGGCGCTTGCACCCAATCGATGAAGCGCTTGGCGAGGCCCTTCGGCTCGCCCGCCGTATAGAAGAAGAGGAACCGCGCGAGCGGGTAGCTGCCGTCCTGCGCCGTCTGGAGGGAGGCGGCGATCGCCGGCGACGAGTCCTCCTTCTTGACCTTCAGCGCTCGGATCCCCTCGAGATAGGCGATCCCGCCGTACCCGATTCCGAACGCGTCTCCCTTGACCGCGCTCACGACGGCCGACGTCCCGGCCAGCGTCTGGACGCTCGCCGCGAAGTCCTTGTTCTCGAGCACGTGCTCCTTGAAGTATCCGTACGTCCCCGAGTTGTTCTCGCGACCGTAGAGGACGATCGAGTGATCCGGCCCGCCGACGTCCTTCCAGTTCTTCGTCTCGCCCTTGTAGATGCGGCCGAGGGCCGGGATCGCGATCTCCTGGAGGGGGCTCTTCTCGTTGACGTACACGGCGAGCGCGTCGAGGGCCACCTTGGTCTCCACGGCCGGGGCGCCGCGCTTGGCCTGGACGTCTTCCTTCTCCTTGTCCTTCATCGGGCGGCTCGACTCGCAAATGTCGGTCGTGCCGTTGATGAGGGCCGCGATCCCCGTCCCGGAACCGCCGCCGGTGACCTGAACGGTCACGCCCGGATTCGCCTTCATGTACGTCTCGGCCCATCGCTGTCCGAGGATGACCATCGTGTCGGAGCCCTTCACCGCGAGCGTCTTCGATTCGACGGTCGTCGCGGCCGCCCCTGCGTCGCCCGACGCGGTCCCCGACGACGATTCGGTCCGGGTGCACGCGGAGAACGCCAGCGCCAGTAGAGACACGTGGATCGCGGATCGCATGAGGCCCTCTCTGTTTCCCTTCTCTGTCTCCATGTCGGTCTCCCTTCGCCCCAGGCCAAGCCGGGCGCGAGGCTCACCCGAAACGGCCGGTGATGTAATCCTCGGTCTCCCGCTCCTTGGGGCGAGTGAAGATCGTCGTCGTGTCGCCGACCTCGACCAGACGGCCCATGTAGAAGAAGCCCGTCCGCTGAGAGACACGCGCGGCCTGCTGCATGTTGTGCGTGACGATCACGATCGTCAGGTCGGAGCGCAGCTCCGACACGAGGTCCTCGATCTTCGCGGTCGCGATGGGATCGAGCGCGCTCGCCGGCTCGTCCATCAAGAGCACCTCCGGCTCGACCGCGAGGGCCCGCGCAATGCAAAGCCGCTGCTGTTGTCCCCCGGACAGTCCGAGACCCGACTCGTGAAGGCGATCTTTGACCTCGTCCCACAGGGCGGCGTGGCGCAAGGCCCGCTCCACGCGCTCCGCGATGATAGGACGCTCGGTGACCCCGGAAATCCTCAGGCCGTAGGCCACGTTTTCGAAGATCGACTTCGGGAATGGGTTCGACTTCTGGAACACCATGCCGACCCGCCGCCGCACGAGGACCGGATCGACGTCGGAAGCGTAGATGGGCTCACCGTCGAGCTCGACATGACCGGTCACCGACACCCCGGGCACCGTGTCGTTCATCCGGTTGAGCGACCGCAGAAACGTGCTCTTCCCGCAGCCGCTCGGGCCGATGAGCGCGAGGCAGTCGTTCTCGTGCACGTCGAGGCTGACGTCTTGGATGGCGACCTTTTCCCCGTACCGAACCGTCAGCCCGGTCGCCCGCATCTTGAGCGAAGTCTGCGAGGACGTGGACAATGTCGCGGCTGCGACCACGTTCGGGACTATGGAGCTGGCGGGCGAGCGTTCGGTGTCGCGATTGTTACGATCACGTGACGTTGGAGCGCCCTTCCCTGTCCCGCTCCTCCCGTCACCCCGCCCGTCCGAGCTCATACGGCCAGGCTCGACCGCGCGGATCGGTCGGTCTGGGGCACGACCGGCACGATGACGCTGCCCGGTAGGAGCGCAAAGGGATGTCCCCGCCACTCGATCCGCCGGCTGCCGCAGGCGCGCACCCAGCACAAGAAGGTGAGGTACGACCGGACGACCTCGAGCGGGGCATACTTGAACGCCATCCACCGCCCCCGCGCCAGCCGCACGGCCGTGAAGGACGCCACGGTCTGAAGCAACCAGGCCGCGGCCAGCGCCGCCGCCGTGGCCTCGCACGGCGCGAGGACGAGACCGAGCGTTGCCACCACGATCGGCGTCATGAGCGGCTCCACCGCGAACCCGGCGGGAAGGAGCGACCGCCTCATCTTGGCCCATCGCGTGTGGCGCTCGATGGTCCTCGCGACCGAGCAGGCGACGTTTCGGTTCTCCACGGGATCCATGCACGTGCGCACGACGAAGCCGGCGTCGAGGAAGCGGCGACCGAGGACGTGATCCTCCGCCAGCACGTTGCCGACCGGGGAGAAGCCGCCGAGCCGAACGAGGTCGCGGCGGCGCATCGCCATCGACTTGCCGACGGTCAACGGACGCCGGCTCACCGTGTTCATCGCGGCATACCCGGGGGCGCTCGACGCCGAGATCTGCAGGTTCTCCAGCGCGGCACCGAGGGTACGCTCTCCGGTCCCCACGAAGACGTTCGTCACCATCCCCACCCGCTCGTCGGCGAACTCGGCCGCGAGCGACCCGAGGTACCGGTCGCCGACCCGAACGTTCGAGTCGGAGATGACGTACACCTCCCCGGTCGCCTCGCGTTCGAGCCCGATGAGCTGCGCCACCTTCGGGTTGATCGCCGCGTCTCGGTCCGTGACGACGATCCGGGCGTCGAGGCGCGGGTGCGCCTGGACGAACCGTTTCGCCGCGACGAGCGCCGGGTCCGAGGCCCCCGCGACGCCCAGCAGAATCTCGAAGGACGGGTAGTCGATCCGGGCGAACGAAGCGAGGTTGTCCTCGAGGTCGTCGTCGATGCCGGCGAGCGGTTTGAAGATCGTGACGCGCGGCGCCCGGTCGTTTCGCGCGGGCGCCTCGGCCCGTCGCTTCGACATGGCGCGCGCGAAGAGCGTCATCATCGCGGCGTAGAGGCCAAAGGACACCGCCGTCAGCAGGACCGACATGTGCGCGAGGATCACGCGACGAGGGTCCCTCGTACGCGTGACGAAAGGCGCGTGGGCGGGTGAATTCTGCGTTACGTCCGGGGCAACCTCACCGCCCCTCGGACGCGGCCACCTTCATCGTGAGCGAAGCCGGCGCCTGCGACGGGGGAAGCGACACGACGAAGGTCGACCCCCTGCCCACCGTGCTCTCGACGGACACCTTTCCCCGCATCGCTTCGACCATGTGCTTCACGATGGAGAGCCCGAGACCGGTTCCGCCGAGCTCACGCGACCGACCCGCGTCGACTCGATAGAACCGCTCGAAGACCCGCTGCAGGTGCTCGGGAGCGATCCCGGGGCCTGTGTCGGACACGACGAGCCGGACGCGACCGTCGTCGGCCGATGCGCTCACGAGGATGCGAGCGTCCTTGGGGCAATACTTCACCGCGTTGTCGACCAGGTTCGACAGCACGTGCTCGAGGGCGCGGGCGTCCCCCTCGATCGGCGGCAGCTCCAACGCGAGCTCCGACCCGAGCCGTACTCCCTTCTTTTCTGCGCGCTCGCGGAACAGCGCCAGGACGATGGGGACGACGCGCTGCAAGTCCACCGCTTCGCGCTTGAGTTTGAACTCGTTCGACTCGAGCTTCGACAGCTCCAGCATGTCCTCGACGAGGTTCTGCAGGCGCACCGAGTTGCGTTCGATGATGTCGAGGAACCGATGGGCCGCCACCGGGTCCTCGAGCGCTCCGGACCGCAAGGTCTCCGTCGCCGACCGCACGGCGGCGATCGGCGTTCGAAGCTCGTGCGACGCGTTCGCGACGAACTCGCGGCGAAGCGACTCCAGGCGCCGCAGCTCCGTCACGTCGACGAAGACGAGCAGGAGCCCGTCCTCCTCTCCGGACAGGGGGGCCGTCTGCACGAGCACGCGCCGAGGCTTCAGACCCGGCAGCTCGATCTCGACCGGCCGATCGTCGGCCACCTCGCGCGCCTCTTCGAGCATCGAATCGAGCTGGGCGTGGCGCACGGTCTCGATGAGGAGCTTGCCGACGGCGTCGGCCCCGAGGAGAAGCATCGACCGCAGGGCCGGGTTGACGAGCACGATGCGCCCGTTGCGATCGACCACCACGACCCCCTCGTGCATCGCCTCCAGAATCTTTTTCTGCAGGTCCCGCTCCGCGCGCAGCGCCCCGAGCGTCGTCGCCAATCCGCCGGCGAGGCGGTCGAGGGCGAGCCCGAGCTGCGCCAGATCGTCGTCCCCGAGGAGCCGTGTCCGCACCGTCAGATCGCCGTCGGTCATCCGGCGCGCGGCGTCGATGAGCTCGCCCACCGCGACCGACGTGCGCCGCGCCAAGACGGCGGCGGACACCAGGGCGACCGCCAGCACGCCCGTCGAGAAGAACCAGATGGCACGCCGCTCGTGGCTCGTGACCGCGGGGCTCATGTAGGCGTCGGCCGCGACCGCGGACGCCGCGACCATGACGATGGAGACGACCAGCAACCTCGCGCCGACCCCGAGTCTCACGACCGCCGGTCCCCAACCAACGCGCGCCCGACCCGCCGTCCTGCGCTCATTTTCCCTTGATGAAGCTCGGCGGCACGACCCATTTCGGGCTCCGGAGCAGCTCGCACGCGAGGCCAAGGAAGACGCCTCGCAGAACCTCTTCGGGATCCGGCCCGCCGGCGCGGGACGTCTGCTGCGCGGTCAGGCGCGCGAGCGTCGTCTTCCCCGTCACCGCCTCGATCACGCCCGCCTCGACCTCGGGCAGGCGAAACATCTCCAGTCGTACGGGCGGCGACGGCACGGGCTCGAGGACCTCTTCTCGGATCGGGCTGAGCATGGACTCGAGCTCCTCATAGCCGTAGCCGTGACGGACGCCACGACCAAGGAGCTCGTAGGTGTCGACCCCGAGGGGGAACGTCTCTTCCTGCGACCGAGCGCCGCGCGCGAAGGCGATCTCGCCCACCTTCCAGGCGAAGGCCTCGAGCAAACGCTCCTGGGTCTGATCGTGGATCGCCCGGAAGAGCTCGATCGGCCGCAGCACGCCGATGCCCACCAGCGCGTCCCCCAGCCGGCCGCCGAAACGCGGGAGCATCGCGAGCGCCATCTCGAGCTCCATGCGCAGGACCTGGCCCCGGCGGATGAGAAACTCGCCGAGCAGCTCTCTTTTGTCCGTCGACGTGACGCACTCGGGGGAGCCCTCGACGAAGAAGATCCGCTTCTTTTTGGGACCACTCTTCAAGACGAGGGCCCCCGTCTCGCGGCGGACGGCGAGGTGGAAGAAGCGGGTGGGGAGCCGCGCGGGAACGAGCTGGCCGCGGTCGATGGCGTCCGCGGGAAAGTCCGCGTCCCACCGGAGAGCCGGGCTGACCGCGAACCGGGCGAGCTCGACGTAGTCCGCGGCCGGCTTGAAGCGCCCCTGTTCGCGAGCGACGAGACACGTGGAACCGATCTCGCCGGTGGCGAAGAGCTCGACGAGGCGGGCGAAGGCCATCGGCCCGAGGAGCGACCCGTCGGGGAGGCGCACGCGATAGATCGTCGGCGAAACCGGGTTCACCTCGCTCGGAGGATTCGGCCCGCCCGAAGCCGGCGGGGCGTTCGCCTCGCGCAGGGCGCGGCGCGTGGTCGTATCGGGCGCGATCGGCGCGGTGGAGAGGGGGGCACCGCTGTCGCCCGTCTCCTCCTCGACGTCCGGACCGGCCACGAGGTCGAGGCGTTCGACCAGCGCGGCCAGGCGCGACGGACCGACCTGGAGCCGGCGACGACGCACGATCTCTTCGATGGCCTCCGCGAACGCCGACGCGCTCGGCCAGCGGGTCGCAGGATCGCGCGCGAGCGCGCGAAAGAGCGCCGCGCGCACGTCGTCCGGCACCCTCGCCCCACCGCGATCGATGGCCGACACGTCCGCGTCCCGAATGCGGAGAAGGACGTCGAGCTCCTTGCCGCCGCTGAAGAGCGGCCGCAGGATGAGCATCTCGGCGAGGACGATGCCGAGCGTGAAGATGTCGCTTCGCGCGTCGAGCTCGCGCCCGACGACCTGCTCCGGCGACATGTAGCCGAGCTTGCCTTTCAGCTGGCCCACGTCCGTCCGCCGCTCGATCTCGGCGGCGCGCGCGATCCCGAAGTCGGTCAGCTTGACCGCCCCGGAGCGGTCGATGAGGACGTTGCCCGGCGAGACGTCCCGATGCACCAGCGAGAGCGGCTTGCCGACGTCGTCTCGTACGATGTGCGCGTACTCGAGCGCTCGGAGGATCGACAGCGTGAT
>DATGJA010000396.1:0-18954 GCA_035295445.1 Polyangiaceae bacterium | reverse complement strand
CGAACGCCGATTGGGTCGAGCTGTCGATCCTCGTCGAGGAGGCATGGCGCGCCGTCGCACCGCCGCGCGTCTTGCGCGGCGAAGGGGCGAGCGCCAAGACGCCCCGCACCGCGCGCGCGGCTCGGGTCACCACCGATGCGAAAGTTGCACGCGAGGCGCTCGCACGTCTGAGCGAGATCTGCCTGGCCTTGCCCGACGTCCAATGCGAGCGCGAGGCCCGCCACGCCACCTTTCGCGCGCGCAACAAGAAGGTGTTCGCTTACTTCCTCGACAACCACCACGGCGACGGAAAGGTCGCCGTCTGCCTCAAAGGGGATCGCCGCGAGAACGCGCGACTCGTCGAGGCCTCGCCGGATCGCTTCTACTCGCCCGCGTACATCGGGTCGCGCGGCTATCTCGGCGTGCGTCTTGACACCCGACGCGTCGACTGGAAAGACGTGGCGGTCCGGGTGGACGCCAGCTATCGAGCCGCCACGAGGGGACGGTAGATCTCGAACCACCGGGCGTACGATCGCAGCGAGGGCTCGCGCCGAGCGGCGATCTCCCGGCACGCGTCGTCGAGCCGCTTCGCCAAGTCTGCGACGAGGGTCGTTCCCAAGGACACCGTCAGATACGCGGCCAAGCGAAGCACGTCGAATTGGTCCTTGTCGCGCGCGCCACCCGCTCGGGCGCGCAGGTCGTCCGCGTGTCGCAGCGCACGCGTCAGCCAGGTAGCCGCCGCTGCGCTGTCGTGGCGCGCGTTCGCGCCGTACGCGAGCTGCGCCTCCGCGAGCATCTCCTTGCGCTCGATCTCCGGCCGCTCGGCCTCGTGGAGATCTTCGTCGAGAATGGCCCGTCGCGTCTCGATCGCGCGCGCCTCTGCGTCGAAGCGGTCGAGCTCTTCGTTGGCTCGCGCTCGCAGGCCGCTGGCGATGAGCCGGTACGTACGAGCCACCCGATCGGGCGTGGCGTGCGCCCACGTCAGGGTCGCGACGACTCGCGAATCGCCGAGACGTCGCTCGACGACGTCCAGGTCGGCGAGGGCCCGGCCGGGCTCCTTCGCGCCGACCGCCGCGGCCGCTCGCGACAGCCGCGCCACCACCCGGTTTCGCTCGCCCCCCGCGCCCGTCGTCGTGTCGAGCAGCGGGATCTCCTCGTCATAGATCCCCAGCGCGCGGGCGAATCGCTGCGCGGAGAGGTTGTCGATCGCCGCCCAGTCGAGCGCGAGGAGGCGGTACGGGGCGAGCGACGGATTGCGCGCGATCATCGCGAGCGCCGCGTCGCCGGCGGCCGCCGCGTCGGCGTCGCGACCCGCGTGCAAGAGCGCCTGCGCCTTCGACAGGAGAACGTCGAGCCCTTCCGAATTGTCCGTGTAGGGAAGCTTGTCGCGCTCGCCCAGGTATCCGAGCGCGATGCGATAGTTTCCCACGTCGGTGTGCAAGAGGCCGAGCTCGCCGAGGATCGTCGCACGGAAGCGGGGGTTCTCGCCCACGAGCTCGAGCGCGACCAGATAGTGCATGTTGGCCTCCTCGGCCGCCGCAGGGTCGAGCGTCTGCAGGTACTCCTCGTGCAAGAGCGCGCCGTAGAGAGCCTGCGCCAGCCGCTCTTTTTGGAGGTCCGACCACGACGCGTCGAGGGCGGCCCGCGCCTGCGCTGCAGCCTTGGCGTGCGCGCTGCCCTCGAGCGCAGGGAGCCCGCGCGCGAGCACGTAGGCCTTGGCGAATCGCGCGCCGGCCGACAGCGCCCCCCGGCCCTCGTAGCGGCGTGCGATCGTGTCCGGCGCCTCCCCCATCTTCAGCCGCCCGTCGATCGCGCCGACGATCGCCTCGAGCGACCCGGTCTCGCGGGTAACCGACTCGAAGTCCGCAATCGCCTCGCCATAGCGCTTGACCGCCACCCGCTCATAGGCGCGGGCCAGGATGAGTCGCTCGTAGACGTCTTCGGCCTCGCCGCGCTCGTGCGTCCCTCGCTTGACGTCGCGGATGTCCTGCTGCACCAGCGCATCGAGGACGTCGTCGGCGTCGACGTCGTCGGCCCGCTGGACGGCGTCGACCACCAAGGCCCGTCGCCGGCCGGGACGGGTCTGGGCCGCGTAGAGCGCGAGGAGCGCATCGCCGACGGCCGGGGGAGCGTGCGAGTCCCGGATCGCGAGTACGTCGCGGGCGAGATCGATCGCGAAGGCCAGCTCCGAGCCGGGGTCGGCGACTGCCGCGCGCGCCCGCCCGAGACTTCTATCGGCGTCGGCGTAGCGCAGGCCTCGAACCATCGCGCGAACGGCCGCTCGGGCGTACTTGAGCCGCTCGTCGGGTTTCAAGCCGGAGTTGGTCGCCAGCGCCTTGCACGCCGAGACCAACGCCTCCCGATCGTCCAGCTTGCGGTAGAACGCGTCCGCGTGCCGGTAGTACGCCTCGACGAGGGGGGCCGGGGTCGTCTCGTCGACGGTGACCGCCTCGAGCTCCTTTCGCGCCTCGGCCAGCTGCCCAAGATCGTCGAAGATCTCGCTGCGCGCGAGGTGCGTGACGTCCTCGGCCATCGGGCTCGCGAACTTGTCCGCCGGCAGCTTGGTGAGTCTTTCGAGGGCCTCGGCGCGAAACGCGATGGCCAAATGTCCTTGCTCGCGCGCGCGTCCGGCCCGCCGCTCTTCGACGAGCAGGCGGAGCGGCAACGAGATGCCGGCGGTCGACGCGTCCCGCACCGTCGCGACTTGCGCGGCGTAGAACGCGGCGGCTTGGAACTCGCCCCGCTCGAGGTGCACGAGCACGAGCGCCAGCATGGCGTGGCGGCGTCCGATCGGAGACGTCTCGCGGGCGAGGAGGCGACTCGTGAGAAGCTGTTCGACGACGAGCGTGTCGGCGTCGTCGATGGCGTTCACGAGCATCGGCATCGTCCAGCCGGGAGGCACTTCGCCCTCGAGCGGCAACGAATACACGTCGAGACTCGCGTCGCGTGAGCAGGTCGCGATCAGCCGGTCCGTGGACGGCGCGGGGTATTCGCAGTTCCACGATGTCTCGGTAAGCTGCTCGGGGGCTCCGACGACCGGCGCTCCCGTTGCGAACGAAATCGGAACGCGGAAGAGGACTCCGTGGTCGCGCGCGTCGAGCGCGCCGTCGCGGTTGGTGTCGGTCAAGAACTGCACGACGTAGAGCGAGCGACCATCTTTCGCGAAGGCCGGCTGTCCCGTCCTCCCTGGGAGCGGCAGGACGATCTTGGTGGGCGGGGTCGACGGCGAGGCGAGCGACACCGCCTCGAGCGCCTCGTCCGCCTGCGCGGCGAACGCCGGGCCGAGGGTCTGCACGGTCCGAGCGACCGGCACGTACACGAGCCACCGCCCGTCGGGCGAACAGGCCGGGCTCGTGACGTTGCGATCGAGGAGGGGCTTGCCGGCGAGCCCCGCGCGGAGGGACACCTCCAGCAACCGCAGGTCTCCCTGGATGGACTCGCGGCTGACGAGCGCGATCCGATCCGCGTCGATCCATTCGGCCTGCAGGGCGGCGGAAGGGCTTTGAAAGCACCGTCGATCGTCCCCCTCTGGAAGCCGCCGCACGCAGAGCTGGCCGGACGCGCTCTCGCGGAACGAGATGTAGAGCAACGCGCGCCCGTCCGGGCTCACCCTGGGCCACGTGACATCCGCGCCGTCGTCGAAGAGCAGCCGCGCGCGACCGTCGACCAGGTCGAGAACGTACACCTGGTTGGTCGTGTCGCGGTTCGAGACGAAATAGAGAACCCGGCCGTCGCGGCCGAGCTGGCCGAGCAGGTCGTCGGCCACGCCCACGGTCAGACGCGTGGGCTGGACGAGATCGTCGTCGTCCACGTTGTCCGCAACCGCGGGGATGGCCGCGACCGACAGAGCCAACCCGACGGAGGCCGCCGCCAGCCGCCTCAACACGACTTCGCCGCCCACTTGCCGTCGCTCCCTTGGACCCATCCGTCGCAGGCCACGTTCAGGAGATGGGTCTCGCGCCAGGCGCGCTGCAGCTCCGACTCTGACACGTCGGCTCGCTGCGCGTGCATCCACCGCCAGAGCTGGCGACGGGCGCCGTTGACCCGCTCGAGGAGCGTCCGTTCTTCGTCCGGGTCCGCCGCCCCCCGGCACGCGTCGCGCGTCTCCACGACCAGCCCGTCCTTGCCCTCGCCCGCGCAGTGCTGCGCGAGGAGCGCGTCGAGGCGATCGCCGTCCGTGAGGTCGCTCTCGTCCACCAGCGGCGCCGTAGGCACGCCGAGCGCCGCCAGCTGCTCCGGCGTCAGCGGGACCGGCCGCGGCTCGATGGCCGCTCGATCCAGCTTTCGCTCGAGGTCGTCGAACGATCCTGCAGCCTGCTGTTCGAGCGCGGTGGCCCGATCCACCATCACGATTTCGGGCACCTTCACGCAACCCGCCAGCCCGCAGAGGGCGAGGACCCACGTGAGAACGGACGGTCGTTTCATGGCGATTCCCTCGGGTCAGATCCCTCGAGCAGTGTCCCGATCGTCTTGTCGACGATGGGGCCGACCGGGATGCCGCGCACCTCTCCGATGCTGATGAGCCGCGCGAGGCCTCCGAGCTCGAGGTGAGCGCTGGCGAAGCCGTGGTCGAAGACCAGGCGGAGTCTGTCCGGATATCCGAAATGCAGCGCCGTCCGGATGCGGTTGATGGCCGGATCCACGTGAAGGGGGTCCTGGAGCTCGAGCAGGTCCAGCAAGTGTCGCTCCCCCATGTGCAGGATCTCGGCTCGTCCCTCCACCGTTCGGTCCGCGGCGGAGACGACGACGGAGACGTTGCCGTCGAAGGGTTCCCCGTGAGACGACTGCACCCTGCTGGCACGCACGTGAAGCTCGAGCGTCGACCGAGGGCCGTCCCAGTCGAGGCCGCACTGGCCGGTGACCGTCCCGCCGCGGATTCCCATCTCGAACTGCCGGAGCGAGACGACGTTCTGCTCGATCTCGAGGTTGCCGACGAGGGGCGAGATCGAGAGGAAGGGCGCCCGCAACCGCCCGATCGACAGGAAGCCGCTGTGGGTGAGCAGGGGATGCTGGTCGGCGAAGCGGAGCATCGAGTACGGGTCTCGCCTTCCGGTCCGCGCGAACGCGATTCCCCCTCCGCCTGCGCGGAACGCGAGCTCGATCGGCACCTCGCCGCTCGCCGAGTCGACCTCGATCCCCTGCCGAGGAAGCAAGAAGGTGACTCCCTCCCCCTTGACGACGGCCTGCACTGTGAAGACGGAGAGGTCGGGCGACGCGACGTTGGCCTTCACCGTCACCCGCCCGTTTCCCGTGAAGCGCTCCGGAATCTTCGAGAGGCGGGCGAGATCTTGGGTGACGGACGTCGCGAGCGCGAGCGTCCGGCGTCCCTCACCGAGGTCGACGTTCCCGGCGACCTCGAGCATCGTGGCGCCCAGGCCATTCGCCAGCCTCGTCTGGGACACGTGCACGATGCCTCCCGGGTTGCGCTGTCCCGAGAACGTGAGCGAGAGATCCCCGAGGGGATATTCCGGGACCAGGTCTTGGGCGACGGCGCCGACGGACGCCTGCTGGGTGAAATCGAGGTGAGGGTCGGCCCAGTCGCCCTCCATCGAGACGCTCCCGTCGGCGTGCACCCCGTTGAGGTCCAGATCGTGGCGCCCGAGATCGAGGTGCAGCGTACCGATCTCGAGACGGCTCTCGAGCGTGCGGCGCGGGCCGGAGTCGCGCATCTCTCCGTGCCACGTCAGCGCCGGGCTGACGACGGCCGTATCGCCCCGGGCCCATCGAAAGTGCGAGACGCGCAGGTCCGTGGTCCCCTCGAGC
The DNA here is from genome assembly GCA_035295445.1 of Polyangiaceae bacterium. Lineage (GTDB taxonomy): Bacteria > Myxococcota_A > Polyangia > Polyangiales > Polyangiaceae > Palsa-1150. Next base: position 13,212 of record DATGJA010000396.1, on the reverse strand, counting down.
GCAGCCGTCCGGGCCGCGTCCGGCTCGAGCGCCACGGACCCGTCGCCGGACACGCCGGCGAGGACCCCGCGGAGCGCGCCGCGCGCGGAGAGGGCGACCTCGAGATCGGAGAGATCGAGGCCCTCGAGTCCAGGCGTGTGCCCGAGCACCCTTGCCAGCGGCGCGAGTCCCGCGGCGCGCCCCTCGACGTCGTAGACCAGCGCCCGGCGGTCCGCTTCGAAACGGATTGACCCCGAGATCGCCGTCGTGACGTGCCCCTCCGTCGCGAGCTTGAACTTCGCCGATGCGCGCGCGCGATCCACCGTCGTCGAGAGCGAGAGGCGGTCGTCGCTCGGCGCGCCCCCGTCGAAGGCGAGGCCCGGGAGGCGCAACTCCACGTCGGCCGTTTGCGACAGGCTCGTCCCTTGCGACCTGAGGACGAGGGCGAGAGAGGGCGCGCTCATGGCGTCGAGCGCCGGGCGCTCGAGGTCCACCTCGGTCGATTGATGGAGCGACGGGGAGGGGTCGCCGATCCGATCGATCCGACCCGTCGACCGCACGGTGACCGCGATGCGGTCCCAGGGGGCGCGCGCGAGCCAGGCCGCAGAGAGCCAGGGTCGGACCACGCCGAGGCTTCGCGCGTCGGCCTGCAGCCCGTAGTCGACCGCGTCCGCCTCCTTCGTCGCGTCGAGCGTGGCACGAACCCCCTCCGATTCGAGGCTCGCGTGGAGCACGCCTCGGGTGGTCGACGGGTGGGCCAGGTCGATACGCAGGTCGGTCGCCTTGGCTTCGACGTGCGCGGGACCTTCCACGAGGGTCTTTCCATCGGGGCGTACGACCTGGACGTGGGAAGCGGGGAGGTCCGCCTCGAGCGCTCGCGCGCCGTCCTGCGCGCCGGTCGTGCGGGCTCGCAGCGTCAGACCGCCGGCGGTCAGCGTCCCGGCGCCCGTGCGGGCCTCGAGCGAGCCGAGTCCCACCGTCAAAGCGAGGTCTCCGGCCGTCGCCAGCGCGTCGCGCAGGTTCGGGTGAAGGTCCGCGACGCGCAGCTCGGCGCGACCCTCGCGCGCGACGAGCGTCACGCCGCCGGTGAGGTCGATCCGCGAAAAGCCCACGCTCAACCGGCCGGTCTCCGTCGCGTCGGCGCCGCGTTTGCCATCGAGGTCGAAGTCGACGTCATCGGCCGCAAGGCGAGCTTGCCCTGATGAGAATCGTGCTCCCCGAAGCTTTCCGCTTCCTCGCGCGGCGAGCGTCCCCTCTTCGGCCGGCGCGAGCCGCACCGAGAGCGTCCCCTCGGCGAGCAGGGCGCGTCCGGCCGCGGTGTCGACCGAGACGTTCGCCAGGCTGGCGTCGACCCACAACGATCCCCCGTCGGCCAAGCGCGGCGTATCCCCGACGAGGAGCGACTCGGCCTGCCAGCGCACGCGTGCGCGTTCGGCGCTCGCGGGGAAAACGCCCGCCGGGAGCCATCGAAGCAGACGCGCCACGTCGACGTCCCCGTGCGCGCCTTGCACGACGGGGTCGCCTGCGTCCGGGACGGTGATCAAAACGGCAGCGGTCGCGGCCCCATCGCCGGCGACCAGGGGATCGACGCTGATCTCCGTCAGGCCGTGGTCCGGGTCGAAGCGGACTTTCCCCTCGACATGGAGAGCGTCGGCGACCGATACGGTCGGCGCGAGGCTCTGGTCGAGCACGTGAAGATCGAGCGCCACGTTCACGGCGGTCGGTGATGCCCCGGCCGAGAGCCAGAACTTGGCGCGAGCGCCTTCCTCGGCGCCTGCGGCGCGGGTTCGCGCGGCGCGCACCTCGAGCGGGGTCCCCGGGGAGCCGGCGTGAACCTTCACACTCCAGCGCGCGCCGGCCGGACCAGGCAGCGCGTTCACGGCCATCGCGAGGCCGTCGAGCTCGCAGCGCTCCAAGACCGCCCCGCGCTCGGTTCGGATCAAGATGAGGCGCGCGCCGTCGACGTTGATCGCTCCGACGGGAGGGGCACCGTCGAAGAGGCTCGACGCGCGGCGCGAGAGGGGCATCTCCTGCCGCGGCGGCGAGGGCGGTCCGTGTGCAAGGGCGTCAAAGGACGTTCGCCCGCGTTCGTCGACCGTCACGGCCAACGCGAGGCCCGAGACGCGCAGCCGCTTCAGTCGGGGCCCGGCCCCCCAGAGCGACGCCGGCGACCAGCTCGCCGTGACGCGATCCGCGCAGACGAGATCCGTCGCGAACGCGCGAAGCTCCGGCGGTTGCCGGACGCAGAGCCCCTCGACAAACAAACCCGAGAGCAGGTCCACCCGCGCCGCCCCGTAGGCGAGCTCGACCCCGGCCGACCTCGAGATGGCGCCCAGCAGCCTTCGCTTGAGCCACGGACGATCGAGCGAGTGAAGCAGCGCCTGGAGCGCCAACGCCAGCAGCGCGAGCACACCCACGAGGGTTGAGGCGGCTCGGAGCACCCGCCGCCAGGAGCGAAGGCGTGGGGACCACCCGCGAGACAATAGCATCGCGGCCTCGACGGAGAGGCCGCGCTACGTGCCGAAATCGGCACACACGGGGCCAGCCGTGCCCGGATTCCGACGCCTGGGCGCGCGTCAATCACGACTCGTCGGAATGCGCAGCCAATTCGGTGGGGAACGGAGGTCGCTCCTCTCGAGCAGTCCGCACGCTCGAGCGAAGCGAGAGATCGGACTAGGGACACCCCGGACACCCCTAGTTCTTGCGCGTCACCGTCCAGTTGATGAACTTCCCCGAGACGCCGGATTGCGGACTGTAGGTGGTGCTCAGCGTCTGCGCGCACAGCGCGTAAGCGGGATCGCAAATGATGAGTCCCTTGGGGGCGCCGGGCTCGAACTTCTCGATGAGGACGAAGTGCGATCCGCCTCCGCCGGACCACTCGACCTGCGCGATGACGGGCGAGCCCGAGCGTGCCGCCTGGATGTACGTGAGCGCCGATCCTTGGCGGACCGTGGCCGGGATCTTCCACTGAGTTAGGATGTTGGCGAGGTTCTCCATGTACGTGCCGGCGTCCGGTGATTCCTTCACAGGCGTCGTGGCGGTGAGCATACGCATGCCGGTCCCTTGAACCATCGCCCGGTCCTTGAACGCAGGGGTGTACGAGCCGCCCGCCACCCGCTTCGATGCGGCGATCACGGTGCTCTCTGCGGGCTTGCTGAAGTCGACGCGGTTGACGAACATGGCCACGCACGCCATGCCGCACGAAAAGTCGTGCGACTGCGTCATGATCTGGTACCCCGAGACGTCCTTCCAAGGCATGTGTGGAGCGCTCCCTTCGACTAGCAGGGTGCTGAAGAAGCGAGGATCGTGGGGAGTCGGCTGGATCTCCCCCGCGGCCGTCGCGCGCGAGGGCTTCGACGCTGGTCACGTCGCCGCCATCAGTTTCCCGATTCGTACCAGGTTGTACGCGGCGGCGAGGACGTAGGCGGCGATCTGGTTGGCTCCGAGGCCGATGAAGCGAGTCTTGCGGAAGTTGCCGACGGTCTTGATCCAGCCGAAGACCTCCTCGACTCGCTTTCGGATGCGCTGGCTGATGGCGTAGCCGGCGTGGCCGGTCGTGCGCTCGTCTATGTTCGAGCGCCGCCGCTTCGTGATGTTCTGCGCGACGTGCGGCGTGACGTTGCGCTCGCGACACGCTTCGATGAAGTTGCTCGTGTCGTAGCCCTTGTCGCCGCCGACGGTGATGCGACCTTGGCCCGGCACGTTGTTGTCGAGCATCTCCAGCGCGTTGCGCCGCTCGGCATGACCATCGGCGACGTCCATCTGTAGGTCGAGCACCAGGCCGTTGCGATTCTCGATGAGCGCGTGCGCGGAGTACGACAGCTTCGCCTCCTTGCCCTTGCCCTTCCGGGCGAGCTTGGCGTCGGGATCGGTGGTCGACTCGTGCGTCTCGTTGCCGCGCTTTTCGCCGTGGAAGTCCACCGTGGGATTGCCCGGATCGTCGGGCGGCGGCTTGTCGTCGTCGCCCTTCTTCTTGAAGCTCTTGAGCGACGCCCACGATTCGATCAGCGTCCCGTCCACGGTGAAGTGGTCCGCGCTCATCAGCTTGGCTCCGCGCGCCTGCGCCACGACGGCACGCAGAAACTCGCCCGCCGCATCGTGGATGATCAGCCGGTCGCGGTTGTGGCTGAAGACCGTCGGCACGAAGCTCTCCTCGACCATGTCCATGTCGAGAAACCATCGGAAGAGCAGGTTGTAATCGAGCTGCTCGCAGAATTGCCGCTCGCTGCGCACCGTGTACAGCGCCATCAGCAGCATCGACTTGAGCAGCCGCTCCTGCGGGATCGACGGCCGCCCGCCCTCGGCGTACATCGCGTCGAACACCGGCGACAGCTTCCTCAACGCCTCGTCAGCTAGCTTCTTGATGGCCCGTAGCGGGTGGCCCTGCGGCACCCGCGACTCCGGCGACATCAGCACCAACATCGACGACTGCTTCTTGTCCTCGCCTCGCATCGTGCGCAGCAAGGTAAGTTCCATCCGGCCGATGTCGATCCCATACAGGCCGTTTTTCGGGTGGCAGCAGGATGACGGGAAGCTTGCGGACGGCGTAGAGTCGGGAACGTGAGCATCGACTACTTCGCCGTCCGGGCCGACGAGGTATCCGCCGCCCGCGCAATCGTCGAAGGGGACCTTCCAGAGGACGTCGACCAGCTCGACAAGGAACGGCTCGCGCGCGCGATCGAGCAACTCGTTCCGGACTTCGAGAGGTTCCAGAAGGACTGGAGCGCCATTGCGGAGAGCGAGGGCATCACAGTTGAGGAGGCTCGTCGGCAATTTGCCTCGATCGAGCTGAACTGGGATCGCGACAGCTACGTGCAGGTCATCGTCGACGAACACGTGGTGAGCATCCACCACGGAAACGGCGGCGGCGACCCGCAGCTCGCGACACTCAGGGCGGTCCTACACCTGCTCGACCGTGAGGGGCTGTCGATCTACGACCCGCAGAACGACGACATGCTCACCCCCGACCAGTTTTGACGTTTGACGTCGGTAGGTTCTTCAGCACCCTGCTAGGGAGCGTGGTAAAAGACGATCAGGCGGTTCTGATCGGCGGTGACGATGTCTGGCTCGCCATCGCCGTTGACGTCGCCGACGGCCGCCCTGAGCCTCAGCCCGTCGGAGGATGGCAAGCCCACCTCCGGCGCGAGTGTGCCGTCGGCGTTCTGGAGGTAGATGCCGAGCAAGGACTGTCCGGGATGCTGGACCACGACGTCGTTGCGGCCGTCCCCATTGACGTCGGCGACCGTGAGCGGCCCCGGGGACGCCTTCGACGGGTACGAGACCGGAGCGAGCAGAACCCCGCCCTGCTGCGCGCTCACGAGCACCACGCCATCGAGGTTCATCGCCGACACGGCCGTCACGACGTCCACGCGGCCGTCTCCGGTCACGTCGCCGACGTCGAAGGAATCCCCCAGGCTCGCGCGGGTCGGGTTGGCCTCGATCGCGCCGCCGAACATGCCGGGCGACACAAGCAGCAAGACTCCGATGCTGGTGCTCACACCGGTGCCCGACGAACCGAGCGTGATGACGTCGGGCAACCCATCTCCGTTGAAGTCCGCGACGCGCGCATCAGGCCCGCCGAGGATGTCGAACGATTTCGCTTGCGATGGGAGCTTCCCGTCGGCCGTCTGGACGTAGAGAGAGACGAGGCCGGGCTGCCCCGCAAGAGCGCTGGAGCTCGTCACCGCGACGTCGTTCTTACGGTCGCCGCTGAAGTCCGCGACCAGGATTTCGCCAATCGGAACGGACACCGAGTACGCAATCGCCCCGCCGAGCGACCCGTCAATGGCCTGCGGCAGGACGCTGATCACGGTTTCGAGGCCTCCCGGGCCCGGGTCTCCCGCCACGACGTCGGCGCGCCCGTCGCCGTTCACGTCCCCCACGGCGAGCGCCGAGGTACCGCCGGGGTAGATCTTGGGAGCGGCGAGCGACCCGGTCGGCGTCTGCAAGAGGACCAAGAGGCTGCGCGCGTAGGTCTGCGGGTCCTCGCTCGCGACCACGATGTCCGTACGTCCGTCGCCATTGACGTCTCCGAGGGCGACCGCGCTTGGCGTCCGTAGCTCCGCGGGCGTCAAAACGGTCATGCCCGAGAAGGGGACTCCGTTCGTCGACGTCGCGGCGGCATCCGGAGCGGCCCCGCCCGGGCTGCTTCCGCCGCCCATTGCGCTGCTCTTCGAAGAAGCGGGTCTCGACGGCATCTCGGTCGGAGGGGGCGCATCGGATGAGGCTCCCGTGGCGGACGCGGTCCCCGAGCTCGGCGCGGAGCGCGCGGCCGAAGGCGACGCATCCGGCGCCGCGGCTGTCGTCACGACCCGGCCGCCGCAGGCCGCGACGAGCACCCCCATTGCCGGCGACCTGAGGGTCGCGATCCACTTGTCCCTACGGAACGCAGACTCCATGGCTTGCCTTTACTTTGTGTGCCGCTCCCTCGTGGCCGGAGGGTCGCGTCCGTCGCGGGCCCCTACGCAAGCGGTGGGCCAAGCCGTTTCAGGTGGGTCGTCGGACAAGACGACTGCGTTTGTCGCGACGCCCATGTGTCAGCGCGTTACGATTCGGCGTTACACGGAACGTAACGGCGTAACGCGTTACCGTAAACGCGGACTTCACGCTTGGGCAACGGGCAGCGGTTTGCCTTACGCTACGCACTCCTGCCATGGCCTCCCCCGCCGCGCGCGCGTCGAATTGGGCCCTGCGGGCCGCCTTCGCGCTCGTGGTGGTCTGCGCGCTCGGTTGCGACGCCTCGCTGGCCTTTCCGGTTCCTTCCGGGCCGCCGAGGACCGTCGCGCTCGACGTGCGTTTGCCGCTGTACGGGCTCGGACGCTGGGTGGTCGACGGCTTCACGCAGACGCTCGTCCTCGAGCTCGGCCGCTACAACGTCCGTGTCGTGGATCGCGCGGCCGGTCCAGACGCCGTCGCGCGCGTCGACCTCGGGCAGTTCACGTACCGCCAGTGGGAGGAGGTCGACGTCCTCCTCCTCCGCGGCGGTCGCCAGGTCGCCGAACCGGATCGCATCCGCGTACCGGACCTGGAGCCGAGCACCCTCGACGTCGCCGCAGAGCTCGTGGCCGGCGTCGTTGCGCGACGCCTCTGGCAGCCGGGCTAGGCCTATAGGCTCGACGGGATGAAGAGGCGCTCTGCGCTGCCAGCTCGCGACCGTGCGGTGGCTCGATCCCGCGGACAGGAAGGCCGAATGCCCGGCGTACGTGCGCCTCGCGCCCGCGGCGCCCGAACGGGTCGCATTGACCCGGCTCGGTTCTACTTGCCAGCGTATTCGGTCCGCAGGTCGCGCTTGAGCACCTTGCCGATCGCGTTCTTCGGCAGCGAGTCGCGCAGGACCACCGCCGACACGCGCTGCGCCTTGCCGACGCGCTCGTTGCAGTAGTCGCGGAGCTCTGCGGCCGTCGCCGCGCTGCCCGGCCGCAGCACCACCACCGCGAGGGGCGTCTCCCCCCAGCGCTCGCTCGGGACGCCGATCACCGTGACTTCGGCCACGCCGGGGTGCGTCGAGAGCACCGTCTCGAGGTCGACGGCGAACACATTGAACCCGCCCGAAATGATGACGTCCTTCTTGCGGTCGAGCAGGTAGAGAAAGCCGTCCTCGTCGAACCGCCCGAGGTCGCCCGTCCGGAAGAACGTCGTGCCGTCGGCCATCTTGAGGACCATCGCGCTCGTGTCTTCGGGTCGGTTCAGGTACCCCGCCATCATGTTGGCCGACCGCCCGATCACCTCGCCCACCTCGCCGGGCGGTAGCTCGCGCCCGGCGTCGTCGACGACGCGCACGTCGCAGCCAGGCGCCGGAACGCCAACGCTCGCGAGCTTGCTCGGGTGCTTGCGCGCCTCGAGGATCGTCACCGGCCCCCCCTCGGTGAGCCCGTAAATCTCGACGAGCTCCGCCGGCGTCTCGGCGACGACGCGGGCCTTCGTCTGCGGTCGTAGCGGCGCGCTCGTGCAGAAGAGGAACCGCAGGCTCGACAGATCGGCCGACCCGAAGCGATCGGACGACAGCAGCCGCTCGTATTGCACGGGCACGAGCATCGCGTGCGTCACCCGGCACCGCGCGACCTCGTCGAGGAGCGCGTCGACCGAGAACTTCGGCAAAAGGACGTTGGTGCCAGCGTTGGCGGTCGTCAGCAGCCACGTGACGCTCGTCGTGTTCGAGTAGAACGGCGTCGCGATCACGTTCACCGTGTTCGGGTCGAAGTAGCGCGACCGCGAACCCGCGTAGCTCGCCTTGCGCGCGCCGTGGCTATGCGCGATGCCCTTGGGCACGCCGGTCGTGCCGGAGCTGTAGATGACGTCGAAGGCGTCGTCGGCTCCGATCGTCACCGCGGGCGCGGGGGCGCCGGCGCGGTCGCAGAGCGCGGCGTAGGCTTCGAATCCATCGCCGTCGAAGTCGATGCCCACGCGAAGCACCGCGCGCGCATCCGCGATGGCGCGTCCGACTTCGCGGTACGCGCCGGCGACGAGGAGCGCCCGCGACCCGGAGTCCGCCATCATGCGCGCCAGCGCGTCGGTCGACGCCATCGTCGGCAGGGGCACGACGCACGTTCCCGCCCGCAGCGCGCCGAACACGATCTCGACGTACTCGACGGAGTTCGCGCCGAGGATAGCGACCCGATCACCGGGGACCAGGCTCGAGGCCGCGAGCGTGCTCGCCACGCGCTCGACCCGCGCGGCGAGGGCGGCCCACGTCACGCGGCGGTCGCCCTCGACCAGCGCGATGCCGTGCGGCGTCTCGCGCGCATATCGAAGGACGAGGGACGCGATGTCGTCTCCCGACTGCCAGGGGACGCGGGGCTGATTGGGGATCATCGGCCCCAGCATAACGCGGCGCCAGTTACGTCTTCAGAACGTGCCCACCGCCGCGGCGCCGCCGGCGGTCGGGATCACCGCGAGCGTCGGCTTGCTCCGGGCCCCGACGCCGCCGCCCTCGACGATCTTCGTGTGCGACGGCAGGCCGATCACGGTCAGGATCGTCGCGAGCCCCTGGAGGCCGCCGCTCGCGACAAGCGCGACGCGGCTCACCGTCTCCTCGATGCACGGGTCCACCGGGAGCTGCACCCCCGCCGGCAGAACGGGGGGAACGCAGGACGGACGACTCGCCAGGTCGATCCACGGTCCCGCGATCGGCAGGGCCAGGATGCGGTCCGAAGAGCGGGCTGAGCCCGCGCCGACGTACACCGTCGGTGCGTACGACAGCGCGAAGACGACGACGCCGGCGATGAGCGCGCCGGTCGAGCGCGACGACTCCACGTGGCCGCCGCCGGGCAGCGGATCGTCCGGCTCGACGCGACCGTGCATCTCCACGCCGTCGCTCGGCGTCAGGGCGATCGACGCCGCGTCGTCCGCGAGTTGACCGTGGATCTCGTCGGACCCGCGTGGCGAGACCGCCGTTCCCGGAACGAAGCGCGTCACGACCGGCGGATCGCTCGAGGACCGCACCGACACGATGCGTCCGAGCTCGTCCTCTTGGACCACGTCGCCGACGCCGAGCTTGTGCACGTATGCGCGCGGCAGAAGGACACGCGTCGGCTCGACGCGCGCGCCCGCGGGGAGCGCGATGCGCGACGAGCCGCGCACGACGGCCACGGGAACAAAGCGCTGGCTTTGCACGTCCGACGCCGCCGCGGGTGTGTAGGTCTGAGTGACCTCGACGGCCCCGGCGCAGCCGGTGGCTGCAAGGCAGGTGAATGCAGCGCACAGTGCGCGCGCACGCGCGTTTCGGGTGAGATCCATTCCGGGTCGCTTCCCCCTGGAATTGGATACGGCAGAAGGCGCCCGTACCTTGAGGGGCGCCGCGCCTCGCTCACTCGATCTTGTCGAGAAGCTCGAGCAGCGTGCGCTTCTGCGCCGACGAGAGCTTCGCGGTGAGCTTTTGCTCGTGATCCGCGACGTAGGCGATCATGGCCTCGAGTGTGGCGGCGCCCTTGGGGGTGAGGCGAAGAACGTTCTGCCGGCGGTCCACGCGCGAGCGCACGCGCCGGATGAGACCGCGCGCCGCCAGGCGGTCGAGGGTGGTGACGAGCGTCGACTTGTCGACGCCGATGCCGTCGCTCAGGTCTTGCTGGGTCATCTCGGGGTTCCTATCGATGAGCACGAGGACCCCGAACTGGCCGGGCGTCAGGTGGTGGCCCGTCTGCCCGCCGATGAAAGCGTCGAACGCGGCGAGCTGTGCCACACGGAGCCGGTAGCCGACGAAGCCGGGAAGGGGACCGAAGTCGAGCGTGGCCCTGCCTTTCGATCGCGAACTCGGCACGGTTGAGACGGGAGCATATCCGGCATGCTCCGTCGGCGGCCAATTCGTGGCCACTTTCGCGGTGACTCGGCGCGCTCTGCCTGCGAAGAGGACGGCATGGGGTACTGAGGAGGACAACGGCGCATACTTCAACGCGGTGTAACCTTTCTACCCAGGCAAGGCACAGTGAACGCGTGAGGACAGCTAACTCGGCCCGTGTCCTCGAGGACGTCGACCTCGCTCGGCGCTGCGTGTCCGGCGATGCGGCCGCCCAGCGTGAACTCTTTCACCGCGAGCGGCGGCGCGTTCACACCATCCTTTACCGGGTTCTCGGCTCCAACGCCGATATGGAGGATCTGCTGCAGGAGGCGTTTTCGGAGATCTTCAACGCGATGGCCGGGTTCCGGGGTGAGGCGTCGCTCGCCACGTGGCTCGATCGCATCACGGTCCGCGTGGCGTACGGGTACCTTACGCGCCCGCGTCTCGACGTCGTGCGGCTCACCGCCGTGCCGGAGCCCTGGTCGCGCGCGCCGGGCGCCGAAGAGCGCGCCATCCTGCGCCAAGCGACCGCGCGCCTCTACGCGGTGCTCGACACGGTGCCGGCCTCGCAGCGCATCGCGTTTACGTTGCACGTGATCGACGGCAGGCCCGTCAAAGACGTCGCCGACGCGATGGGAGTGTCGGTCGTCGCGACGAAAGTGCGCATCTGGCGAACGTGGCGCGCCATCCACCGGGCGGCGGCGAGGGACTCGCTCCTGCTCGACATCGTGAGCGACGGTACCGCCGCCGGGAAGGCATGATGGGCTCCGCGCTGCGCAAAAGGTTGCCCATCGAGTCGCTCAGCGACGTGCGCTGGGCCAAGGTCGAACGGTCCCTCTTCGACCCGCGGTGGCGCAGGGCCCCGCGGCGACGCGCGATCCGTCCGAGCGTGAGCGTCTGGACATGGAGGACGGCGATCGGCCTGGCGTGCGCGACGGCCTTGGCGTGGGCCCTCGTAGCGGTCGGGTGGCACGACTCCCTACGATCGAAGGGGGGCTCCGAACCGCTGCGGGTGGAGACCGCGGCGACGCCGGTCCATGTCGAGCTGGGCGACTCGGCGCTCGACGTCGGCCCCCAGTCGCGCGTCCGGATCGCCGGCGACGACGCGCGCGGGACGGTCATCGACCTGGAGAGCGGGCGTATCGAGTGCGAGGTGGCCCCGCGCAAGGGCCGACCGCCGGTGCGCGTCTTGGCCGGCAAGGTCGAGGTGCGCGTCATCGGCACGCACTTCGTGGTCGCGCGATCGGGAGATGCCGCCACCGTCGACGTGCAGCACGGAACCGTCGAGGTCACGGCGGACGGACTGCGATCGTACGTCGGCGGCGGGGAACACTGGCCGCCGTCGGCCTCCGCCCCGTCTGTGCTCGTCGAGCACGTCCCGCCGGCGACGGCCGCGGGAGCGACGCGAGGGCCGTCCCACGCCCCGCCGCCGTCCGCCATGTCGCGCGCGACGCCGCGCGAGCGCTTCGAGGCGGCCAGCGCTCTCGAGGCGCGACAGCCCGAGGCGGCCCTCGCGATCTACCGCGATCTGGCCGAGCAGGGGGGAGGCTGGGGCGCGAACGCCCTCTTCGCCGAGGGACGCCTGCAGGCCGACCGCGGCTATCGAGACTCCGCCCGAGCCTTCTTGCGCGAGTACATCGGTCGCTATCCTTCCGGACCCAACGCCGAGGACGCGCGGCGCCTGCTGGAGCGTTTCACGGACTCAGGACACTAGACGTGTGCCCGAACCGGACCCCCGCCAAGGCGACGGCGATCGGGGCCTTCCTCGCCGCGCTCGTGTACCCGGCGGTCGCGAGCGCGGGCGAACGCCGCGTGGTCCTGGTCGACGTGGATCCGCCGGTCGCGAGGGCCCTGCTCGTGACGCTGTCGCCGTGGGACATCGTCGTCTACACGGTGACCGGCCCGGTGCCGGAGACCGACGCGCGGGCGGCGCTCTTCGGTGCCCGCGCTTTGGCGCTGGCGCAGCACGCCGACGCGGTCGTGTGGCTTCGACCGCAGGGCGAGGCGGATCCCTACGGCTCGCTCTGGGTGTACGACGCGCAAACCGAGCAGCTGTCGATCCAGCCGCTGACCATGCCGACGTCGGCGGGAGACGCCAGCGCCGCGTCGGTCGCGCTGTCTGTGAAGACCCTCTTGCGCGCAGGTCCCGCGGCCATGGACACGGCGCCTCCGCCGCCACCCCGCGCGTCCGCCCGCCTGCCCGCCGAGAAGCCCGCGGTGGCGCCCGAGCCGCGCTCGAGCGAGTGGCGGCTGGAGACCACCGTCGGGGTGCGCTCACCGACGGGCGGCTCCGATCCGGTCGAGCCGGACGCCGCCCTCGCCTTGAGCCTCTGGCCCGGAGGCCACGACGGCCACTTCGGGTTGGGCATCGCGGTCCGGGCCGGGCCGGGCGTCGGCGTGACCGTGCCCGGCTTCGAGGGGACGTTCCGCGACGCGTCGGTCGACGCGACCGCGCGCCTGCGCACCGGGTCGCGCGGGGTCGCGATCGAGCTCGACGCGGGCCCCGCGCTGCTCATGACGTCGTTCGACGGAGAGGCCACGTCGGGGCCCACCTCCGTGAGCGCCGTGCGCCTGAACCCGGCCGCCGACGTCTTCGCGACCCTGAGCGTCGCGCCTTCCGCACGGATCGCGTTCGGGGTCCTCATCGGCACGTCGATGCTCCTGCGGTTCCAGCGGTACTCGCTACTGCCGGGGGCGGCGCTGCTCGAGGAACCGCCCGTCGAAGTCTTCACGGGACTGCGCGTCTCGCTGGAGGTGGATTGACGATGGTTCGACGTCTGGGACCCTGGGCGCTCGCCACCGTCGTCGCGCTCTCCGCCTGCGGCGAGGACGTCACCTTCCTCGTGCGCCCGGGCGACGCGGGGACGCGCCCGAACGTCGGCCTCGACGTGGCCGCGGGGGTGGGCACCCTCGGCGACGCGATGGCCGTCGACGCGACCGTTCTCGAGGGATCGCCCGGG
>DATGJA010000395.1:0-4900 GCA_035295445.1 Polyangiaceae bacterium | reverse complement strand
GCACGCGGCCACCGTCGCCGCCCCGTCCGTGCACGCAGCGCTCTCGCCACCGGCTGAGGCGTCGCGCTCGCGAGGCGGGTCGACGTCGATGTTCACGGGTCATCGGGTGGCCGAGGACCGCCTGGCCCGCATCCTCGAAGTCACCCGAGAGCTCGCGACGGAGCGGGACATGCCGCGGCTGCTCCAGCGCGTCACCGACCATGCGGTCGCGATGCTCGGGGCCGAGCGCGGCTTCGTCCTTCTCGTCGGGGACCAGGGCGAGATCGAGGCGCAGACCGCCCGCACCGGGGGCGGCGGCGACGACCCGCACGGGAGCTTCTCGCGCTCGGTCGCCGAGAAGGTGATCCAGGGCGGCGAGCCCGTCGTGGCCATGAGCGCCCGTGACGACGAGCGCCTGGCGCAGGCGGTCAGCGTTCATCAGCTCATGATCCAATCGATCGCGTGCGTGCCGATCCGGGGCGCGCCGCCGGTCGGCCGCACCATCGGCGCGCTCTACGTCGAGACCCGGCTGCGCCCCGGGGTGCGGTTCGAGCACGAGCTCCCCACGCTGCGAGCCTTCGCCGACCAGGCGGCGATCGCGATCGAGAACGCGCGGCTCTTGGCCGAGAACCGCGCGCGGGCAGACGAGCTCGCGCTGGCGAACGCCGATCTCGCGTCGGCGCGCGACGACCTGGCGAAGGCGCTCGGCCGCCGCACCGAGCAGCTGGCCGAAGCGCGAAGGGACCTCAAGCAAGTCCGCGCCGAGCTACGCAGTCACTTCGGCTACGCGGGGCTCGTGGGGACGAGCGCCGCGATGCGCAAGCTCTACGCGCTCATCGAGCGCGTGAAGGACACGGACGTGCCCCTGCTCGTCACAGGCGAGAGCGGCACCGGCAAAGAGATGGTGGCCAAGGCGGTGCACCAGGCCGGACCGCGCGCCAAGCGGCCGTTCCTGGGCCTCAACTGCGGGGCCATCCCGGCGAACCTGCTCGAGTCGGAGCTCTTCGGGAGCGTCAAGGGCGCTTTCACCGGCGCCGATCGGACGCGGCGCGGCCTCTTCCAGGAGGCGGACGGCGGCACGCTGCTGCTCGACGAAGTGGGCGAAATGTCGGCCAAGATGCAGGCGGGGCTCCTACGCGTCCTCGAGGAGAAGCGCGTCCGTCCGGTGGGAGGGACCACCGAGGAGTTCGTGGACGTGCGGGTGGTCGCGGCGACGCACCGCGACCTCGGGCAGATGGTCGCGGAGGGCGCGTTCCGCGAGGACCTGCTCTATCGCCTCCACGTCGTCGAGCTACACGTACCGGCGTTGCGCGAGAGGATCGAGGACATTCCGCCGCTCATCGACCACTTCATCTCCCTCTTTTCGGCCCGGTACCGGCGGGAGAGGAAGGCCGTGTCGCGGGACGCGCTCCGGAAGCTCTGCGCCTTCCGGTGGCCGGGGAACGTGCGGCAGCTCGAGCACGTGCTCCTCAGCGCGTGGCTCATGAGCGAAGAGGGCGAGATCGGCGCGGACGACCTGGAGCTCCCGACGTTCGTCTCCCGGCCCCCGGCCAACGGGGAGATGCGGCCGCGGCCCGGCCGGGCGCCCTCGGTGCCCCCGCGGGCCGAGAGCGAGGCCGAGCACAAAGCGGCCGAGCGCGATCGCATCCTCGGCGCGCTCGCGGCGTGCAACTGGAACCGCCTGCGCGCCGCCAAGATGATCGGACTTCCGAGGCGAACTTTCTACAGGCGCCTCAAGGAGTTCGGCATCCTCTGACGCCCGTGACCCTTGCGCGGCAGGCCCGAGGCCGCGATCATGCCGCGGCGATGGCCCCTTCGAACGACGTCCTACTCCGCCTGCTCTGCGCGGGCGCGAGCGTGTGGGCGGCCGCGTGCACCCCCGCCAGCGGCACCCCGTCGCCCCCGCTCGGGGGTCGCGAGTCGAGCACGTCCGCCTCCGCCGCCACGGCGTCGCCCGTCGCGTCGGCGGCCGCCACGGACGACTTGGTCGGCAAGCCCGCGCCGGACTTCACGAGCGCCGCGCAGGACGGGACGAGTGTTCACCTCGCCGCCCTGCGGGGCAAGCCGGTCGTCCTCTACTTCTACCCGAAGGACGAGACCCCCGGCTGCACGAAGGAGGCCTGCTCCTTTCGCGACGCCTGGCAGGACATCGCCAAGACGGGCGCGGTCCTCATCGGCGTTTCGGCGGATACCACCGGCTCGCACAAAGACTTTGCCGCACACTACAAGCTGCCGTTTTTGCTGGTGAGCGACCCGGACGGGGCCATCGGGCGATCGTATGGCGTGCCGTTCGAGGTTCATCACCGGCGGCAGACGATCGTCATCGGCCGGGACGGGACCGTCCGCAAGGTGTACCGCGAGGTCGACGTTTCGACCCACGCGCAGCAGATTCTCGCGGACGTGGGGCAGGTCTAGTCCCCACCGCCATGGACACTCGAGCGGCCCGGTGCTACTGGGCGCGGCGACTTTTTGGCCCTATCGTCCGCAGGCTCCCGCCCGGGCGCGGGCCTTTGATCACGGGTAAGCATGCTCCTCGCCTCCATCGACGCCGGCGTCTCCGCCCCGCAGGCAATCTCGGTCGACTTCGATGCCACCTTCCTGGTTCAGGTCGTCCTCTTCGTCGCGCTCACGGTCGTCCTCAAACCGACCCTCTTCGATCCGATGCTCAAGCTCTTCGAAGAGCGCGAGCGCCGCACGGACGGCGCCCGGGCCCAGGCGCGCAAGGTCGACGAGAAGTCCGGGACCGCGCTCGCCAAGTACGAGGGGGAAATGGCCAAGGCGCGAACGGCCGCCAACGCGGAGCGCGATCGCATCCGGGGCGAGGGCGTAAAGCGCGAGCAAGAAATCCTCGCGGGCGTCCGGACCGCCACGGCCAAGGCCATCGAGGACGGCAAGCGCGCCGCCCACGCCGAAGCCGAGCGGGCGCGCACCGCGTTGAAGTCGGAGTCCACCTCCCTCGCGCGCGACTTGGCCGGGCGCGTGCTCGGCCGCGAGGTGCAGCCGTGATGACCAGTCCGCATGCTCGAGCGAAGCGAGAGTTCGGACGAGGCACCCGACGCCTTGCCGTGGCGGCGATGGTCCTCGTGACCATGTGGTCCGTCTGGGCGTGGGGCCAGCAGCCGACGAAGGCTCCCCCGCACCACCCGCCGCCCCAACCGGCGCACCCCGCCGGGGTGGCCAGGCCGCCCGCCGCCGAGGCGCAAGGCCACGAGGCAGAAGAGGAGCACGGCCCCGCCGCCATCAACTGGACGGAGTTCGACGGCGAGGCGCCGCCCTTCATCGCGATGCTCATAAACTTCGGAATCCTGGCGGCCGGCTACTTCTTGATCGGCAAGGAGCCGATCCTGGCGGGACTCAAGTCGCGGCGCGACTCGGTCGCGAAGGAGATCGAGCTGGCGCAGCAGATGAGGGAGGAGGCCGAGGAGCGCGCGAAGATCTACCAGGCCAAGCTCGAGTCGCTCGAGGCCGAGGTGCAGACCGCGCGCGACGCGCTCGTGCGCGCCGGCGAGGCGGAACGGGATCGCATCGTGGCGGAGGCGGAGGCCAAGGCCGAGCGCATGCACCGCGATGCCCTGTTTCTGGTGGAGCAAGAGCTCAAGCAGATGCGTCAGGACCTCTGGCGGGAGGCCGTCGAAACGGCGGTGGGCGCCGCCGAGGAGATCCTCAAGAAGCGCGTGACCCCGGCCGACCAGGAGCGCCTCGCCGAGGCCTTCCTCGCGGAGCTCGGTGACAAGCCCAAGACGACGGCGGCCTCGATCCGACCGCCGGGCGGCGCAGCATGAGCGTCTCGATCGTCGCGCGTCGCTACGCGCAAGCCATGCTCGAGCTGGGCATCGAGAGCGGCCAGCTCGACAAGCTCGTCGAAGAAGTCGCCACGCTGGCCGATGCCTGGGACACGAGCGCGGAGCTGCGCAACGTCGTCGAGAACCCGCTCGTCCCGCACGCCGCGAAGAAGGCGGTGGTCAGGGACCTCGCCGAGCAGATCGGCGCGAGCGCGACGACCACGCATACTCTGCTCCTCCTGGTCGACCGGCGCCGCGCCAAGGCCCTGCCGTACCTCGCGCGGGCGTTGCGCATGCTGGCGGACGCCCGCAAGGGCCTCGTGCGCGCCGAGGTCACCACCGTCACCCCGCTGCCGGAGCCTTACTACGGACGCCTTCAAGCGCAGCTCGAGAAGATGACCGGGATGCGCGTCGTGGTCGACCGCAAGCTCGACCCGTCGCTCATCGGCGGCGTCGTGGCGCGCATCGGAGACCGGGTCTTCGACGCGAGCCTTCGAACGCGGCTCGAGTCGCTTCGCGACGCCATGATGCCGACCACTACCGGCTGACCCCGACCGCTCCCGCCATTTCACCGAGGAACCGACGATGCAGCTTCGCGCCGAAGAGATCTCCGCGATAATCAAGAAGCAGATCCAGAACTACGAGAAGGCCGCCCTCACCACGGAGACCGGCACCGTGCTCAGCGTGGGCGACGGCATCGCCCGCATCTACGGCCTCGAAGGGGCGATGGCCGGCGAGCTGCTCGAGTTTCCGGGCAACCTGATGGGCCTCGTGCTGAACCTCGAGGCCGACAACGTCGGCTCGGCATGCTTCGGCGAGGTGACGAACGTCAAGGAGGGCTCCGTCGTCAAGCGCACGGGCCGCATCCTGGACGTGCCCGTCGGAGAGGCCCTCGTGGGCCGCGTGGTCAACGCGCTCGGCCAGGCGGTGGACGGCAAAGGACCGATCGAGACGCCGCATCGCCGCCGCGTCGAAATCAAGGCTCCGGGCATCCTCGCCCGCCAGCCGGTCAAGGAGCCTCTGCAGACGGGCATCAAGGCCATCGACTCGATGACCCCGATCGGCAGGGGCCAGCGCGAGCTCATCATCGGCGACCGCAAGACAGGCAAGACCACGGTGGCGATCGACACCATCCTCAA
>DATGJA010000394.1:0-2618 GCA_035295445.1 Polyangiaceae bacterium | reverse complement strand
AAGCCTGCGGCTCCCGGTTGGCGCCGACGTCCTGAAACCGCTGCAAAAGCTCCTCTCCCACCCCGACTTCGAGCGCGCCCGGTTCGTCATCGAGATGCTCGGCCGCATGCCGGGCGCCGAGGCCGCGCGCGGGCTCGTCGGCGTCCTCGCCGACACCAAGGACAAGCGCCGCGCCGAGCTCGCCGCGGCTTCGCTCGCGGAGGCTCGGGCCGAGGGGACCACGGCGGCGCCTGGTTCGTCCCCGATCCGCGATGAGGCGGTGCCGGCCCTCGCCAAGGCGCTGCTGGAGGCCAGCGACACGGACCGAGCGTGGCTGCTGCGCGCCGTGGTGCGCCCGAGCGCGAAGAAGATCCCCGCGGCAGCTCGGCGCGAGCTCCTGGAGACGGCGTGCCGGCGGCTGTCCTCCGGGCAGACCCCCTGGGAACCGCTGCTCGCGGCGGCTCGCGACGCGGACGCGCAGGCCGCCGCGCAAGCGCTCCGAGACGTCGCGGTGCGCCTCAGGAAGGCCCAGCCGGACAAGGCGGCCGTCGTTCTACGCGTTCTCTGCCACGGGGAAGGCGGCACCGACGACGATCGCTACACCCTCGCCGCGGTCGAGCTCGCGCGCGGGACGCGGGACACGCGCGCTGCCGCGCGGGCCGGCGACGAATCGTTGCGCATGTTCGGCGCGTTGCTCGGGCGCGGCGTGGACGTGGCCACGCATCTCAAGAAGGACCGGTCCCTCGACCTTTCGCACCTCTACTACGTCGGGTTCCACTTCGCCGAGCAGGGCGACCCGGTCGGCGAGGAGCTCTTGAAGACGGTGGTGGAGAAGGGCGGCCGGGCAAAGATCGCCAAGATGGCGCGGAGCAAGCTCGCGCTGGTCGATGCCTAGCCGCTGTAGCTAGCCGGGCAGGACGGTTACTTGGCTGCCTTCTTGGGCGCCTCGGCCGCGGCGCCATTCTTGTCGCGCCAGGCAGCGAGCTGCTTGGTTCGACGGATCTTCTGCTTGCGGCGCCTGCCGGGGTCTTGGGGGGTCGACATGGCCGGGCCTTATAGCAGGCGGCTCGGGATTCGCGCAGGCCCCTACCCGGACGCCTCCACCTGCCGCCGCCAGGCTTCGATTTTGCCGGAGGCCGGCCCCACCCACGTCATCCGCGAGAAACGCTTGAGCAAGTGCGGTGTGTGATCGCCCGTCCGCGCGCGTTCGGCCGCCCGCCCGCCGTCGCTCGCGAACGCGGTGCGCGCTGCGTCCAGCTCGGCCGCCGCGTCCTGCCAGCGCCCCTGTCGTTGAGCCAGCCACGCGCGGGTCATGTGGCGATGCTGTCGCGGCTCCGCCTCGTCGAGGATGACGCGATCGCACGCCGCCACAAGCGACTCGGCCCGCGCGTCGTCCCGCGCGAGCGCGACCTGCGCCATGAGCAAGCGCGCCTCGAGCTCACCCCAGGGGTCCTGGAGACGCTCGTGGATCTTGAAGGCGATTCGTGCGTGCGCGTCGGCCGCGTCGAAGTCGTCCGAGTCGAGCGCCACCATCGCAAGCAGCCTCTCGCACGCGGCCTCTCCGCGCGGATTCTGCACCTCGCGGAAGCTCGCTCGAGCCGCCAGCGCGCGCGCGCGAGCCCCGGCGAAGTCGAAGCTGCGGTGGTCGGCGTGGGCCAGCGCGACGTCGCTCTGCGCGATGCCGAGCCGATAGCCGATCCGATCCGACTCCGTGCGTGCTTGGGCGAGCAGGTCGCGCGCCCGCTGGAAGGCCCCGCCGGCCTCTTCGATCGCCGCCAGGAGGATGAGGCACTGTGCGCGTCCGAGCGCGTCGCCCACCTCGGTGCACTGTCGGACCGCTTCGTTCAGCGTCGTGCGCGAGCGCGCATGGTCGCCGAGCAGGTAGTCGATCTCGCCGAGGACGACCTCGGCCTGCGCGCGGCCGGCGGCGTCCCCGAGCTGACCGTATCGCTGGAGGGCCTGCACGACGAGCGCCCGCCCCTGAGCCGGGTGTCCCAGGTCGCTCGCGATGTGACCGAGCAGACGCAGCGCGCCCGCCTCGTTGGCCAAGTCCCCGGCGAGCTCGAACGCGCGCCGCGCCGTCTCGGCCTCGGCCTCGGCCTCCTTGAGGCGCCCCATGTATCGCAGCGACTCGGCGCGCCACAGGGCGGCCTCCGCCGCGTGGGCGCCGTGAAGCCTCCCGTTCAACGTCTCGATGTCGCGCAGCGTGGCCGCCGTGTCGCGCCCGCGTCTCCAGGCCGCGCGGATGAAATCGAACATCAGTCGGGCGGCGGTCTCGTCGTCTCCCGCCTTGAGCAGGTTGGCCACGCGGTGCTGGGTGATGCGCCGGGACCCGACCCCCGGGTGCTTCGCCATGGCGTTGGCGGCCAGGCGATACACTGCGGGCGCGTCGTTTCGTTCGTTCAGGCGCTCGAGCAGGTGCTCCTGGAGCAACGCGTGAGGCCACTGGAACTGGTCGTTGCCCACCGCCAACAGGATCTGCGCGCGCGTCAGCGCGACGAGGGCGTCGCGCGCGTCCATGCCCAGCGACGCGCACAGCGTCTTCAGCACCTCGCCGCGCACGTCGTCCCCGAGCGCGGCCGCCGCGTACGCGCTGAGGCGAAGCTCGGTCGGGATGGCTCGGACGCGCTCGTCCCACA
>DATGJA010000393.1:0-3590 GCA_035295445.1 Polyangiaceae bacterium | reverse complement strand
CTTGCAAGAACAGGCGGGTGAGCTCCGGCACGTCCTCGGTTCGTTCGCGGAGCGCGGGCAGGCGCACCTCTACGACGCCGAGGCGATAGTAAAGGTCACCCCGGAAGGTCCCCCGCCCGACCTCGGCCCAGAGATCGCGGTGGGTGGCGGCCACGATGCGAACGTCGTAACGCTCGGCGGCGCGCCCGCCGAGGGGGGTCACCTCCCCGCGCTCGGCGAGCCGAAGCAGCTTGGGCTGCAGGGCCAGCGGCAGGTCCCCTATCTCGTCGAGAAACAGCGTCCCGCCGTGGGCGAGCGCGAAAGCTCCGGGGCGATCGGAGACCGCGCCCGTGAAGGATCCGCGCTTGTGGCCGAAGAGCTCACTCTCGATGAGCGAGTCGCTCGCCGCGCCGCAGTCGAAGACGACGAATGGCCCCGCACCGCGCGGCCCGGCTTCGTGAACGCCGCGGGCGGCGAGCTCCTTGCCCGTCCCGCTCTCGCCGAGCAAAAGCAAGGGCGCCTGCGTCCGGCTGGCGCGCTCGAGCACAGCGTACACCCGGCGCATCGCAAGGCTGCCGCCCACCATCGCGCCGAACGACGTGCGCTCCGACGGCTCGATTTCGACGCTCTTTTCGGCAGGCAAGAGCTGCACGAGGGAGGTGCCGAGCCGCAACGTCGTACCGAGCGGAACGCTTGCCCGCGTGAGGCCCACCCCGTCGAGCCACGTGCCGTTGCGAGAGGCGAGATCGACTACCTCGAACCCGGCGGCGCTTGGCGCGATGGTGGCGTGGCGCTTGGAGACTGCCGCGTCGTTTAGGACGACGTCGCACGCCGGATCGGCGCCGACGACGACTCCGACGCTCGGCAGATCCACCTCCGTGCCGGCGTCGGGGCCAAAAAGGACGCGCAGACGACTGCGGTCGCGCGTTGCCGGGCGTTCAAGGGTATTGGTCACACGCGACACGGGCGAAGAGCATGGCACGCGGTATAGTCGGGGCGCCATGGGCGTGCGCGCGCAGCACCGCCCCGAGCACCGGTTGGTGCTCGGCGAATTTGCCGTTTCGTCCGTTCTCGGGGAGGGGGGCAGCGGCGTCGTGTACGCGGCGTCGAGCGATCGGCACGGCGAAATCGCCCTCAAGGTACTGCACGAGAACCTCGCCTTGTCCGAGCGCGAGCGCCGCCGGTTCCTCGAAGAGAGCGAGCGGATGCGCCGCGTGCGGCATCCGTCGCTCGTGCCGATGATTGACGCGGGCGTCCTGCCCGACGGGCGGCCCTACCTGGCGATGCCGCTCCTTCGCGGCGAGTCTCTCGCCGAGCGCGTCGGCCGCGGTGCCTTGCCCCTCGCGGCGGCGCTCGCTCGGTTCGGCGAAATCGCGGAAGGAGCGACGGCGCTTCACGACGCCGGGCTCGTCCATCGGGACGTGAAGCCGGAGAACGTCTTCCTCGACGAGACCTCCGGCCGGGCGATCCTTCTCGACTTCGGCATCGCGCGCGATCTCGGGGGTCCGACGACGACGACCACCCGCGCCGGTGCAATCCGGGGCACGCCCGCGTACATGGCTCCAGAGCGCTTCTTCGGAACCCCGGCCAGCATCGCGAGCGACGTGTACGAGCTTGCCGTCGTCTTCTACATGATGCTCGTCGGCCGTCTGCCCTGGGACGCCGAACACGACGCGAGCGCGCGGCTGCACCCGAAGACTCCTCGCGATCAAGGCATCGAGCTTCCCGCCGGGCTGGTCTCCGTGCTCATGGGGGCGCTCTCGACGCGTCCCGAAGCACGCCCCCGCGGGGCCGACGCCTTCGCGAAGGCAGTACGAGAGGCCTGCCTCGCGGACGGCGGCGGGCCGCCCGACACGGCGGACCTGGGTGCGCCGCCGAGGGCGCGCTCCGGGTTGACCCTGGAAGCTCCGCGGACGGTGCGAGCGCCGGGGGAGGTGGTGGGTGGACGCTTTCGTCTGGAACGACTGATCGGCCGCGGTGGGATGGCGGAGGTCTGGGCGGCCACGCACACGCTCATCCACAAGCCCGTGGCGCTCAAGTTTCTGAACGCGTCGCTCGCGATCGACGAGCCACATCGCCGGCGCTTCGTGCGCGAAGCCCGCGCCGCGGCGACGGTACGCCATCCCCACGTGGTCCAGATCCACGACGTCATCGAGCTCGAGGGCGGCGTGCCCGTGATGGTCATGGACCTCTTGGAGGGCGAGTCGCTCGGCCAGCGCCTCGAGCGCGTGCGGGTGCTCACCTTCCAGCAGACCGCGGAGATCGTGTTGCCCGTGATCTCGGCCCTCGAGGCGGCGCACGGGCGCGGCATCGTTCATCGTGATCTGAAGCCGGACAACATCTTCTTGGCGACCTCCGACGACGGCGGACAACGCGTCGTCGTCCTCGATTTCGGCATCGCGAAGGTCGCGCCGGCCTTCGGGACGACCGAGTCGGCCGTGCACACGGCGGACGGGGCGATGCTCGGGACCCCGCTCTACATGTCGCCCGAGCAGATCTACGGCGAGCCGGACGTCGATCCACTGTGCGACGTCTGGTCGCTCGGGGTCATCCTGTACGAGTGCTTGACCGGCTATCGGCCCATCCAAGGGGCGACCCTCGGGCAAGTGCTCAAGGCCGTTACCAATCATCAGATCGTGCCCATCGAGCGCCACAGACCGGATCTGCCGCCCCACGTGGCGGCGCTCGTGACGCGGATGCTCTCGACCCGGCGAGAGGACCGCCCCCCGTCGATGGGCGCCGTTCGCGCCGGTCTCCTCGAGGTACGCGGGGGGGGCCCTTCGTCTCGCAGGTGGACGCGCCCCGCGGCGCTCGTCGGCGTCGTGACGATGGGCGCCGCGACCCTCGCCGCGGCCGTTCTCGGGAGCGGGCATTCTGCGCCGGCCCTCTCCGTGATGCAGGCCCGGGTCGTACCGGCGGCGAGCGCCATGGCCGAGCCGTCGACGCGGCTCGGGACGTTGGCGCCATCGTCTTCGGCGCCCATCGAGACGGTTGCTTCGGCGACCGCACCGCACCCTCATGCGCAGCCGCACGATCGCTCGCACGACGTTCGGCCGGCGCCGTCGATCGCACCGGTGACAACGGGGGAGCGCCTCGACAGCGGCGTCTGGAACCGCCCTCCCTTTTGACGAGCACTCGCCGATGCGTCGCATTCGCTCGCCGCTTCTTGGCGCTTCATGCGTGTTGCTCCTCTCGACGGGCTGCAACGCGATCCTCGGAAACGAGCCAGGGATCCTCGAGGAGGGTGGCGGCGGCGCCGGAGGCCCCGGCCTGGTCTCGTTGGACGCGTCGTCGCCGGACGTGCGCGCGATGCGCGTGCAGGACGCGACCTCGGGGCTCGACGCCGTCACCTCCGACGCCGGGGTGAGCCCTCAGGTTCTCGACACGGCCGCGGACGACACGCCCGCGGCGGACGCAGCGGCGCCCCGAGACGCGACCGCCCCCCAGGACGTCGGCGTGTCGCCGGACGTCGCGACCCCGGCGGACGTCGCGGCCGAGCAGAGCCCGCCGCCGATGACCTGCCCGAACGCCAACGGCCTCTACTGCGGCGGCGACGGCGTGGGCGGAAGTCCCGACACGCTCTACTTCTGTACGAACGGCGTGCTGACGCC
>DATGJA010000392.1:0-5455 GCA_035295445.1 Polyangiaceae bacterium | reverse complement strand
AACATCGTCGAGAGACCGAACCCGAGGAAGGCGCCGAAGTCGTCCGGAGCGCGCAGCGCCGCGCGCACGCCTCGGGCCACCAGGAGAAAGTACGCGCCGCAAAGCACGGCGACGCCGAGGAAGCCGAGCTCCTCGCCGACGATCGCGGCGACGAAGTCGGTGTGCGCCTCCGGCAGGTACAGCGTCTGCAATCCCCGCCCGAGGCCGAGGCCCCCCGACCCCCCGGACCCGAAGGACATGACGCTCTGGAACGGCTGGTAGGCCAGATCCTGCCGGTGCTCGTCCATGTGGACCCACGCGAGATAGCGCTCGTAGCGATACGCGCGGAAGCGGATGGCGGCGGCGCCGAAGCCCGCGCCCAGGATCGACGCCCCCAGGATGTAGCCGACCTTCGCCCCGGCGACGAAGAGCATCGTGAACGTCAGGAGGAGCAAGACGACGGCGCTCCCGAAGTCCGGCTGCTTCAAGCAGAGCAGCATGAAGACGCCGGCGACGATGAGGTGCGGTAAGAAGCCGACGGTGAAGGTCTTGACGCGTTCGGCCTTCTTCGCGAGCGAATAGGCGAGCCAGATGACGAGCGCCACCTTGGCCATCTCGGCGGGCTGGACGTGGATCGGACCGATCGAGAGCCACCGCGCGGCGCCGCCGCCCGAGTGACCGAACCCGACGACGCAGAGCAGCAGCAGCACGCCCACGATCGCGAGGACCGGGTACGTGAGCTTGTAGAGGCGGTGATAGTCGAAGCGCGCGGCGGCCCACATCGCGAGGAGGGCCGCGGGCGCGTAGGCCGCCTGACGCTTCAGGAAGAACTGAGGGTCATGGTACTGGACGGTGGCCTGGACGGCGCTGGCGCTGTAGACCATGACGACGCCGAATCCGACGAGCGCGATGACCAGGGCCGCGAGCACCGGGTCGACCGGCCCCGCGGACCGCGCGGCATTGGGGCGCGCGTCCAGCGGAGCGGCGAGACCGATCCCGACCGTCCGGCGCACGTTGCGCAACGCCTCTCTCACGAGCCCCCCTCGGACAGACTCTGGACGGCGTGGACGAAGGCGTCCCCCCGATGCTTGTAGTCGCGGAACATGTCGAAGCTCGAACACGCCGGCGAGAGCAGGACGGCGTCGCCCGGCCGGGCGAGGGACGCGCCGACGCGCACGGCCTCCTCCATCGACGCGGCCCGCCGCACCGGCACGCGATCCCCGATCGCGCGCGCGATCACATCGGCGGCCTCGCCGATGACGACGGCCGCGCGGCCCTTGCGACCGAGCGCGTGGACGAGGGGCGCGTACGTGCCGCCTTTGTCGCGGCCCCCGGCGATGAGGACAACGCGCGGCTCGGTCAGCCCCTCGAGCGCCGTGACGGCGGCGCCCACGTTGGTGCCCTTCGAGTCGTCGTAGTACCGGACCCCCCGCACGACGCGGACGAACGCCGTCCGATGGGGAAGGCCCGAGAAATCGGCGAGGACCGCGCGGATCGTCGACGGCGGGACGCCGAAGGGGCCCACGCTCGCGACGGCGGCGGCGACGTTCAGCGCGTTGTGCCCCCCGCCAAGCGCGATCTGACCGCGCTCGAAGCGTTCGCCCGTGCGCCTGTCGACGACCGCGTCCGCGGCGACGTCAACGACGCCTCCCGCGCCGAAGGTGACGACGCGCCCGCGGCCGCGCGCGGCCTCGCGCGTGCACAGCCCGTCGCCCGCGGGGACGACGGCCCAGTCCTGCTCGGTCTGACGGACGAAGGCGTTGCCCTTCGCCGCCACGTACGCGTCGAAGTCGGCGTACCTGTCGAGGTGATCGTCGGTGACGTTGAGGAGCGCGCAGACGTGCGGCCGGAAGCGATCGACGCGCTCCATCTGGAAGCTCGAGACCTCGAGCACCGCGACGTCGAACACGTCGTCGGCGTGCGCCGCGAGCGGGTCTCCCAGGTTGCCCCCGACGAAGGTCCGGAGCCCGTGGCCGGTGAGCAGAGCGCCGACGAGAGACGTGGTCGTGCTCTTCCCGTTGGTCCCGCCGATGGCCACGATCGGACAGGGTCGACTCATCGAGCGCGCGGCGAGCTCGACCTCGCCCCACACGGCCACGCCGGCCGCGGCGGCGGCGGCGACCTCGGGCAACGGCGGAACGCCCGGGGAGACGACGACGACGTCCGCCTCGTTCATTCGGGCGTCGGCGTGACCGCCTGCGACGACGCGAACCCCGAGCCCGTCGAGGGCGCGCGCGTCGTCGGAGAGCTCGTCCCACGACTTGCCGTCAGTCGCGACCACCCGTGCGCCGCGCCGGAGACAAAGGCGGGCCGCCGCCACGCCGCTCGCGCCGAGGCCCACGACGACCACCCGCTTCTGGTAGAGCTCCGACACGGACACTCACCTCAACTTCAAGCTCGAAAGGCTGAAGAGTGCCAAGAGAATGGAGATGATCCAGAAGCGGACGATGATCTTGGGCTCTGGCCAGCCCATCTTCTCGTAGTGGTGGTGAATGGGCGCCATGAGGAAGATCCGCCGCCCGGTGAGCCGGTAGCTCAGGACCTGGACGACGACGCTGACCGCCTCCAAGAAGAAGACCCCGCCCAGGATGGCCGAGAGAATCTCGTTCTTCGTAAAGACCGCGCACATGCCGAGCCCGCCGCCGAGGGCGAGCGAGCCGACGTCCCCCATGAACACCTGGGCAGGGTACGTGTTGTACCAGAGAAAGCCGATCCCCGCGCCGACCATGGCGCCGCAGTAGATGGACAGCTCGCCGCCGCTCGCGATGAAAGGAATGTCCAGGTACTTGGCGACGACGAAGCGCTGCGCGACGTGCGCGATGCCGAACGTCGCCCCCGCGAGGTACGCCCAGACGAGGTACGTCCCTGCGTTGATCATCACGGGTCCGATCGCGAGCCCGTCGAGGCCGTCGGTGAGGTTGACCGCGTTGGACGTCCAGACGACGACCAGCACGGCGAACGGCACGTAGATCCAGGCGGGGAGGACGAGGGGATGCTTCGAGAACGCGACGAACGGCAGGGCGAGGTTGCAGCGGATGTCCCACCAGTCGGACGGGACGTGGTCGCGCGCGAAGAAGGCGTAGGAGACGACGGCCCCGCCGATCGCCAGCTGGCCGAGCAGCTTGTAGCGCCCCGGCACGCCGCGTGAGTTCTTCAGCTTGATCTTGAGGTAGTCGTCGAGGTACCCGATGACGCCGTACCCGGCTGTGACGGCGCTCGTCGCCCACACGAAGACGTTGCGGGGGTCGCACCAAAGGACCGTGGGTACGAGCACGCAGAGCAGGATGAGGGCGCCGCCCATCGTCGGGGTGCCGCTCTTGAGCTTGTGGGTCTCGGGGCCGTCGGTGCGGACGACCTGGCCGATCTGCTTGCGGGCGAGCTCGCGGATGAACCAAGGCGAAAGGATGAAGGCGAGCAGCATCGCGCTCACCGTCGCCGCGATGGCCCGGAACGGGACGTACCGCAAGACGTTGAGCCAACCGAGCCAGTCGGCTTCGTGGCGAAGAGGGAAGAGGAGCTCGTAGAGCATCAGCGTGCGGCGTCCGGCTCGGCGCTGTCGGGTGTGTCGCCCGAACTCTCGCTTCGCTCGAGCGTGCGGGCGTTCGGTGTGTCGCCCGAACTCTCGCTTCGCTCGAGCGTGCGGGCGTTGCGAACCCCCCGCTGTTGACTGAGGGCGTCGACCACCCGCTCGGCCCCCACGCCCCGCGACGCCTTCACGAGCACGACGTCGCGCGGCCGGACGAGCTTCGCGACGAGAACGGACGCCTCGGCGGCGTCGGCCGCGCGCGCACACGCCGCGCCCGCCCTCTCCGCCGCGGCGACGGCCAGATCCGCCAGGCCGCCGCAGCTCACCACGACGCTCGCCCGCGACTCGACCAGCGCCCCCCCGAGGGCCTCGTGCTCGGCCGGCGCGATCTCGCCGAGCTCGCGCATCTCGCCCACGACGACGACGGCCCTGCGGCCCGCCGCGACCTCCGCGAGGGCTCGGAGCGCCGCCCGCATGCTCTGCGGGTTGGCGTTGTAGGTGTCGTCGAGCACCGTGGTCCCGTCGCAGAGCTCCCGGACCTGCATTCGGCCGGGGACCGGCGGAGCCTGGGCGACCGCGCGATGGACCGCGTCTGGCGGCAGCTCGCCGGCGGTCGCCTCGGCGGCTGCGATGGCCCCGACGAGGTCGACGGCCGCGGCCTCGCCGACCATCGGAAAGACCACGTCGAGGCGCCGGCCCCTCGGGAGGGCGATGCGCAAGCGCGCGCCGTGGGCACCGGCGGGCACGCGGTCTTCGAGACGGTAGTCGGCGCCAGCGCCCACGCCGAAGGTGACGACGCGGCGGGCGCGCGTCCGGCGGAGCTGATCCATCGCGGCGGCGTCGTCGAAGCAAGCGACGGCCACGCCCCCGGCGGGCAACGCCTCGAAGAGGGCGCCCTTCTCGCGGGCCACGTCGGCGCGGCTCCCCCCGACGCCCTCCGCGTGCGCGACGCCGACGTTGGTCACGACGCCCACGTCGGGTCCGAGGATGCGGGCCAGCTCGGCGATCTCGCCGCGCACACTCATCCCGATCTCGAAGGCGGCGTAGCGGTGCTCGGGGCCCAGGCCGAACGCCGTCGCCGGCACGCCGACCCGGTTGTTGAGGTTGCCCACGGTCGCGTGGCAAGGCCCGACGGTGGAGAGGAGCGCCGCGCAGAGCTCCTTCGTCGTCGTCTTCCCGGCGCTGCCGGTGATCGCGACCACGCGCCCCCCGGGGTCGGCAGCTCGCCAGCGCGCGACGTGGGCCCGCCCGAGATCGCCCCAGGCCACCAGCGTGTCGTCCACCTCGACGAGGTCCGCGCCGGGAGGGAGCGCCTGCACGCGCCCCTCTTGCACCACGACGAGGACCGCCCCCGCGGCGAGAACGGCGTCCAGGTACGCGTGACCGTCGTGGCGCTCCCCCCGCAGGGCGACGAACGCCGACCCGGGAACGACGCACCGGCTGTCGCTGGTGATCCCGCGCGCGACGACGGGGGCTCGACCGCCCGGACCTTCGCGGAGACGGCCGCGCGTGGCCGCCGCGGCGTCGAGCGCGGTGAGCGGCGCCGAGTTGGCCGGGATGGGCGTGGGCATCTCAGCGCCCCGCTCGCGCGGCGCGTCTCGCGGCGAGGGCGCGCCGTACTTCCACGCGGTCGTCGAACGGGGATTTCACCTTGCCGACGATCTGATAGTCCTCGTGGCCCTTGCCCGCGACCAGGACGACGTCGCCCGGGTCCGCGGAGCTCACGGCCAGGTCGATCGCGCGACGACGGTCGAGCTCGACCCGCGGCGTGGCGCCCGCGGCGTGCGCTCCTCGGACCACGGCGTCGGCGATCGCGTCGGGAGCCTCGCTCCGGGGGTTGTCGCTGGTGACGACGACCACGTCGGCGCGCCGGGCCACGGCCTCGCCCATCGGTCCGCGCTTGGTGGGGTCCCGATCCCCGCCGCAGCCGAAGACGCACAGGACGCGGCC
>DATGJA010000391.1:0-6822 GCA_035295445.1 Polyangiaceae bacterium | reverse complement strand
TGAGCTCCGTCTCGCACGACCTGCGTACGCCCCTCGCCGTCATCACCGGCGCCACGAGCACCATGCTGTCGCCGCAAGCGCCCGAGGACGAGGGGGCGCGGCGCGTCCTGCTCGAGACGGCCTACCGGGAAGCGCGCCGTCTGGATCGCCTCGTGCGCAACCTGCTGGAGATGGCGAGGCTCGAGGCTGGCGAGCTGAAGATCAAGAAAGAGCCCCAGCCGCTCGAGGAGGTGATCGGATCCGCGCTCGACCACGTCGAGGAGCGTCTTCGCGGCCGCGACGTCGACGTGACCGTCCCGGACGAGCTTCCGCTCGTGGCGTTCGACTCGGTGCTCGTCGAGCAGGTCCTCATCAACCTGCTCGAGAACGCCGCGAAGTACACCCCCCCCGAGAGCCCCATCGATCTGTCGGCGGTCGCGAGCGCCGGCGACGTGACGATCGAGGTCTCCGACCGTGGTCCCGGCGTCGCCGAAGATCTGCGAGAGCGAGTCTTCGAAAAATTCTACCGCGTTCGTGATGGCGAAGGGGGCGGCGTTGGATTAGGGCTGACGATATGCCGGGCCATCGTCAGCGCCCACGGGGGACGGATCTGGGTGACGGATCGCGACGGCGGGGGGGCTCGCTTCCTCTTCACGCTTCCGCTCCCGCCGTCACCAACGGAGGCCACGACCCCGTGACCGAGGCTCCCGTGGTGCTCGTTGTCGAGGACGAAGCCGACATGCGGACGTTCGCGCGCATCGCCCTCGCCGCCCACGGGTACCGAGCCATCGAGGCAACGACCGCGGCGGAGGGCATCCGCTTGGCGGCCAAGCACCGACCGGACATCGTGCTGCTCGACCTCGGCCTGCCCGACGCGGACGGCTCGGAGGTGACCCGCCGCATCCGCGAGTGGAGCACCATGCCCATTCTCATCATCTCGGCGCGGGGCAGCGAGCCTGCGAAGGTCAAGGCGCTCGACGAGGGCGCCGACGACTACATGACCAAGCCGTTCGGCGCCGCCGAGATGATGGCTCGCATCCGCGTCGCGCTCCGCAACGCCGCTCGCCGGTCCGGGGCCGAGCCGATGGGCGTCGTCCAGCTCGGTGAGGACGTCCGCGTGGACCTGCCTCGCCACGCGGTCACGGTGCGCGGACAACCGGTCCACCTGACGCCGATCGAGTTCAAGCTTCTGGCGACCCTCATCCAGCGCGCCGGGATGGTGCTGACGCACCACGATCTCCTCGAGGCGGTTTGGGGCCCCGGTCACGAGGACGAAACCCAGTACCTTCGCGTGTACATGACCCACCTGCGCCACAAGATCGAGCGCAAGCCGGCCCGGCCAAGGTACCTGATGACCGAGGTGGGGATCGGCTATCGACTGCGCCTCGAGCCTCAGTGACCCTGTGTGTGTCGAGTCTCAGTCCAAAAACAGCGTCGCCATCAGGCGCGCGGTGAGCGGGTACGCGGGAGTGAAGTCGACCCCCTCGCAGCCGAAGAACGGCACGGTCGCCGCTGCGCGCGGCGACGGCGCATAGCCCATCGGGGTGTTCGCGACGCGGCCGCCCGGGCCGCAGAACCCCACAGGGACCGGCGTGCCGACGGCCGGGTCGTTCCGCAGGCGGCTGATCGTGTCGAACTGCGCGGAGCGCAAGTCGCCGTCGAGCAGGTTCTCGATGTCGAGCGCGACGTCCCATCGGCGCGTCCGGTAGCCCGCGTGAAGATCCACCTGGGTGAAACCTGGCGCGACGATGACCCCGTCGTCGGACGCGGGTCGGTCGCCGATGCCGTAGAAGCGCAGACCCGCCCGCGCGACTCCCGGACCGATCGGGTGCCGCACCGAGAGCCCGCCCGACCACGTCTGCTTGGGCGCCAGGGCGAGGCCACCGCCGTTCTCGCGGTCGGCGCTGAACTGCGAGTGCGTGAAGGTGACGGCGCCGTCGGCGGCGAGCCACGGAAAGATCGCGTATCGGGCCTCGAGCTCGACCCCGTAGCGGCGCGTCGCACCGCTGACGGCGGTGGTCCCGTCGTCCCCGTTCCAGACGGTCTCGTTGTCGAGGTCGAGGAGCCAGTACGCCGCAGCGAAGTCGAGCCGGTCGAACGCGCGGGTGCGAAGGCCAATCTCCTCTCCGATCGCGCGGGTCAGCGGCGTCACGGGCTGCGACGGCGGGGGGACGAACGCGCCGCGTACGTCGTTCGAGTGAAATCCGTTGCCCCAGTCGAGATAAAGGTCGAGCTGAGCGTCCTCGCGCCGCAAGGCCGACACGATCGCGCTCGCCTTGGGGCTGATCTGCTGGGCGCCGTCGGCGCCGCTCCGTGGGTTGAGCGGATCGGCGCCGGCGGGCAGGTTGTTGTCCACGGAAAACGCGAGCTCATCGGCGCGCGCCCCGACGACGAGGCGTGCCCACTCGACGGGGGCGATCTCCTCGCTGACGTACGCGCCGATCAGCGTCTGGTGGACGCCGTCGTCCCGGACCGGGTCGAGCGGGACGCGGTCGACAGCGTGCCAGAGCATCTCGTGGATGTCGTCGCCGCGCACGTCGGCGCCGAGGGTCGTCTCGAACCGCACGCCGCCGATCTTGTGCGCGAGGCGGTAGCTCGCCTTGGCGCCGTAGAACGTGCGCCGGTCTTGCTGCTCGATCTCGTCGCCGTTCGCCGGGTCCCGCAGGTACAAGGTGAAGTTCGAAAAGAGGTCGAACGTGTACGTACCGGCGTAGACGAGCGCGCGGATCTCACTGTCCTCCGAGGGGCGCAAGCGATACTGCGCGTAAACGTGGTGGCGCGTCGTATCGCCGCCCTCGCTGGGATCGATCGACCCGAAGCGCGTGACGAGCCCCTCGTCGACGGCGCGCACGGGGATCTGCCCCGAGCCGTGCCAGGTGCCGCCGTAGCTCATCTCGCCGATCGACAGGGTCGACGCCGAAGACAGGTGGAACGTCAGCTTGTTGAAGAGCTTGTACTTGTTCCAGTTCTCGGGAGAGTCGAACGGGCCGTCCTGGCGCCCCACCTCGGCCGCGAACGTCGCCGTCGCGGCGTCCCACTTCGGGCTCGCGACGAGCAGGCCCCGGTACCCCGGCCCTCCGTGGCCGGGCGAGCCGCTCACGCCAAAGCCAACGGAGCTGTGATCGAAGTCGTCGCGGGTGACCAGGTTCACGGCGCCGGCGGTGGCGAAGTCGCCCTGGTTGGCGAAGTACGGCCCCTTGGTGATCTCGACGCGCTCGACCGCCTCCGGAATGATGAAGTTCGTGTCGGCGAAGCCCTGGCCGTGGGCGTGGCTCGGCATGTTGATCGGCACGCCGTCGACGGACAGCGCAATGTCCGTCCCGTGGTCCGCGTCGAAGCCGCGCAGAAAGTACTGGTTGGCCTTGCCGCCCCCGGAGTGCTGCACCATCACGAGACCGGGCGTCACGCGGAGGATGTCCTGCACGCTGCCGATCGGACGGAGCTGGAACTCGCGGTCCTGCACGGCGAAGGAGGAGGCCGCGCTGATGGGGCGCTGCGCCAGCACGAGGACCGTCTGCACCGGGCCTTCTTGCGGCGAAGGCGGAGGCGGCGCAGGCGCAGGGGCGGACACCCCGGCCGCCGGCGGCGCGGGCGGCCGCGCCGGCAAGTGAAACTCGTACGCCAGCTGGACGACGGACGCGACGGGCTTGCCCGCCTGCATCGCGGGCGTGAACGTGAAGCGCCGGACCGCGTCGAGCGCGGCCTGGTCGAAGCCGTGCCCAGCGGGCGCGAGCACCTTGGCGCCGGTCACGTCGCCGTGCTCGTCGATCTCGACCTCGAGCGTCACGGTGGCTTCCAGCCGATCGCGCAGCGCCTCGGGCGGGTACGTGGCCTCCGCGTGCGTCCGCAGCGCCGGAGGCGCCGGAGGCGGTCGAGGGGAGCGGTCGACGTGGGCGCCCTGCGCCGAGCCACCCGGCTCGCCCGGGCCCGCCGGCTCCTGCGCGAACGACCGTCCTGCGACGAGCGCGCCCACCAGGGCGCCGAGCAAGAGAGCGCGAGGACGCGAGCGACGCATGAAATTCCGCCCGGGGGTAACACGCACGCAGCGCCTCGTGCCACGAGAAACGGACCGGCCCCTACGCCACCTTTCCAGTACGCGCGAGACCGCTGGACGGTTGCCGTGTGTTTGGGACCGTCACGTCTGCGCGCGCTTGCGGCGGCGCGGCTTCGCGTGCTCGTGGGGGTGCGCGTCGAGCACCACCTCGATGGCGCCCTGCACGACGCCCCGCGTGGCGAAGAGCGTCTCGGCGATGCGCTGCAGGCGGTCCGCACGCCCGCGCATCACGATGACCTCGAGGCAGCGCTCGTGATCGAGGTGGACGTGCATCGCGGAGCGCACCTGGTCGCCGAGCTCGTGCTGCATCTCGGTGAGGCGCTCGGAGAGCTCGCGCACGTGGTGGTTGTAGACGATCGTCACGCTCGCGAAGGCGTCGACCGGGCGGGAAGCGAGCGAGCGGATGATCTCGGCCCGCGCCAGATCGCGGAAGAGCTCCGAACGGGTGCACCTGCGCTGCTCCACGAGCTGGTCGAACTGAGCGAGGAGCGACGTCTCCATGGCCACGCCGAATCGGGTGAGGGACATGCGGGCGAGAGGCTACGCCGGCACGATCCCCCTGGCAAAACGCACTACGGCATCGTGCGGGAGTGTCCTGTGAAGAGGCCTTGAACGAATCCGATCCGGTAGGCGATCACCGCGCCCAGGATGACGCTCGCGCACCCGGTCGAAAGGCGCAGCGCCCCTTGGACGCGATCGAAGCGACGCGCCACGGCTGCGAAGGGCATCGCGATCGCCAGGGTGACGAGGACCATCCCGGCGACCGTCCCCGTGCCGAACACGACGAGGTACGCGAGGCCCCACCAGGGATTCGGGATCTCGCCGAGGACGAGGAGCGCGACGGCCGCCGAGCCCGCCAGACCGTGGACGACCCCGATCGCGACCGGACGCAACGAACCTCCCGGGCGAGAGGACACCGCGCGTGGCTCGGCCGCCGCGACCTCCGGCGCCGCCCGCCGCGCGACCCGCAGGACGCCGCGAACATTGACGACGCCCAGCACGACGAGCATCGCGGCGACCGCGAGCTCGAGAGACATGCCCACCGGTGGCGGGACGACGATTCCGCAGACGAGGAGCACGCCGCCGAAGACGAGGATCGTCGCGGTGTGCCCCACCCCCCACAGGGCTCCGACGAGCGCCGCCGGCCGCAGCGCCCGCGCCGAGCTCGCGATCGTCGAGACGGCGACGACGTGATCGGGCTCGGTCGCGTGGCGCATGCCGAGGAGAAAACCGAGCGCGAGAATGGCCGCGAGGTTCATCGGGGTCCGGCGGCCGGAG
Source organism: Polyangiaceae bacterium (assembly GCA_035295445.1). GTDB lineage: Bacteria > Myxococcota_A > Polyangia > Polyangiales > Polyangiaceae > Palsa-1150. The sequence goes on along the minus strand of DATGJA010000391.1, from coordinate 1,511 downwards.
GTCGTAGCACGGCCGCACGCGCTCGTGGCAACAGGTCCGCCTACGCGCTCGCCGGGTGACCGGCCAAGGCCAGCGCAGGCGCCGCCAGCGATGGGCGGCGTCGCACTGAGTCCGATCAGACGCGCAGCCCTTGCGCTTGTGCGCACCGCCTGCGGACGTTCCGGCGAAACGGTCGCGTGATCTTTGCGGCGGCTCGTGGCTCGCGACTTGCGAGAGGTCGTCGGCGTGTCACCCGGGGCGACCCGAACGTTCTGGAGGAGTCGCCGGCGCCTATCGGCTGCGCCTGCTCAACGCATCGAACAGCCGCATCTATCGACTGGCTTGGGAGGATGGCGCGCCGCTCGTCGTGATCGGAACCGACGGCGGCCTCCTCGAAACCTCGGTCTCCAGATCCTACGTGATGCTGGCGCCCGGCGAGCGCCTCGAACTCTGGGCAGACTTCGGCGCGTACCGGCCTGGAACCGAGCGGACGCTCGTCAGCCTGGCCTTGGACGGCGTGACGCCCGCGGGCTCCGCGGGCGCGGGGGCCGCCGCGCAGGGAGCCTCGCTGTCCATCGTCAAGTTCAAAATAGATCGACCAAGCCCCGAGCGACGCCGGCTCCCGGAGCGTTTGAGCACGATCGATCGCTATCGCCTCGCGGACGCGGTCAACGCGGCCGCCCCCCGCCGCTTCCAGGCCACGATGCAGCACATGGGCTTCGGGATCAACGGCCGAACCTTTGAGATGACCGGCATCGCACCCGACGAGCGCGTGAAGCTCGGAAACTTGGAGGCGTGGGAGTTTGACACGCCTCTGGCACTGGCGGCATGGGCATGATGGGCCGTCTCCCTCACCCCTTCCACGTTCACGGAGTCCAGTTCCAGGTGGTCCGCCGGGAAGGCGTGCGTCACGCCGGATACGTGGACGCCGGCTGGAAGGATACCGTCCTCGTCCTGCCGGGCGAGAAGGCCACGGTGCTCATGCGTTTCCTGGACTATACGGGCGTGTTTCTCTACCACTGCCACAACCTCGAGCACGAAGATGCCGGGATGATGCGTAACTTCTCGATCGAGGCGTGACCGTGTTGCCCAATCGCGCGCGCGCCTCCCGGCGTCTCCAGAGCAAGGAACAGGCCGGGGACAAGCGCCCTACCTTGCTCGGCGGGGCAACACGCGCTACACCGGATGCACTCATCGGTCTCGCGCGCCTGCCTCGACTCGTTCGAGTCCTCCACGTGTGGCTGTGACGACGCGGCCGTCAGGTGCTCCGTCGCGCCCTTCCCCGATCGCGCGGCAGCGAGGAAAGGTTCGTTCCCCACCCGCCACCCGAGGGAGGCGTGCGGCCGCGAGAGGACGCACGAACCCATGAAGTCGGAAGCCGACGAAGACGCGCTGCGCATCACGCAACAGTTTCGCGCCCGGGAGGCCATGGTCTACGACCTGCGAGGACGGGCGGGACGGCTGACCTTGCGGGTCACCGGGCAGGGTGGAGGCGACGGACCGCCGACGGAGTGGCGCATCGAAGCGTCGAC
>DATGJA010000390.1:0-4126 GCA_035295445.1 Polyangiaceae bacterium | reverse complement strand
CGGGTTCCAGCGCTTGGTCTGGTGGCCGAAGTGAACCCCCGCGTCGAGGAGCGAGCGAAGGGGAAGCGGCAGGTCTCCGCGGAGTTGCGGTACGCCTTGGGCGGTGGAGGGCTGTGTCATGCTGCGCGTCCTTTCGGTTGGGCCTCCGCCCTCCTCCCCTCGCCAACGTCGCCGAACGGATCGCGACGCACCGGACGAAAGGCTGCGCTGAAGGGCGTGTGGATTGGAGCGGGACCCGCCGACGATGGAGGGCCGCGCCCTGGTTAGGGGTTCGGCGGCGGAAGGTACGCGCGGAGAGAGAAAAAGCAAGCTATGACGTCGCCGTGAACGGGAGGACGGTCACCGGCGCCGCCTGGACCCTCGCCGCGACGCTGACCGGCTGTGCCCACCCTCGCCGACCCGCGAACCTTCCGCCCCCCGAGTACGAGGAGCCCCCGAGCGCTTCGGCCTCGTCGGCGCCCTCGACCCCGCCGCCCGCGCCCCCGGCCGATCCTGGCACGAACCCCCCGCGTTGACGTGCTACATCCGGCCCGACGCGTCGGAGGCTCGATTGGGTGGACGAACGTGGCTGGGAACCGTGCTCGCGCTCGCGTGCCTCGCGCTCGCGCCGGCGGCGGGCTCTTCGACGTCGCTCGGATGCTCCACGCACCAGTGCGACAGCGCGACCGTCCCTCTGCCGAGCACCGACGAGCCCCTGGCCGAGCAAATCGTCTACGTCTCGGGGAACGAGGTCGTTTGGGACTCGGGCCCCGAGACCGGGCGCTGGCTCGACTACCTCGGCAATCACACGTACGTCGTGTCCTATCCCCCGCAGTTCGCGGCGCTCGCCGCGTGGAGGGACCTGACGACGGCCTTCTGGGTGGCGACCACCCAGGACGATGCATCGTCGAACAACACCGCCGGTGTCGGGCAATTGGCCGAGGTGGTGAACGTGTCGCCGACGAGCTTGAGCGTCTTCAACGCCACCTGCCAGGAATACTTCCTGCGTTTCGAGGTCCGAGCCCCTCTCGCGGCCGCCATCGGGGACTCCGGCGCCGGAGACGCGCAACCCGCCGTGGACCCGTAGAGAGTGTCCCCGTGCTAGGTTCGCCGCGCATGCCGAAGGCACAAGTCGATCGGTCGCTCGTCGAGCACGTCGCCCGGCTCGCGTCCCTGTCGCTCTCGGCGGCGGAGCTCGACCGCCTCGCCAAAGACGTCGCGCGCATCGTCGAGTACTTCGAGCAGCTCGACGCGCTCGACACGCGGGACGTGCCGCCGACGGCGCACGTTCGACTCGACCGGGCGGCCTGGCGCGCCGACGAGACCGCGGCTTGCTTGACCCGCGACGAGGCCCTCGCCCAGGCTCCACGGGTCGAAGGCGACGGCTTCGCCGTCCCTGCCTTCGTCGACTGACGATCGATCGAACATGCTGTCCGACCTGGGCGTCACCGAGATTGCCGACCGGATTCGTCGCGGCGAATCGTCGGCCGTCGGGGTGACCGAGGAAGCCCTCGCCAACATCTCCGCCCGCGACGACGGCGTGCACGCCTTCTTGTGCTCGGCGGGCCAGGTGGCGCTCGCGCAGGCGCGCGCCGTCGACGACCGTCGCGCGAGCGGAAAGTCGCTGGGAAAGCTGGCGGGCGTGCCGATCGCGATCAAGGACGCCCTTTGTACGCGCGAGCTGCCCTCCACGGCCGGTTCGAAGATTCTCGCCGGATACACCCCGCCATACGACGCCACGGTCATCGAGCGGCTCCTCGCGGCCGACGCCGTCCTCCTCGGCAAGACCAACATGGACGAGTTCGCGATGGGTTCGTCCACCGAGAACAGCGCGTTCGGCTCCACGCGCAACCCATGGGACCACGCGCGCACCCCCGGCGGCTCGTCCGGCGGCAGCGCGGCCGCGGTCGCCGCGCGCATGGCGCCGTGCGCGCTGGGGAGTGACACGGGCGGGTCGATCCGCCAGCCGGCCTCCTTCACGGGGACCGTGGGAATCAAGCCTACTTACGGCCGAGTCTCGCGGTTCGGCCTCATCGCGTTCGCCTCGAGCCTCGACCAGGTCGGTCCTTTCGCGACCGACGTCCGCGGCGCGGCGCGCGTTCTATCGGTCATCGCCGGACACGACCCGCGCGACTCGACCTCGCTCGATGCCCCCGTCGACGACTACGAGGCGGCGTGCGAGCGCAGCGTGCGGGGCCTGCGCGTCGGCGTGCCCGAGGAGTTCTTCGCCGACGGCCTCGACCCGGAGGTCGGGGCGAGCGTGCGCGCGGCCATCCGGGAGCTCGAGGCGGACGGCTGCGTCCTCCGGCCGGTGACGCTCCCGCACACGCGCTACGCCGTCGCGACGTACTACATCCTCGCGACCGCCGAGGCTTCCAGCAATCTCTCCCGGTTCGACGGCGTTCGCTACGGCCTGCGCGTCGGGGGCGACGCCGCCGGCGCCGACCTGCGGGGGATGTACGGCGCCACGAGAGACGCCGGCTTCGGCGACGAGGTCAAGCGACGCATCCTCCTCGGGACGTTCGTGCTCTCCGCGGGCTACTACGACGCCTATTACCGGAAGGCCCAGCAGGTGCGCACCCTGGTTCGCCGCGACTTCGAGTCCGCGCTCGCCCAGGTCGACGTGATTTGCTGTCCGACGTCGCCCACGCCGGCCTTTCGCCTCGGCGAGAAGTCCGGCGACCCGCTGGCGATGTATCTGAACGACATCTACACGCTCCCGGCGAGCCTGGCGGGCGTCCCGGCGATGAGCGTGCCTTGCGCGCCGACGCGGGCCGGGCTTCCCATCGGCCTGCAGGTCATCGCGCGGCCGCTCGAGGAGTCGACCATGCTGGCCGTCGCCGCCGCGTGCGAGAAGCGCGCGCCTCAGCCGACGATCAAGCCGGTCGACTGGACCCGCCCGTCGCGGACCTCGTAGACGCGCACGCGCGGCCCCTCTTTGTCGTCCACGATCGCCGTGGCGCCGAAGATGCGCCGCACTCCGCAGCCGAGCGCCCGGTCGACGATCGCGTGCAGGTGGCCGTGTAGCACGAAGAGGTGCCGGAACGTCTCCATGAGCGCCATCATGTGCGCCGCGTTGATGAGCCCATCGATCCACTGCCAGGCGCTCGTCTTGCGCACGAACGGCGGATGGTGCTGGATGACGACCAACGGCCGCGCCGCGAGCGCCGGATCCGCCGCACGGCGCTCGATGACGGCAAGGCCCTCGTCGGGAATACGCCCGGCCGATCGCGTGACCGGCTGGTGAAATGTCGCGTCGAGGGGCAAAAGGCAGGCTCCCCCGACGTCGAGCACCTTCCCGGGTTTGTCGGCGCTCGTCCGAGCGAACGCAGCCAGCGGCCCCTCGAGGGCCCAGCGCCAGCCGTCCGCGGACGAGTACACGTCATGGTTGCCGGGCACGAGCGTGAAGCGCTCCGGCGCGATGCCCGAGTCGTGGAGCACCTCGGCGAGCGTCTCGTATTCCCCGGGCGTCCCGACCTCGGTGAGATCCCCGGACAGGACGTAGTGGTCCGCGCCGACTCGCCGCGCCGTATCCAGCGCGCGGCTCAGCTTTCGGCGCCTGCCTTCCGCGTCCAGCGGACGCCCGAAGCTGAGGAACCGTGTCTGCAAAGAAAACCCCGACCGCGTCCTGTGCGGTCGGGGGTCGAGCACGTGCGCATCGGACAGATGCGCAATCCGCGTCATCCCCGTCGCTTCCATGTGGCCTTTCCTTTCCCCCCGCCGGGAGCGCCACCTGGGCGCTCCTCGTGGAAAGGATCGCTCTCGCGCAAGACATTGCGCGCTCACCACGGAAACGTTCTTGTATCTTCTGTGGATAAGCTGGGGAAGGCGGTCCCCGCCATAGCCCTTCAACCAGCTCAGAAGATATAGAAACCGGAGAGTTGGAACCTGTGGTTGATGGCGTGTGTGCCGTCGACCGCCATGTCGTTGAAGTTGGCGTACTCGAGGCCCAGCCGCACGGCGTTCACCGGGTCGACGAAGAGGTTCACGTCGAACCAGTCGAGGGCGGCGCGGACCTTCGCCGTCGTCGCGGCGAAGATGTAGTAGTGACTGTTGGCGCTCTCCATGTGCGAATAGTTCCCTGAGATCCAGAACTTTCCGTCGGTCCCGGGGACGTAGTACTGCGCCCCGAAGAGGTACGACGTCC
>DATGJA010000389.1:0-20347 GCA_035295445.1 Polyangiaceae bacterium | reverse complement strand
GACGGGTTGGCCGGGGATCCACTTCGACGTCCGGCCGAAGGCTCCCAGCTGCACCGAGCTTCAGCAGCGGACGGTCACCTACGCGTCCGCGGTCAAGGCGGCCGACCCGACCGCTTCGGTCCTCGGGCCGGACGACATTCCCGTCGCCGACGACTTCGACTGCAGCGGCACGCCCTATGGCGCGGCCTACATGGCGGCCATGGCCGCGTACGAGAAGGGGCACGGGGCCCGCATCCTCGATTATTATTCGCATCACTATCCGGGGTGCTGCAGCGGCGACCCCATCGCCAACGCGGAGCAGCGGATCCAAAAGCACCAGGGCTGGATCGCGAAGTACTATCCGGGCACCAAGCTCGGCTACGACGAGTACAACTGGGGAGCCGGCGGTGACTCGACGACGTTCCCGGAAGCGCTGATGGCGGTCGACGGGCTCGGCCTCTTCGGGAGCTACGGCGTCGACCTCGCGAACTTCTGGGGGCTCACCGTGACGACGCCGACCGCGGCCGCGTTCCGCCTCTACCGCAACTACGACGGGAACGGGGCGTCGTTCGGGGACACGTCCGTGTCGGCGACGTCGTCGGACAAGACCAAGCTCCGCGTCTACGCCGCGAGCCGGACGGCGGACGACGCCCTGACGATCGTCGTCGTCAACCGGACCGGCGCCGACGTGCCGGCGGCCATGGCGCTCAGCAACCACACGCCGCGCGGCAGCGCCAGCGTGTTCCTGTTTTCCTCGGCCCAGCCGACCTCCGTCGCCCCGCAGCCGTCGATGGCGATCGCCGACCCGGGCAACATCGCGATGACGTTCGCCGCGAACACGGCGACGCTCCTCGTCGTACCCTGAGATGGTCGAGACGAGGACACATGGTGGCTCGCCCCTCTTCACCATCGATGGCCGCCGTCGTCCCCGACGACGGGGTGCTCATCGCGCAGGCGATCGCGGGCGACGATCGGGCCTTCTCATCCCTCTACAAGCGGCACGCGCGCTACCTTGCGGGCGTGGTGTACCGCTTGGCCGGCAACGACTCGGAGCTCGAGGACGTGCTGCAGGAGGCCTTCTGCGACGCGGCCGCTTCGCTGTCTTCCCTCCGTGACCCGGCGGGCTTGCGGGCGTGGCTCGTGCGCATCGCCGTCCGCCGGCTGCACGCCCGGTTCCGTGGCCGGCGCCGCTGGCGCTGGCTCCTCGGCGCGACCGAGCGGCTCGCCCCGACGATTTCCGATCCTCGCGCGCGCCAGCGCGTCGACCAGCTTTACGAGGTCCTCGACACGATCCCGCTCGACCTCCGGACGCCGTGGATCCTCCACGTCATCGAGGGCCAGACCTTACCGGAGGTCGCCGACGCATGCGGGATCTCGCTCGCCACGGTCAAGCGGCGGATCGCCGACGCCGAGGCTCGGATCCGCAGGGGGCTTCATGCTGCCTGACGACATCGCCCAGCTTCGCAAGGACCTCGAGCCGCCCTGGAACGACCTGCGTGAACAGAGGGTGCTCGGACGCATCCAGGAGGCCCGCCGCGCCGGGCGCAGGCGCCGCGCGATGCGCCTCGCGGCTGCGGCGTCGTCCGTCGTCGTTGCCGTCGCGGCGTGCATGGCGCTCCTTCTCGCCCGAGGGGGGTCGCGGGGGGGGAGCGGGCACCTCGTGGCGACGAGCTCCGTCCCGAGGCAGGACGGCGGCCAGCGGATCGCCCTCGCGGACGGGTCGCAGGCCTTGCTCGTCCGCGACGCGCAGATTCGTGTCAGCGAGCAGACGCCGGAGCGGGTCCACATCGCGCAAGGGACCGGGGAGGTGCGTTACGACGTGCGCCCCGACCCTGCGCGGGAGTTCGTCGTCACGGCGCCCGGGGTCATGGTGCGCGTGCGCGGGACGATCTTCGCGGTCGCCGTGACGGCCGACCGGGTCGAGGTGCGTGTCGAGCGCGGGCGCGTCGAGGTCGACGACGGCACCCGGATGAGGGAGCTCGCGGCCGGCGAGTCGCTGGGGATCCCGTCGCGCGGCGCTCGGGTCGGCGACGAGGCGCGCCCGGAGGCTCCGGCCGAGGCGCCGACGCCAGCCGCGGCCGTCGCGCCGCCGGCCGGTCGCCCGACCTTCGAGCGGATGCTGGCGGAAGCGGACCAGGCCCGCGCCGAGGGCCGGCAGGACGACGCCGCGAGGGCGCTCACCTCGGCCCTTGCGGCGTTCCCGCGCGACGCGCGCGTCCCGGGCGCGCTCTTCTCGCTCGGCAAAGTGGAGCGGGCGCGACAGCGCTTCGAAGCGTCGGCCATGGCCTTCGACAGGTGCTGGCGCTCCGCGCCGAACGGGCCGCTCGCGCAGGACGCGCTGGCGGAAGGCGCCGGTTCGTGGGCACGGGCAGGCCGATCCGACGCGGCAAAGGCAGACGCCGCCCGCTACCTGGAGCGCTGGCCGGATGGCATCGAGAGCGTCCGGATGCAGGCGCTTTCGGTACGCTAGCGCCGTGCGCAGCGCATCGGCGTACGCGGTCGCCGCCGTGTTGGCGGCCCCCTTCGCCGGCCCTTCGACCGCGTTCGCCCGCGACGGGCTCGCCATCGACGCCTCGCGGTGTCCCGCCCTCGATGCCGGCGAGATCGCGCGGCTCCTGGCGATCGAGCTCGGGCCGGAGGCCATTCCGCGCACAGCCCCACCGCGCATCGAGCTCGCTTGCGCAGGCTCGCGCCTGCGCATCGTCGCCTTCGACAGCGTCACCGAAAAGCAGCTCGAGCGCGAGGTCGACTTCGGGCCGCATCTGCAGGAGAACCGCGTCGTCGCGATCCTCGTCTCGCAGCTCTTTCTGTCGTCCTGGTCGGAGCTTCTCCTCAAACCGCCGCGCGACGTCGCCCCCGAGCTCCTGGGCGCGGGGCGGGCGGCCTCGCAGGAGGCCAGGAGCGTCGCGGAACGGAGAACGCGGGAGGCGCTTGCGCCGAGCATCGCGCGCGATCGGGCGGAGGTCGATCTCGCGGCCGGTGCCCGCGTGCGCACGCTCGCGCAGCCGCTCGTGCTGGGGCGACTGGCCGCGCGAGGCGGGATGGCGGTCGGAGCCTTCGAGGTCTTCCTCGAGGGAGCCTACGAGCGCGGCGCGGCGGACCGCGCTACCGGCGTCGTGGAGGCCTCCATCGTGGAAGCGGCAGCCGGGGTGGGCTGGCGTGTGGCTCGGCGAGGAGCGTTCTCGTTCGGCATCGAGGCGACGGGCGGGCCGGGCTGGGTGGATCTGACCGGTGCGAGCCCCGCGACGGGAGTCCAGAGCGCATCGCTATCGGGCGCGATCGGCGAGGCGTCGCTCGGCCTCGCGCCCGCGCTGAGCGTGGGGCCGGTGCGGGCGACGCTGCTCTTGCAGGTGGGCGCGAACTTCTCCCGCGCCGTGGCCCACGTGGCCGGGGATCGCGACGTGTCGCTCGGCGGCCCGTGGCTCGGCGCGAGCGTCTCGGTCGGGATCGGCGGGGGCTCGCCTTGAACCGCCGGATTCTCACGGCCGCCCTCGGAGGGGCGCTCGGAGCGACGGCTTGCGGGTTCGAAGGCTCGGCCCTCGTCCGCGTGGCCATCGGCGACGCGGGGGAGCGGGCCGGCCCTCCCGCCGACGCGGCACTGAATTCGACGACCGGCGCGGACGCAACGGAGGCGGCGACCGACCTCGTTGCCGGCTACGCGATCTCCGCGGGCCAGTCGTCGACGTGCGCGCTGCGCCTCGGCCAGGTCTTTTGCTGGGGCGCGGGTACGCAGGGCCAGCTCGGGACGGGGGATACCTCGAGTCGGAGCGCCCCGTCGCCCGCCCAGACGACCGCCACGTTCGCGACGATCGAGGTGGGCGACGTCCACGCGTGCGCGATCGCGACGGCCGCCGCCGGGATCTCGTGCTGGGGCGGGGACGCGTACGGTCAGCTCGGCGTGGGCGACCTCACAGGGCGCCTCGTGCCTTCCCTCGTGGCGTTGCCTGGCGCGGCGCGCGCCCTCGCCACGGGCTACGAGTTCACCTGCGCCGTTCTCTTCGACGATTCCCTCTGGTGCTGGGGACAGAACGACGAAGGGCAGCTCGGGCAAGGCGACCAGGCCGGTGCGCCGAGCGCGTCGGTCCCGTTGCCGACGGGCGCCGGCGCGAAGTGGGGCGCCGTGGCGGCCGGCCAGGGCCACACATGCGGCATCCAGGCATCCGGGGCGCTCTGGTGCTGGGGAAGGAACTCGGACGGCGAGCTCGGGATCGGGCCGGGGGCGCCCATCCAGGTGCGTGCGCCGACGCGCGTTGGGAGCGAAGAGTCGTGGGCCAGCCTCGACCTCGGGCAGGACGCGACGTGCGCCGTGAAGGACGACGGGACGCTATGGTGCTGGGGGGCGGACACCTTCGGCAAGCTCGGAACCGCCGTCGAGGCCGGCGCCGCGCCACCGAGCTTCATCGTGCCGACGCAGGTGGGCTCCGACGCGGATTGGGTCGAGGTGAGCGTCGACGTGTTTCACACCTGTGGAGTGAAGCAGGGCGGCACGCTCTGGTGCTGGGGCCGCAACGCCGAAGGCCAGCTCGGCGTCGGAGACATCACCGACCGCGCGACCCCGACCCAGGTAGGAAGCGCGTCGGACTGGTCCTCCGTGTCGGTCGGCCGCTTCCACACTTGCGCCGCGAAGACCGACCACACGGTCTGGTGCACGGGCGAGAACGTCGCGGGCCAGCTCGGGACCAGCGACAACGCGCGCCGCAATACCCTCACCGCCGTCGCGGCGCTCCCGCCGTAGGCTCCCTCCCGTCAAAACGCGGCCATTCCGATCATCGGATTACCGAATGCGTCCGTGGTCATCGCAGTCTCGTCGACGGCCGTGGTGATGTCGTCGACGTAGACTGTCTGGCTCTGGGGCGAATTGCCGTTCCAGTAGCTGAATACGTACACGAACTCGAGGCCCGTCGCGCCCGCAGGCATGGAGGGGGCGCCGACCGTGCTACCCGTCTGGGCATGGTAGGCGCCGTCGGTCGTCTGCCATCGGATGGTTCGCCCATTCTGCTCGAGGAGCAGCGTGTCATTCACCCAGATCCGAATGATCGAGGCGTCCCCATCCGTCGAGAGGTACGTCGCGCGCTCGAACCAGAACCACTCACCCTTGGGGTAGTTGGGATTGGTCCCGGGACGCATGCTCGGATAGTTGTTGTTCACGTTGTCGTGGGGATCGAACTCATTCATGAGAGCGTAGCCCGTAGGGCTCATGTGGACATCGGACTTGCCCGTGACCACCGACGGAAAGCAGTTCAAGACGAATTTGAGGATACTCTCTTGCAAGTTCGTTCCGTTGTCGAAGCTCGAAGGGATGTACATCCAGAAGCCCGTGTGAAACGTCTGCCCCGAAGTCGCGTAGTACTGGCCCAGCGACGAGGGGGGAAAGAGCTGGAAGCCGAACATCCCGTCGTTGGTCCCGGTGCCGCCACCGAGGCCGTCGGAGCCTTGGCGGATCGAGAGCGCCAGCGAGTTGTTCTTGTTCGGACGGTGTTGGGCGGTCGATATCACGCCGCCAAAGCCGGACTTGCTCCAGTCGTTGAGCTGATCGCCGCCGTAGCCTCCGGTGACGATCGCGGGGCCGCCAGCCGTGAAGGAATCCATCGAGAAATGCTGGAGCGGCTTGAACTTGGACCCTACGCTCGAATCGGCGGCGGCATCACTCGACAGGGGAGCGTCACGGGAGGCGTCCAAGCCGGGGGCGGCCGGCGCGTCGGACGGGCTCGCCTCGGGCTGGCTCGGAGATCCGTCCGCAGAGGTCGTTGCGGGCGCCGCAGCATCGAGCCAGGCGCGCTCGTCGCCCGCTTCGGGCGGCCCGCCCCCGGCATCGGACCGGGGGCCGCTGCAACCGGTCAGGACCACTACCGCAACCCACATCGCCGCTCGGTAGGTCATCACTCCGCCTTCATGGTCTCAAGAGGCAAGGTCCCTTCACTTTCGGCTCACGCAGCCGTCGCTTGAGGCGATCGAGCGTCCCGGCCACGACTACTACGAGATCGGCGAACTGCCCGAGCGCGTGCAGCGCGCGAGCGAGCGTTGGGCAGAGTCTTGGCGCGCATCCCGAGGCTAGATCGAGTCCTATACCGCGACGCTCGCCTGGCTCGGGATACACCCCGGAACGCCAGACGCACGCTCTGTCGCCGCTACGGTTCGCGAACTCGCTGAGGCGAGCGAGCTTCCGCTGCCGGGTGGGGGCTACAGCTCGCGCCCTTTACGCTCGGCTCCCAAGCGCAGAAAGCGACGTCCGCGTTTCCGGACGGGGTAGGCGCGGCCATCCCAGCAGGGACGGGGTTCACGATCGACGCACTACAGCGGCTAGGCAGTCCAAACGGGATCGCGCGTCCAAGCATGCGGCCGGCTCGAAAAGGACCCCTTTTGATCCAACGTGACTGGAACGTGGACCAGAGTGGCCAGCTTGGCGGGTCCCCGCTCAGGTACGGCACGCGAGTCGCGACACCAGGCCGCACGCTTTGTCGTGGACGTTGCGGCGAACGGTTGGCCAGCGCGGAGCATGTTGCAGGAGGCAGGCTCCTGGTCATGAAGAAGTCAGCAATGCGTTCGAGGCGCCCGGCGGCGCTTGCCATGCTTGCGGTCACGTCGCTCGTGGCGGGGTGCTCCGCCGCCGATACCCGTCCGACCACGCACGTACCGCCAGACTCGAGGACGGGAGCGAATGATTCGGGCACGATGTGCGCGGGCGGCCCGTCCAGCACGGCCAGTGGTGCAGAAGCCGGAGGGCCCGGCCCCGGGGCGGACGACTCGCCGGCTGGAGACGACTCCAGCACGGCGCGGGACGGCGCCACCGGCAGCGGGAACGAGGGAGGCCAGACCTGCTGTTCGAGCGCCGGAACGAGCAGCGACTTCGGCTGGCTCGGCGACTGGGGGCCGGGGGACTACCCCTCCGGCGACATCATGGCGCGGAACTACCTGACGATCAGCGGCGTCAAGGGGCAGCAGGGGAACGATCGCCAGTACAAGGTTCACGTGCCGCCGAGCTACTCCCCGAGGGCGCCCATGCCGGTCCTCTTCTGCCTGCACGGCCTTGGGCAAGATCCCGTCATGTTCTGCCTGGACTCGGGCGTGGCCTGGAACACCAAGTCGGATGCCGAGGGCTTCATCCTCGTGATGCCCAACGGCTACCTGAGCAGCTGGAACGGCGGGACCTGCTGCGGAGGCGCGGCAACGGCGGGCCTCGATGACGTTTCGTTGATGCGGTCCATCTTCGCCGAAGTCGCGGCGCACCTGAACGTCGATCCCCATCGGGTCTATGCGACCGGATTGTCGAACGGTGGGTACCTGAGCTACCGCCTCGCGTGCGAGGCGTCGGACCTCTTCGTGGCGATTGCCCCAACCGCGGGAGCCGTGGGCATCGCAGCCATCAAAGGCGCGGTGGATGGGGGGCTCGCGGTCCTCAGCCCCTCCTCGGATCTGACGTCATGTACTCCGAAGTATCCCGTGTCCGTGCTCGACATCCACGGAACGTCGGATCCGATCATCGCGTACGACGTTCAAGCATCCTCGCTGGCGACGTTCGTTTCGGCCGACGGCTGTTCGGCGGCGACGGCACCGGCGGTGGTGCCGATGAGCGGGGGCGACACGACGTGCGTAGCCTACGGAGGTTGCCCAATGTGTCCTCACGTCGAGGTGACCGGGTGCTCCGTCCAGGGTGGAGGTCACTGCTGGTTCGGCAGCTCGGACTGCGGCACCGGAGGCGGCTCCTTGGGCAACGCCTTTGTCGGCAGCAACAGCGCGTACATGAAGAACACCGACGCAATCTGGGCCTTCCTATCGCGGTTCTCGCGCTGACAGCCCAAGGGCCGGGGACCGCTCGCCCTCAGCGGTTCACGTCACCGGATCCCCCCCTGCGCGGCGGCCTCGGGGTCTCCCGATACTGCATCGGCGTCATCCCAGTCCAGCGCTTGAAAGCACGATGAAATGCTCCCACGTTGGCGAAACCCAGCGCGTGTGCCGTCTGCTGGATCGTCTGCCTCGGGTCGCGGAGCAACAGGCCAGCGGAGTCCTCGAGGATGCCCCTTACGACCGAGCGGTAGGTGATGCCGTCCTCCGCAAGGCGCCGCCGCAGTGACCGCGGGCTCATGCCGAGGTCGCGCGCCGCCGTCGAAAGGTCAGGGAGCCTCGCGGGAGGTCGCGCAAGCAGGTATCGCTTGAGCTGGTCGACAGGTCCGAGCTCGGTAGCCACGCGATCGAGCGCACGCTGGGCCTGCAAGCGCAGCACCCCATAAAGCTCCGGATGCTGGTAGAGCTGCGGACGGTCAAGCACCGCCCGGTCGAACACGAGTCCCGTGGTGGGCTGGCTGAAACTCACCAGGCTTCCGAAGAGCCTCGCATACTCCCGGTGGTGGCCGGGACGTGCGTGTTCGAACGAGACGGCCACCGGGCCCACACCTGCCCCGCCAAAGACGCGGACCATGCGCGTCAGCGCCGCGATGGAGAGCTCCGCGAGCATTCGATCCGCGCGCTCGAACGTTCGGGGAAGGTGGATTTGCAAGACCGCCGTGGTGTCCGTCTCGTTCAGCGTGAAGAGGGCGTCATCCATGACCAACGGGTGAAACTGCAGGCTCAGGCCCAAGGCCTCGCGCAGCGTCGGGGCATGCACGACGAGATGACTGATCAAGTCGAACGCGCCGTCGTGAGTGCGTTCGATGATGTGGAGGCCGAGGGCCTCATCGCGCGTCAGATCCATCGCACGCATCTGCAACGTCGCGAACTCCTTTGAGTCGAAGCGAGCATCGGCCTCGACGAGGCGCGCAGAGTCGATGCGAGCGGAGCGCAGGAGGTCGCCCCGGGCAACACCGGCACGCTCCACGGCGTCGACCAGAACGCGAACCATGACGCCCGAGACACCCATCCGCTCCGCCTTCTTTGCAGCGTACCGCGAGCCCACCAACCGACGCATCCAGGGCGACCTACCGCCCTGTCCGATGCGCCGCCCGGTTATCAGGGCGCGCGGGATGGAGGTCCGTCAGACCTTCTTGGCCTCGACGATCGAGAAAGGCGGGCCTGCGCGTGCGCGCCGACAACCCTTACGAGGGCATCCGCCCGCCCGAAAAAGAGCCCGGACAAGTACAAGACCGTGCTGCGGCCTTTCGAGTGGTTCGCGCTCTGCGCGTGCGACGACGTGCCGCTGCCCTGGCGCGAGACGTACGCGGTGCCGCTCTACTCGTACGTGCGGCCGGGCGAGGGGCGCGTGCTCGAATGGGCCGACGTTGATCTGAGGCGTGGGACTACGACGCCCAGCAAGTCAAGCCGACGAAGACCTGGGAGACGCGTGACGTCCCGATCGAGCCGACACTCCGCCCGCTCCTACTCGCGATGTACGCGCGCTCGGGCGGCAAGGGCCCGGTCCTACCCACGCTCTCGAGGCTCGCCGACGAGACGGCCATCTCGAAGGTCCTCCGCCGCCACCTGGAAGCGGCGGGGGTAACCGCCCGGACCTCTTCGCCGCCAGCACAACCCAGATCGCAATCCGCCTCCGGTCCCTTCGCGACAGGGGCATCACCTGGCGCCTCTGGCGCGGCGATAAGCCCCTCGTCGTTCAGCGCAACGCCGGCCACAAGCGGTTCAGCACTACCGAGAAGTACGTCGGCGACATCGAGAAGCTGAGCGCCGAATGCTGGCGACCCCTTCCCCGCCCTACCCGCCACCCTGGTCGCAGCGGAAGCGGCTCCGGAAGCACCCCCCGCTGAGGGTGCGCCTGACGGAGGGTGCGAACGGAGGGAGTTGCTCTGTCCTGTACGGAGTCCAGCCTGCTGGACGGAGTACAGGACTGACAGACGACCGACCACTGGCCCGGGAGCTTCGCTCACCGGGCAGGGGTGCGAACGGAGGGAGTTGCTCGTTCCTGCACGAAGTCATCGCAGTGCAGGAACGACAAACGACCGACGACCGGCTCGTGGGCTCCGCCCAGCAAGCAGGGGTGCGAACGGAGGGAGTTGAACCCTCACGAGAGTTACCTCGCCAGAACCTGAATCTGGTGCGTCTGCCAATTCCGCCACGTTCGCTCGGGGACGCGCCCGAGAGGTACTTCCCGAGGGCCGGGCCGTCAAGGACGGCTAGAGGTTCACGTGGACCGGGGCCGGCGAGTCCTGCGTGGTCCCGTCGCCAAGCTGTCCCCACCGATTGTCGTACCAACACTCGACGTCGCCGCTATTCAGTAGCGCACACGCATGGGTGGAGCCGGCGCTGATCGCCGCCACGCCGGTCAACCCGGGCACCGGCGCGGCCGCCGCCGCCACGGTCGTCAGGTAGCTCCCCCAGCACCAAACGGTGTGGTCCGACAGAAGCGCGCACGCAAACGTACCGCCGGCCGCGACGGCGATCGCGTTGCTCACGCCCGAAACGGTGACGGGCGTCGTGGAGCACGAGGGGGTGCCGGACGCGCAAGCCGGGATCGCTGACGCGCTGCCGAGCTGTCCCTCGCGATTGTCTCCCCAGCACTTGACCGCGCCCTTCACGATCGCGCAGGCAAAAGCATCGCCGGCGGCGATCGCCGACGCGGGCGAGCCCTGGAGGGCGCCCTGCAGGGACAACACCCCCACGGGGGCCGATTGGTTTTGCGTCCCTCCGACGCCCAGCTGACCGAATGCGTTGTTTCCCCAGCACGCGACGTCGCCGTTCGAGTACACCGCGCACGCGAAGTCCGCTCCGGCGGCGACCGCCGTGACGCCCGTCAAGCCCGTGACCAAGTCCGGCGCCTTGGAGCACGGGGTGGACGTCGACCCCGACGAGCACGTGTCCGTGGACGGGTGTCCCAGTTGTCCGTACCCATTGTTGCCCCAGCAGGCCACCGCGCCCTGGGCGCGCAAGGCGCACGCGAAATCACCGCCGACGCTGACGGCCGTGGCGTCGGTGATGCCTGCGACGGAGACCGGCACGTTGCTCGTGATCGCCCCATTGCCGAGCGCCCCGCCTGGGTTCGACCCCCAGCATGCGACGTCTCCCTGCGACCGGAGGGCGCACGCCCAGGAGCCTGGCGACCCAAAGACCGCCATCGAGACGGCGCTCGTCAGCCCCGTGATCGGCGACGGCAGGAGGTCGCAGGAACCGTCGGACACGAGACCGCCGTCGGGGAGTGCGTCGTGACACGCCCGGACGTCGGGCCCTGCGCCGAGTTCCCCATGGGACCCCTCGCCCCAGCAGACGCCCGTGCCATCCCGAAGGGTGGCGCACGAGAAAGAGTCGCCGGCCAGGACCGACGTCGCGAGGGGAGCGGGGGCGTCCTTTCCCGGACCGGAATCGTCCGCACCTGCCTCCACCACGACGGTAGAGTCGGCCGACGCGTCGACGGGAAGGCCGCTGTCGTCACCCGCCTCGCCGCCTTCGACCGAGGATGCTTCCGGCGAGCCGACGAGGCCCGACTCGGCGGAGCCCCCGCCACCCTCCGGCGTCGCGTCGCCCCTGCATGCGCCGAGCACCACCGTGGACGCGAGAAGGAGAGCGCCCCGCCCCCGCTTGTCCGTCGAGACACGGCCCCTGGACATGGCTGTGATTTAACGGTGCCGCCCGAGCCGAAATCGTTCAAGGATCACCGGGCGACGCTTACACGTCGACGCGCAACGAAAGGCTCGCTATACGCCGCAACAATCCACCATGAAGGACGCCCTCGTCTTCCGCCGCGTCCGGGTCGTCGACCCGGCCGGGCCCGTCGACGACGTGGTGGACGTCGTCGTCGAGCGAGACCGCGTCGTCCGCGTGGGCCGGGGCGCGGGCGACGGGTACGCGGCGAGCGATCGCGTCGCCGTCATCGAGCGCGAGGGCGCGTGGCTGCTGCCCGGCTTCGTCGACATCCATGCCCACCTGCGCGAACCCGGCGGCGAGGGCAAAGAGGACGTCGCGAGCGGCCTCCGGGCGGCCGCGGCGGGCGGGTTCGTCGACGTCTGCTGCATGCCCAACACCCTGCCGGTCAACGACTCGCGCGGCGTCACCGAGATGCTCGTCGCGAAGGCGCGCGCCCTGCAGACCGTGCGCCTCCACCCGATCGCCGCGATCACGGTCGGGCAGCGGGGCGAGCAGCTGACCGAGATGGCCGACCTCCAGGCGGCCGGCGCCGTCGCCGTCAGCGACGACGGCCGGTGCGTCACGAACAGCCAGGTCATGCGCCGCGCCCTCGAGTACGCGTCGACGTTCGACCTGCCCGTCATCCAGCACGCGGAGGACCACGCGCTCACCGACGGCGCCCAGATGCACGAGGGAGCGATCTCCACCCGCCTCGGCCTGCGCGGGTGGCCGCGCGTCGCCGAGGACGTCATCGTCGCGCGGGACCTGCTGCTCGCCGAGTACGTGGGCGCGCGCTACCACGTCGCGCATGTCTCGACGGCGGGCGCCGTGCGGCTCATCCGCGACGCCAAGGCGCGCGGGATCCCCGTGACGGCCGAGGTGACCCCGCACCACCTCCTGCTCACCCACGAGGCGCTGCTCGGCTACGACACCGCGTGCAAGGTGAACCCGCCGCTCCGCGAGCCCGAGGACGTGGAAGCGCTTCGCCGCGCGCTGGCGGACGGCACGATCGACTGCATCGCGACCGACCACGCCCCGCACGGCGTCCTCGACAAGCAAGTCGAGCTGTCGGCGAGCTCGCCCGGCATGATCGGGCTCGAGCTATGCCTCCCGCTCCTGCTCGGCCTCGTCCGCGAGGGCGCGCTTCCGCTGTCGCGCCTCGTCGACGCGCTGACCGGGGCGCCATCCAAGGTGGTGGGCCTCGAGCGGCCGCGTATTCGCGAGGGCGCCCGCGCCGACGTGGTGCTCGTCGACCCGCTCGACCGCTACACGATCGACGCAGCACGCTTGAAGACCAAGAGCCGCAACACCCCGTTCGACGGAGCCCACGTCCAGGGGCGCGTGATGCTCACTGTGTGCGAGGGGCGCGTCGTCGCCGGAGAGGCATGAGATGAGCGATCCCACGAAGCAAGAGCGCGCCTGGCTCGCCCTGGCGGACGGCACGGTGTTCGAGGGAGCCCCCTTCGGCGCGCGCGGGTCGACCACGGGCGAGACGGTCTTCACCACGACGATGACGGGCTACCAGGAGGTGCTCACCGATCCCTCGTACTGCGGCCAGATCGTCACGATGACCGCGCCCGAGATCGGCAACGTCGGCACGAACCCCGAGGACACCGAGGCCGTCGGCGACGTCCCGCGCGTCGCGGGGTTCGTCGTCCGCGACGCCAGCCCGGTCGCCTCGAACTGGCGCTCGCGCGAGACGCTCGACGCGTACCTCTCGCGCCACGCCGTCGTGGCGATCACCGACGTCGACACCCGCCGCCTCACGCGCCACCTGCGCGACGCGGGGTCCCAGAACGGCGCCATCGGAACCGACCCGCCCGAGACGCTCGTGCGGCGCGCGCGCGAGGCCCCCGACATGAACGGCCTCGACCTCGTGCGACGGGTCACCCCGCGCGAGACGTACTCGTGGACCGAGGGCCGCGGCGCCTGGAAGACACCTTCCGCGCCCGCAGCGGCCGCCGGTCCGTCGGGGCGCGCGGGGCATCACGTCGTCGTCTTCGACTACGGGGTCAAGCGCAACATCCTGCGCTGCCTCGCCGACGGCGGCTGCCGCCTCACGGTGGTCCCGGCGAGCACGAAGGCCGCCGACGTGCTCGGCCTCCGGCCCGACGGGGTCTTTCTCTCGAACGGGCCGGGCGATCCGGCGGCGGTCGGCTACGCGGCCGACACGATCCGCGACTTGCTGGGCAAACGGCCCATCTTCGGCATCTGCCTGGGCCACCAGCTGCTGGCGATCGCGCTCGGGGCGAAGACCTACAAGCTCAAGTTCGGTCACCGCGGCGCCAATCAGCCCGTCAAGGACCTGGCGACTGGGCGCATCGAGATTACGACGCAAAACCACGGCTTCTGCGTCGATCTCGCGACGCTCCCGTCGGGCGCTCGCTCGACGCACGTGCACCTCAACGACGGGACGTCCGAGGGGCTGGCGGTCGACTCGCTCGAGGCCTTCAGCGTGCAATACCATCCGGAGGCGGCGGCGGGACCGCACGACGCGCTCTATTTGTTCGAGCGGTTCTTCTCCGCGATGGGGACCCGCAGGACCGGCCGCTAGTTCGCAGATGTCGCAGCGTAAGATTTTTTTCGTCAGTCTGGGCTGCGTCAAGAACCGCGTGGACAGCGAGGTCATGCTCGGCGTCGCCGGGCTCGGGGGGTGGCGGATCGTCGACGAGCCGGACGAGGCCGAGGTCATCGTCGTCAACACATGCGGCTTCATCGGCGAGGCCAAGAAGGAATCGATCGACACGATCTTCGAGCTCGCCGAGTACAAACGCATCGGCGCATGTAAGAAGCTCGTCGTCGCCGGGTGTCTTTCGCAGCGCTACCCGACCGAGCTCGCGTCCCAGATGCCCGAGGTCGACCATTTCCTCGGCTCGAGCGACATGCTCAAGCTCGAGACCGTCCTCGCCGGAACGGCGGAGCGTGTGATGGTCGGCAACCCGGCCGACTGGGTCGTGCGCGCCGGCGACCCGCGCGTCGTCACGCAATCGCGCGCGAGCGCGTGGCTCAAGCTCGCGGAGGGCTGCAACCGCACCTGCGCCTTCTGCGTCATCCCGCAGATCCGCGGGGCGCAGCGGTCGCGGGAGGCCGACGACATCGTCGACGAGGCCCGGAGGCTGATCGATGGCGGCGCCCTCGAGCTAAACCTCATCTCGCAGGACACCGTGGCGTGGGGGCGGGACCTGCCGCGGGACCGGCGCGCGAGCCTCGGCGACGTCGTGCGGCGGATCGCGGACCTCGAGGGGGTGCGCTGGGTTCGCCTCTTCTACCTCTATCCCGAGACGCTCGACGACGCGCTGGTCGACTTGCTCGCGAGCCATCCGCGCGTCGTCCCGTACGTCGACATGCCGCTCCAGCACGCGTCGGACGCCATGTTGCGGCGCATGCGGCGCGGCCACGGCCAGGGCCGTCAGCGCCGCGTCGTCGAGCGCCTGCGCGCGAGCGTCCCCGGCCTGACGTTCCGCACCGCCTTCATCGTCGGGCATCCCGGCGAAACCGACGCCGACTTCGACGAGCTCTGCGCGTTCGTCGAGTGGGCTCGCTTCGAGCACGCGGTGGTCTTCCGGTACTCGGACGAGGAGACCTGCGCGGCGCACGGGATGGATGAGAAAGTCCCCGCGCGCGTCGCCGCCGCCCGCGCGCGCAAGCTCCTCGCCCTACAGCGCAAGATCGCGCGCGCGAAGAACCGGGCCCTCGTCGGACGCGAGATGGACGTGCTGGTCGAGGGGCCGAGCGAGGAGCATGACCTGGTGATGAAGGGACGTCATGCGGGCCAAGCGCCCGAGATCGACGGCAGCGTCTATCTTAGCGAGGGCGAGAGCCACCCAGGGCAGATACGCCGCGTGCGCATCACGCAGGCGAGCGACTGGGACCTCGTCGGCGACCTGCTCGACGAAGGGACGCGCCCCGATCCGCGACGTCGCGTGACGCTGAAGGTCGTCGGCCACGCGACGCGGTGGCAGTAACGCCTGTCCCATCTGCACGGCGCTCAGCGGACCTGCACCACCGTGGGCAGGCTGCTCGTCGCCCCGAAGAGCTGGATGATGGTGAGCGCGTCGCCCGAGTGGGCGAAGACGGTGGCGTCCCACGAGCCGCAGTCGCTGGCGATCGCGCCGCCCACGGCTTGATCGGCCGGCGCGTGCTGGTTCTCGACGACGATCGTGGCGTTGGCCTCGGCCGCGCCGCAGCCCGCGACGAGCTTGATGTGATCGGCGTCCGCAATCTCTTGGGCCGGCACCTCCGGCGGGGGCAGCGGCAGCGTCGGGCTGGCGCAGCCGATCGCCACCGCAATCCCGGCGGACCGGCCGACGGCGAAGACACGCCGGAGCATCGTGCAAACTCTGTAGCATGTTTCAGGCCTGGGCCTGTAGCGAGTAAACTCGTGGACCTGTGTCACTCGAGTGCCAACGTCGTTGTCACCTTCGCGCACGGGGTAGCCGGTCGCCGAAGATTGGACCCTCTGCCGGCCAGCTGGTATCCGGCTGGGGGGGCCTCCCCGTCGCGGCGCGCGGCCCCCTGTCCCACGCGATGCAATCGGCTCGAGGTTGGCGAAGCACGGCCCGCGCGGGTGCGCCGCGACGGGCAGCGGCCACGCGCCGCGGCGCTTGGTTGCGGTCGAAGGCGCCCTCGATCGCGCTCGTCGTCGGCGTGGCCGCCTGGCTCTCGTGCCACCGCGGCGCCGACGTCGACCCGGCGGCGCGCAGCCCGGAGGCGGCGGTCGCGGGGGTGCTCGCCGCGCGAGGCCTCGCGTGCGACGACGGCGACATCCTCTGGATCGATCGGCCGGCCGGCGGCACGTTCGCGACCCACGCCCGGGCCCTCGTGCGCGCGCACGTCGGCGCCGATCCGTCCGACCTCTACGTCGTCGATGCCCGCGTGTCGCCGGAGGGATCCGTCCTGCAAGTGGGCGACGCATGGAACGTCACCGAGACGACGAGCGTGGACGAGTCGAGGCCGTTGCTCCGCGATAAAATCGCCGCCTACGCCACGTCGGCCGACGGCCTGATCATGGCGGTGCACACGATCGACTTCGCCGGGCGCCCGCCGGACGCGGACTTCACGCGCGTTCAAAGGTGGCAGGTGGCCCTCACCAACCTCCAGCAGACGGGCCAAGCGGCGGGCATCGTCCACTCGGCGTTCGTGTTCGACCCGGTGGGCCGCAGCGTGGCCCTCGCGCTCCGCGCCGACGGCGCCCTCGAAGCGCGGGTCGACGATCACATGGTCGTGATCGACGCAGCCGGCGCGAACGTGATCGACGGGGCCAAATTCGTCCGCGTCGTCGCCGACGAGCGCTCCCGCCCCGGCAACGTCGTCACCTGGGCGGTGGATCGCGTGCGCGCCATGCCCTGGGTGGGCGACGACCGGATGCAGTGGGTCAAGGCCGTCGCCTTCACCGCGCTCGACAAGCTCCGAGCCACCTTCGGCTCCGCCACGACCGCCGAGGACGTGCGCGAGGAACTCGGCATCGAGGGCCCGCCTCCCGCGTCCTACGCCGATCCCGACGTCGGCTGGCCACCCCCGCCGATGAAACCGATCGCGACGAATCCGTTGCCCGGCGAGGGCCAGTGGATCTCGCTCGAGCGAGACCCCTTCATCACGCCCGCGCCGAGCGGGTCGGCGTCCGCGTTCGTCACCTCGTTCATTCGACCCGACCCCCAGCGACCCGACGTCCGCGTGTACGCCACGCTGTGGGACCCGCGGCAGATCGAGCTTCACATGGAGGCCGGGACCGTCGAGCCGATCAGCGCGACCGGCGAGCACGGCCCGGGCCTCATCCCGCGGACGCCGGAGACCCTCAAGCGCGTCGCTGCCGCGTTCAACGGCGGCTTCCAGGCCTTGCACGGCGAGTACGGGATGGCCGCGAACGGCATCGAGTACCTGCCGCCGAAGCCGTACGCCGCGACCATCGCCGAGCTGCGCGACGGCTCGATCGGCTTTGGCGCGTGGCCCGACTCCCCGAACGTCCCGGACGACGTCGTCGCGTTTCGGCAAAATCTCACCGCGCTCGTGCAGGGCGGCAAGTTCAATCCCTGGGGCCGTACGTGGTGGGGGGGGGCGCCGCCCGGGTGGCCGGACCAGATTCACTCGACACGGAGCGCGATCTGCCTCACGGACGAGGGGTTCGTCGGCTACTTCTACAGCCCGAGCATCGCGCCCGACGACCTGGCCAGGGGCATGCTCGCCGCGCGCTGCGCGTTCGGGGTCCACCTCGACATGAACCCGGGGCACGCCGGCTTCGAGTTCTACGACGTCAGCCCGCGCGGACCGCTGCCGGCGCTCGGACGCCCTCTGCAGAGCGATTGGGAGGCCGAGGGAAAAGTGCCGGACATGCCGGGGTATACCTTCCGCGCGCGGCGCATGATCCGCGCAATGGGGCACATGCTCTTCCCCCGCTACATCCAGCGCGAGGCACGCGACTTCTTCTACTTGGCGTGGCGACCGACGCTTCCCGGCCCGGCGGTGCCCGACTCGGACGGAGCTTGGCGGACCAAGGGGCTCCCGCAGCACGGGTTTCCGCCGGCGATCGCGCTCACGTCGGCGCCGCTCCGCGCGGCGCAGCCCGAGGTGCGGCTCCGCGTCTTGCGCGCCGACCCGAGGACGATGCGCCTCTCGGAGGGGTCGACCCAGGACGCTCCGGCCGTGCTCGCGCTCGTCGCTTCGCTCCAGGGAGAGCTCACGCTCTGGTGGTCCGGCGGTCTCTTCGCGATCGCGCAGGCGCCGCCGGGGCACGAAGCGACCTCCGTGGCGGCGGGCTATCCCCCTTCGGACCCGCGAGCGGCGGACGCCCGCTCGGTCGTCGGGGTGCAGGACGAAGACGGAATGCTGGCGTGGGTGGAGCTTCCCCCGGACGCGACCGCCGACGCCTCAACGGTCGGCGCGATGGATGGCTTGCTCCAAAAGCTGGGCTGTTCCGCCCGGATCGCGCTCCTCGGCGCCCGGGCGCTTCCGGGCGGCAACGCGGACGCCGCAGGGGATCCGGTGGCCCACCCGCCGCCCGCGACCGCGCGATTCATCCGCGGCCAGAGCCCGAACGCCCACGCCATCTTCCCGGATACGCCCATCGTCCCGATTCGCGTATGGCAGCCGCTGCAGGCCAAGCGAATCCGCTACTTTCTCCCGCCGCCCTCGGCGTCGACAGCCCCGTTGGCGCACGGCAGCCCGTCGAGCACCCCGACGCCCCCCCCGCCTCCCGAGCCCGCGCCACGAGCGAGACGGTGACGGCCCCCCGAAACTTGGCCCGCGGGAGGCGAGCCAACCCACATGGTTGTCAGGCCTCGGCCGTTTAAGGACATGTCGCCCCAGCCTTGGGTAGAGTAGAAGGTCGCACGTACGATCGCTCATGGGCGGTCAAGCCTGGGCAAGCCTGGCGGACCCCACCCGACACCTTATAGAATAATTTCAATAGCGTCGCAAAGAGCACTCGGACATTGGCGTACTTCCCAAAGATCGCGCATGACATGTCGCACGTTACCGTGAGGCTCTCGGCGGGCCCGATGGTATCGTAGGTAGGAAGGCGGCACATGCAGGAGACCGGTGCCATGGCACAGAACGAAAAGGGCGCATCCGACCTCGACATTTTCGATGGTCTCGGCAAAAAGAGCGCGACATCGCGTCCGCCCTCCGCCGGCCGAAGCACGCCGCCGCCCCCGCCCGCTGCAAAGCGCACTCTGCTCGGCGTCACCGCCCCGTCACCCGCGTCTCCCATCGCCCCCGCCCCCTTGGGGTTCGCAGCCGCTCCTCCGGCCCCTGCGCCCTCGACTCCCTCACGCATTCCTCCGCCACCGCCCGGGCGCGGCTCCCTCGCGCCGGTGGCGCCTCCTCCTGTCATGACGCCGAGCGCGCCTCCTCCTCCGCCGGCGGCCACCAAGCCCGCGACGCCCGGCGTGGCCGTCGACATGGACTGGGACGACGACGACGAAGCGACGCACATCTTCGACGAGGAGAAGGCCCAGGCGGACGAAGCGACGCACATCTTCGACGAAGACGACGATCGCACGAAGGCCCTGTCGGGTCCGCTGCCCGCGGCGGGCGCGCCGCCGCCGGCGACGCCGCCGCCACCCCCTTCGCCGATGGGTGGCCTCGCCGCAAGACCCAAGGCCACGCTCCTCGGCCTCACGGCGCCCTCCGTGCCGCCGCCCCCGCCGCCGACTCTCTCGCGCCCGCCGGGCCGGCCCACGCCGCCCCCGCCCCCGCCCGGGCGCTCGAGCTTCCCACCGGGGCAAGGGGTTTCGGGCTTTCCGCCGCCGCCCAACATCAACCCTCTCCTGCCGCCGTCCGCGCCGACGCAGCCGGGCCTCGGTCTCGGCATGGGGTTGCCGGGCCGCTCCGGCCCTCCGCCGATGGGCCTGCCCGGGATCCCGTCCACGCTCCCCCGCCCTCCCGCCGTCCCCACGTACGCGCCTCAAGCCCGGACGATGGAGGCGACGGCCATGCTGCGCCCCCAGAACCGCATGGGGCTCTGGCTGGTCGTCGCGCTGGCGGTCGTGGGCATCGTGGTGGCGACGGTCATGTGGACGTCGTCGAGCTCGAGCCGAATCCTCGTCAACGTGATCGACGCCAAGGGCGCGATGGTGAACCGGGTCGACACGTTCGTCGATGGGCGAAAGGTGTGCGACACCTCGCCGTGCCCGGTGCCGGACGTCGCCGCCGGTACGCACGAGGTGAAGATCCTCGCCGACGGCTTCGACGCGCCCGTCGTGCAAACGATCAACGTCGAGTCGCGCAAGGACTTCCCCCTCAGCATCACGCTGGCGCAGTCCTCCAAGGGCGCGGGGATTCGCGTGAGCGGTACGCAAGG
Organism: Polyangiaceae bacterium; assembly: GCA_035295445.1. Taxonomy (GTDB): domain Bacteria; phylum Myxococcota_A; class Polyangia; order Polyangiales; family Polyangiaceae; genus Palsa-1150. Next base: position 69 of record DATGJA010000389.1, on the reverse strand, counting down.
CGGCGTGAAGCTCTACGTCGACGACAAGGAGATGGGCCCCCTCCCGCAAGAGGTCCACGACCTGTCGCC
>DATGJA010000388.1:0-3823 GCA_035295445.1 Polyangiaceae bacterium | reverse complement strand
GCCTGCTCGGGCGCCATGTAGCGAGCGGTCCCGATCATCTGACCCTGCTCGCGCAAGTACTCCTCGGACACGCGGGGCAGCTCGGTGGCCACGCCGAAGTCGAGGATGACGACCCGACCCTCGGGGGTGACCAGCACGTTCGACGGCTTGATGTCGCGGTGCAGCTTGCCGGCGGCGTGGAGCGCCTGCAACCCCTCGACCAGCTGCCGGAGCGCGGGCCTTAGCCGGTCGAAGTCCGCCGTCGACGCGCGCTTTGGGGCGCGCCCGTCGGTGGTGGGGGTGATCTCGATCCCCGCGGGCGCCACCGAGCGGCGGAGCACGCCCGAGTTGCCCGCGTCGAGCGGCGCCGTCTGCAGGCTCAGGACGTCGGACGTCCCGATGACCCCGGGCGTCGCGCCCGGCCGCTGCACGAACGACAGGAAATCGGTCCCGCGCACGAGCTCCATCGAGAAGAAGACGCGCTCGCCCTCGGCCGCGACGAATTCGTGCAGCCGGACGAGGTTCGGGTGCTGCACGTCGGCGAGGGTCCGAAACTCCTGTTTGAACATGAAGAGCGCCGCCGGGTCGAAGTGCAGCAGCGTCTTGAGGGCGACCCGTTGGCGTCGATCGCGGTCGCGCGCCTCGTACACCGATCCCATGCCGCCGCGTCCGATGCAGCGGACGACCTGGAACCGCTCGGTACCGCGCCAGTCGACCTGATCGTGGGGCGGCGGCGCCTCCGACAGCGCGGCGGTCGTCTCCCCGTCGGCGTTCGGAAGCTGGAGGTTCGACTCCGGTACCAATACGTCGCCTCGATTAATCAGTATTTCATGGCGCGAGCACGTCCCGAAGGGCAAGAGCCGCGTGGGAGACGATTCCTCGTCCGTTATGCGTTCGTCTGCGACTCGGGACTCTTGGTGTGAGACATGTCGTCCAAGAAGCAGACAAGGGCGGACAAAAAACGACGGTGCGACGGGGAGGAGAAGAGCGCCGTCGAGACGCGCGAGAGTCAGGCGCGAGTTGAAGGCAAATCGAAGAGGAATCGAAGCCATGCGGGGGCGGGAGGACCGATGCGCGGCCGCCGCGACGGCACGCTTGCAGTGCCCAATTGCGATTTTGAAAGGAACATCGCGTCATTGCAGTCGACGTTGGCCATAAAAAATTGCCGCTGTCCCGTGGCGGAACGCTCGCGCTTTCTCTATATTACCTATCGAGGGGGAGGCGACTCCCGGAGCAACTCAGGCCACCCATGTCCCAACGTCCGAATTGCATCGATTGCGGCGCGACGGCGCCCGAAACGAACACCAACTACACGCTCATCAGCACGTCCTTCGGCTGGCGGCTGACGCGGCAGACGCAGCCGGGGGGATCCGTGACGGTCGAGTGGCGATGCGCGACGTGTTGGCGCAAGCACAAGGCCAAGTCACAAGTGCCGGCGGCCCTGCCGCGAAATGCACGCCGCGTTGCCAACGGGGGAAGCGTTTCGAGCAAGGGCTCCTCCTCTACGCCTCCTCCGGCGGGCTGAAGCCCGGCGAACGGTCTCTACCCGTCGTCCGACGTCGTCTCTTCGGTGGATTCGGGCGCGGTCTCTTCCGTGGAGAGCGACGCGCCGCCGACCGTCAGGGAGGTCATGAACTTCCACCCGTCGACGTAGAGCGGCCGGCCGCCCAAGACCGACCGGGCGAAGTCGGCGAGTGGCACCGTGAAGAGCGCGGTGTCGTCCTTCGTCGGGTCGTCGTCCTCGGGATTCGGGTTCGCGGCTTCGAGGATGCTCTCGCCCGTGAACAGGCGCGCGCCGCGCCTCGCGGACACGAACCCGATTCCGACGCCGACCGGCGAGTTTTCCACGCCTTGCAGCTGTGGGCCCCCTTCGGCGTCGTCCGAGGGCGCGGACGTCACCTCGACGCCCACGCCGAGCGCCGCGACCTTGTCGACGGCGCGTCCGGCCTCGCGCAAACGCGCGTGGACCTCGAGGCCGCAACCGATGGCGCCGGCGAGGTCGCGGTCGGCGAGCCTCCAGGCGAACGTCGACGCGGTGGACGTGCCGCCCCCGACCTGCAGGTGCGCGCAGTCGCCGCCGAGGCGCACCGACACGTCGGCGGCGCCATCGACCATCGTCGCGCGGACGCGCAGCGCGCCGTGGACCACGTCGAGCGCGTCCACGGTCAGGTCGAGGGGCTCGCGCAGCGTGGGCGCCTCGTACGCCGCCTCGTCTTGCGCGGCCGGGGGCGCGCAGCCACCGAGAGAACACACGATCAGCGATGCGGTCGCGAAAGATCCACGAGCCGGCATGTTGCGCGCGACCTCCGGCGCGGCCGGGCGCCGCGCACGTCTTTGGGACATCGAGCCCGGGCGACAGGTTCCCGGAGGGAACGCCCGTCTGCGGACGTTCCATTCCTATCCAGATGAGACAGCGCGCGCGGGTCCGGTCTTGGCGCCGTCCTGGCGCAGACCCCGGCTCAGATCGAGTCTCTGCCGACCACGGTCCAGTCGTCGTGCCCGTGGCCGCGCTGGATCCACCGGTCCATCTCCGCGGCGATCGCCGGCAGCACGGCGAGCCGCCCTCCGGCGCGCTCCGCTTCCTCGAGCATCAGGCGGGCGTCCTTGCGCGCCATCGACAGCTCCCACGATGCTTGCCCGGAGGCCGACTCCATCATGCGCTTCGCGCGCGCCGCGATCGTGGCGCCGGGATTGAAGTGCTCGAAGAGGGACGCGGCCTCGCTCGGCGTCACGCCGAAGGCCTTCGCGAGGGCGAAGAGGTCGGCCACGCCCGTCGTGAGGAACATGAGAAAGAGGTTCCCGAGCAGCTTGAACTGCGCCGCGCGATCGACCTGCGGCCCGAGGTAGACGACCTTGCCGGTCATCTTGGCCAGCGCTCGGGCAAGCGCCTCGTAGCGCGCGGCGTCGCCCGACGCGAGCATGACGCCCGTCCCCTCGAGCGCGTTCTGCGGGCCCATGAAGACGGGCGCGTGCAAGAAGGGGACGCCGCGCTCTTGCCAGCGCGCGGCGCGCGCGACCGTGCCCGTGGGCGACGTCGTCGTGTGATCGACGAGGACCGCGTCCTTGCCGAGGCCCGGGCGCGCGCGCTCGAGCACGTCGTCGACCGCGGCGTCGTCGGACAGCGACAGGTGGACCCGGGAGGCGCCCCGGACGGCGCCGGCCGGATCGTCGAACGCGCGCGCACCGTCGCCTTCGAGGGCCCGCGCCTTCGCGGGGCTCCGGTTCCAGACGTGGACCTCCTCGCCGCGCCTGCGCATCGCGCGGACGAAGCCGGTTCCGATGAGTCCCGTGCCGAGGAAGGCAATCATGGGGCATCGTCTATCGCACGGGGCGGGCGACGTCACGCGGGGGCCGTAGACGAGTCTGCTCGCGCGGCGCTCGCGTCGCTCAAGCAGGCCCTGGTCGCCGGAAGTCGCTCGGTGGGTTCGCCGACGTCTGCGTGACGGCTCGGACTGCGTCCGGGTACTCTCGCCTCGGTGCGGTCCCGGACGCGACTCCTCGCTGGGCTCCTCGCGCTCGACGCCGTGCGCTGCGGCTCGAGCGGAAAGGGGGGGGAGGACGCCGCGCGCGACGCGGGGGCCGGCGCCGCGTCCGCTTCGGACGCCGCGTCCCCGACCGACGTGGGGGAAGGGGAGACCGCGCCGTCCTCCGACGGCGGCGGCGCGGCCTCGGATGCGGCGACCATCGACGCGAGCGAGGCGCAGGACGGGACGGCGAGCGGCTCGGCCGCGCAGCCGGCCGCCGGGGTCGCCGTGGGGGACTTCGTCGGCGTGAACGCGATCATCACCGACTCGGTCGCGAACCTCGCGCCCCTCGGCGTCGTGCGCGAGTACCACAACTGGGG
>DATGJA010000387.1:0-12754 GCA_035295445.1 Polyangiaceae bacterium | reverse complement strand
CCAGCGCGAGATGGAATCACTCCTCCGCCAGCGCCACCGCATTCAGCCCGGACAGGACGACGATTTCACCGTTCGCAATCTCTCCGACGTTTTTGCCGCCCAGGAAAGCTCCGCGCGCGTCATGTCCATCCTGCTCGGCGCAATCGCCTCGGTTTCCCTCATCGTGGGCGGTATCGGCATCATGAACATCATGCTGGTGAGCGTCACCGAGCGGACGCGCGAGATCGGCTTGCGTATGGCGGTCGGCGCGAAGCCCTGGCACATCCTCTCGCAGTTTCTGGCGGAGGCCGTGACGCTGTCCATGATCGGAGGCCTCATGGGCATCGCCGTCGGCACGGTCCTCGCGCGCGTCGCGGCGTCGCGCCTCGGCTGGACGTACGTGCCACGCGTCGACATGGTGCTTCTCTCGTGCGGATTCAGCGCGCTCGTGGGCGTGGGCTTCGGTCTCTACCCGGCACGCAAGGCGGCCCACCTCGATCCGATCGATGCGCTTCGATACGAGTGATTCGATACGAGTGAGAAGTGCGCCTCGGGCGATCGGGCTCTTCTTCTCCTCGTGGACAAGCTCACGAGCCGCGTTCGGACCCGGCGAGGCGCGCGACGTCCTCGTCGAGGCGACGCACCGCGTGGTCGAACCCCGCGTCGATCGCGGCGTACAGGTCTTCCACCCCCTGCCCATCCCCGGGCGCGTGGTCGACGACGAAGCGCCGGGCGGCCGTCGCCACCTCGATGTGGACCGTATAGGCGCGCCCGTGTCTCTTGTGGCGGTGAGGCGTATCGATGACGACGCGGCACGAGGAGATGGTCCGACCCCGGCGGGTGAGCTTCTCCGCTCGCCGTCGAACGTAGTCGTCGATGGCGTCCGTGGGAGTGACCCCCCGATACGTGATTCGAAGCCCGGGCATCATGGCGATTTCCTTTCTTCAATTTGCGACGGATCCGTTCCGCTGCCGGTCCGCAAGGAAGACTTGGAAGCATGTGGCGTGCCCCCAACTCTGACGGCGCTTCGCGTCATGGGCGCGACGGCCGCTGAGGATGGGCTGCCGCGCACGGAGTTCGCTCGGACGCAAACCGTGCGCGTGATTGGCCGCTGACGCGCCGCGACTCACCCTTGGACAAGGCGCGAGTGGCACGTGGGGTGCTCACAGCGAGGCATGAGCAGCTCGCCGTCGCCCAGAGACCGCCGGTACCACGAGCTCGTGGACCCCCATCGTCGCGCCTCGTGGCTATCCGACGTGATCCTGGGCGGACAGGACGGCATCGTGAACGTGCTCGGTGTCATCCTCGGCGTGGCTGCGGCGAGCCAGAGCCCGCGACTCACGCTCGTGGCGGGTCTTGCCGCGGCCTTGGCGGAATCGGCATCGATGGCGGCCGTCGCTTACACGTCGAGCATCGCCTCGGGCGACTACTACCGCGGTGAGCGCGCCCGCGAATACCGGCATATCGCGGCCGTCCCCGAGCTGGAGCGCGCAGAGATTCGCGAGATCTACGTCCGAAAAGGCTTCGATGGCGAGCTGCTCGACCGCATCGTCGAGACGATCACCGGCGACAAGGAAGTGTGGGTCGCCGTGATGATGGCGGAGGAACACGGCCTCACCGACACCAGCCGGAGCGCGAGCCTGCGCTCGGCGTCCGTCGTCGGCATCGCGTCGCTGGTGGGGTCGCTCCTCCCCCTCGGCCCGTTCGTGCTGGCTCCCGTCAAGGCGGCGAGCTGGGTAGCCGTCGTCCTCTCCGCGGCCGCGCTGTTCGCGCTCGGCGCCTACAAGGCGAAGGCCACGGTCGGGCGGCCCTGGAAGAGCGGTTTGGAGCTGGCTTGCATCGGCACGGTATCCGCGTTGCTCGGCTACGGCATCGGGAGCATCTTCCAAACGGCTGGGCCGTAGGGGACGTAGGTGCCCGCAGCCCGAAAGGTCCCAGCATCGCGCGCCCTCGAGGTGACGGGCTTCCTCGTCCAGCAGGGCGTGGCGCCCGAGCGACTGTCGGCCGCCGGGTACGGCGAGTTCGATCCGGTCGACGGCAACGCGACGGCCACGGGCAAGACACACAACAGGCGCACCGAGATCACGCTCCAGCCCAACATCGACGAGATCGTCGCCGTGCCCGCGCCCTGACCTTCGACGTCGCGCCGGCGCTCAGCCCGCCCAGAGGACGAACGGAAACTCCAAGGGCCCCAGCGAGTCGGGACATGCGGAGACGATGCGAGGCGTATAGTCGCGAACCGGACGATCGCCCGGAACGTCGACCTCGTAGGTAAAGCCCCGCGCACCGATGAGGGCGAGCCCGCGGTGCATAGAGACCCTCAGCGGGCCCTCTACCCCGCGGCCGTCGGCGAAGAGCTCGACCGCGATGAGGTCCGGGTCGAGGTCGTCGACATACACGGCGACGGCGAACTTGTGCCGACCGCCGTCGGTTTGAACGCGGATCTCCCCGAATCGCAGACCGCTCCAGTGGGCCTCGAGCACCGCGCGCGCGGGAGCCCCTGAGGGTCGCGCGTCACCTCGCTTGCATTCGCCGTCGGTGCGTTCAGCCCGCCTTCGGGACCTCGCGACGGATCTCCTCGATCACGTCGTTCACGAATCGATGCACGGCCGCCTCGGCAATCCGATGGCCCACGGCCGCGTCGAAGGCCCTGCCGACGACCGCGAGGGGGGGCGTGTAGACGCCCTCGAACTCGACCCGGGTCTCCGCGAAGGTCGTCGGGGACAAGGTCAGCTGGGCCGACATCGAGGGAAAGAGGCCCTCGGCTTCCGCGGCCTTCCAGGAGAGATCAAGATGGGTGATCGGAGGCAGGCCCGCGATGCCTGGCTCCTCTGGCCTTCGGTGGACCTCGAGGGTGACGTCGACGCCGACGCCCACCCCGCCCGCCTCGACGGAGAGGCGCGCGGCGAGGCTGCGGGCCCGTTCGCCGGCCGTCTTGGTCGCGCGCCGAAGGACCTCTTGCGCGTGTTCCCGGAGCAACATTCGGCTCGCTTCGTAGGGACGGTCGACGTACCCGTAGAACCGCACTCGATGATCGTCGCTCATGGGGATCGGCAAAGCAGATCCGATGCCAGAGTGTCGTAGGCCGGGAGACACGCTCGCCGATTGCCTGGGCCTCGTCGGTGCACTCTACTTTTGCGCGAAGGCGCAAGATGTGCGTCGCGACGTCGAGCCCCATCCCGCTGCCGAGCGATGAGGACCGCCGGGGAGGCGGCGAAGGGCGAGGGCGGAGCGCGTCCTGGGCTCGATCCTGCAACGCGGAAACACGAACTGCCATGAAGCTGCCCGACTCGGCTCGCCGACTCCTAGTCCTTGGCCTTCGTCCGGTCGCGCAGGTTTGCCCCGGCGAAGCCATCGGGGCTGGAGCGCTGATGCTTGGCTCGTTCTTGCTGCTGAGCGCGTACTACCTGCTCAAGACCGTCCGCGAGCCGCTCATCCTTCTTCAGGGCGGCGCCGAGATGAAGCTCTACGCTCGCGCCGCACAAGCCGTGCTCATGGTCGGCGTGGTCCAGATCTACGGCGGGGTCGCCAAGCGCGTGGACCGGATGAAGCTACTCGCGATCGTCTTCGGGTTCTTCGTGTCCAACCTCGCCGTCTTCGCGCTGCTCTCGCGGACGCAGATCGCGATTGGCCTCGCCTTCTTTCTATGGGTCGGACTCTTCAGCTACACGGCGGTGGCGCAGTTCTGGGCCTTCGCCGCAGACATCTACAGCGAGGAGCAGGGCAAGCGCCTCTTCCCCGTGATCGGCATCGGCAGCTCGGTGGGCGCGGTGGCGGGCTCCCGCCTGGCGAAGTCGCTCGTTCCCTTCGGACCCCACGCGTTGATGGGCGCCGCCGCGGTCTTGCTCGTCGCGTGCGCCGGTATCCTGGCGTGGGTGGAACGTCGTGAAGGCGTCGCCGGCCGCTCGCACGACGGAGCCGCGGCGGACGAAAAGCTCTCCAACGAGGGCGCGCTTCACCTCGTCCTCCACGACCGATACCTCCTCCTCATCGCCGCGATGACGATGCTGCTCAATTGGGTCAACAGCGCCGGCGAGTACGTCTTCGACAGGACCCTGCTCGCGGCGATTCCCGCGACCCACACGAACCCGGCGGCGGCGCAGGCCTTCATCGGGGCCGTCAAGGCCGATTACTTCGCCTGGTACAACGCGCTCGGGATGCTGCTGCAGCTCTTCGCCGTCTCGCGGATCTTGACGAGGCTCGGCGTCCGAAACGCCCTGCTCTTTCTGCCGGTCTTCGCTCTTTTCGGCTACGGGTCGGCCGTCGCCCTACCCACCCTCGCCGTCATCCGGCTCGTCAAGATCGGCGAGAACGCCCTGGAGTACTCGGTCGCCGAAACCTCCCGGCATGCCCTCTACCTCGTGGGCTCGCGTGTCGAGAAGTACGTGGGCAAGACCTCGGTGGATACGATCGCCGTGCGCGTCGGCGCGATCCTCTCCGGCGCGGTCGTCTGGATCGGCGGGCGGGTCCACCTCTCCAACGTGGCCTTCGCGGAGGTCAACGTCGTGCTCACGCTCTTGTGGCTCGGCGTCGTGTTCGCCACCGGCCGCGAGCACGCGCTGCGGACAGCCGGCGGGGGCGCGCGCGGAACACCAGCGGTCGTCGACAAAGCCGCTCCGGCGGCGCTCTGACCCAATCGCCATGAAGATCGCCTTCGCGGTGTTCCTTGCGATCCATGGCGAAGTCGTCGACGCGAGCGGCTCGGAGATGACCCGAAGCGAAACCGTGACGCTGTTCAACGACTTGTGTCTGCTCGCGCCGGCGAGCCTCCTCAGCAAGAGCATCACGTGGGAGTCCCTGGACGAGCCTCGTGTCCGAGGGAGTTTCACCAACGCCGGCAACACCGTCCGCGCCGAGCTCTCGTTCGATGCCGCCGGGGATCTCGTTTGCTTTCCGTATCAGCTGGCTTTCGTTCTCTTCCGTCGGTGACGCGGCAACTCTCCTCAGTCGGCGTCGCCGGTTTCGTCCTTCGCAGTCGCCACGACCCGGTTCAGGACGACGCCGTACTCGTGCAGCTTGTACTGGATCTTGCGGACGCTGATGTCGAGCATCTGAGCGGCGGCGGCCGTCTTGCCCCCACAAGCCTCCAGCGTCGCGAGAATGACGTGACGCTCCACCTCGTCGAGCGTCGACCCAGGGATGCGGATGGCGCCCTTGGTGACGGGGGCCATGCCTGCCGGCAAGTGTTTCGCCGTCATCCTAGGGCCGTCGCACAGGACGACTGACCGCTCGATGACGTTCTCGAGCTCGCGAATGTTCCCCGGCCAGCGGTAGCCCGTGATCCGTGCGATTGCATCGTCCGCGAAGCCCTCGATGTGCTTGCCGTTTTCCTTCGCGAACCGCGCGAGGAAGTGGTTCGCGAGCGGAAGGAGGTCGCTGGGCCGGGCGCGCAAGGGCGGCATGTCGATGTTGACGACATTGAGGCGGTAGAAGAGATCTTCGCGGAACTTGCCGGCCGCCACCTCCGCGGCGAGATCCCGATTGGTCGCCGCGATGATCCGCACGTCGACCTTGACGGTGTCGTTGCCGCCGACGCGCTCGAACGACCGCTCCTGCAGGAAGCGCAGCAGCTTGACCTGAATGGCGGGCGATATCTCGCCGATCTCGTCGAGGAACAGCGTCCCTCCGTCGGCCTGCTTGAACCGCCCCTCCCGGCGGCCCATGGCGCCCGTGAACGAGCCCTTCTCGTGACCGAAAAGCTCGCTCTCGAGAATCGTCTCGGCGAGCGCCGCGCAGTGGAGCTTCACGAACGGCGCGGCGGAGCGCGGACTGTGCTCGTGGATGGCCTGCGCGACGAGCTCTTTGCCAGTGCCGCTCTCGCCCGTGATGAGGACGCTCGCCTTGCTCGGGGCGACCTGCTCGATCACGGCGAAGACCGCCTGGATCGCGGGGCTCGTGCCGACGATGTTGTCGAAGCGAAGCTTCTCCTTGAGACGCGCGCGAAGCTCGGTGGCTTCCGTCTTGAGGCGATGGCGATCGAGCGCCCGATCGATGACAAGGAGGAGCTCGTCGAACTGGACGGGCTTCGTCAAGTAGTGCTCGGCGCCTTCCCGCATCGCGCGGACCGCCGTCTCGACGTCGGAGACCGACGTCGCCATGATGACGACGGCGGCCGGTTCCATCTCGTGGATGCGGCGCAACACCTCGAGACCGTCGAAGCCGGGCATGCGCAGATCGGTGACGACCACGTCGACGCCACCGTCTTCGAAGCGCGCCACCGCCGACGGACCGTCTTCCGCGAGGACGACCTCGAAGCCTTCGCGAGCGAGCAAGGTCTCCATCGCCTTGCGTGCGCTCGTGTCGTCATCGGCGACGAGGATTCGAGCCCGCGCCTGTGGTTTCTTCGTGTCTGTCACCGGAACCTCCTCGCCGCAAAATCTGCACCGTGACGCAAGTCTCGCACGAAGGCTACGGCCCCGATGTGCGAACGCCGCGTCTTTTCCTCACGCGAGCACCGCTCCAGCACGCGCCGGGCCACGCCTGGCCGCGACCTTGCTTGAGACACGTTCGCGACCCAATCATGACCGTCACGTCGATCGCAGCGCCCGCCTTGTGCCTTCATTGTGGTCTTCCATCGGGACCGGGCGCGCGAGCTGGCTTCTGCTGCGCCGGCTGCGCGGCCGTCTATGAGCTGCTCCACGGCGAGCACCTCGATCGCTACTACACCCTCCGGCGCGGCGGCGGCGTCCCCGTGCCCGAGGGGAACCCGGCCCGTCGCGATTCGAAATGGCTCGACGCGATCGAACAAGGGGTCCGCAGCGGGGAGGGCAGCGTTCGGGTGACGCTCGACCTGCAGGGTATCCACTGCCTGGGGTGCGTCTGGCTGATCGACGAGCTGTTCCGGCGGGCCCCCGCAGGGGACCGCATCGTGGTCAACCCGTCGCTCGGCCGCGTCGACATGGTCGTCCGCCCGGACTTCGACCTGCGCGGATTCGTGCGTCACGTGGAACGCTTCGGCTACCTCTTCGGACCGCCGGTGAAGCGCGACACCGCCGCGTCGCGGGACCTCGTCTGGCGCCTCGGGGTCTGCGCAGCGATCGCGATGAACTCGATGATCTTCGCCATCGCCACGTACGCGGGGCTCGACCGCGGGCCCCTCTACGATCTGTTCACGACGCTCAACTTCGGCCTTGGGGGCGTGGCCGTGGCCGTCGGCGGGAGCGTCTTCTTCCGCTCGGCGTGGCGCGCCGTGCGGCAAGGCGTCCTTCACCTCGATCTGCCCATCGCGCTCGGTGTTGCGCTCGCGTTCGCCGGGTCGACCTACTCCTACTTCGCTCACCGCTCGGACGCGTCCTACTTCGACACGATCGACGTGTTCATCACGTTGATGCTGGTGGGGCGCTGGCTTCAGGAGCGGGTCCTCGAGCGCAACCGCGCGTGGCTGCTCGCGAGCGACGGAACGGACGGCCTGCTCGCCCGGCGGGTCGAGGACGGTCGCGTCGCGCTGGTGCGATGCGCGGACCTCAAGACGGCGGACCGCCTCATGGTCACACCCGGGGACCTGGTCCCCGTCGACGCCCGGCTTGAACGGGGCCCCGCCGCGTTCTCCCTCGATTGGATCGTGGGCGAGAGCCGGCCGCGCACCTATCGGTCCGCGGACGTGGTCCCGGCTGGCGCGTTCGCTTCGGGCGACGAGGCCGTGGTCCTGCGGGCCGAGACCGACTTCGAAGCCTCGCCCCTGCGGCAGCTCCTCCACGTTCCGGAGCAGGGGGGCGACACGGCGCGCGCCACGCTGTGGTTCCAGAAGGTGGCGAAGGCATACGTCGGGGCGGTCCTCAGCGTCGCGGCAGCGGGCTTCGTCGGCTGGTGCGCCGGGACCCGCGACGTCGGCCGGGCGCTCACCGTGACCACCGCCGTCCTCATCGTGACGTGCCCGTGCGCCTTCGGCATCGCGGCCCCCCTCGCGTACGAGATCGTCCAGGCCGGCCTTCGCCGCGCCGGCCTGTTCGTCCGTCGCGCCAGCTTCCTGGATCGCGCCCGCGACGTGCGACGGGTCGTCTTCGACAAGACCGGAACGCTCACGACGGGCGCCCTCGAGCTGGCCGACGAGGCGCCGGTCGACGCGCTGTCTCGCGCCGAGCAGACGATCCTGTACGACCTGGTCGCGAGGAGCGGACACCCGAAGAGCGCCGCGCTGCGCGATGCCTTGAACCGGCGAGGCCTCGCGCTCGACGATGCAGTACGCGTGGTCGAGCGGCCCGGCGAAGGACTGGAGCTCGTCGCGAACCAGGAGACCTGGCGCTTGGGTGATCCGGAATGGGTGTGCCCCGGGACGCGAGCGACGGGGGATATCGCCTTCGGCGTCGGCGGACGACTCGTCGCGTCGTTCGTGACCTCGGAGCGCCTCCGCCCGGACGCCGCCCGCGAGGTCGAGGCGCTGTCGAGCGATGGCTACGACGTATGGCTCCTCAGCGGCGACGCGCAGTCGCGCGTGAACTCCGCCGGCGACGCGAGCGGAATCGCGCGCTCGCGCGCCGTGGGCGAACAGAACCCCGAGGACAAAGCACGCTTCCTCGACGCGCACGACCGCGGCGACACCCTCTTCGTCGGCGACGGCGTCAACGATGCCCTCGCGCTCGACCGCGCCCACGCGTCCGGGACGCCCGCGGTCGACCGGCCCTACGTTCCGGCTCGGGCCGACTTCTTCTACGTGACCGCGGGACTGGCCCCCGTCCGCCTCGCGCTGCGCACTTCCCGCGCGCTCGCGCAAGTCGTGCGCGCCGACCTGGGCATCGCGCTCGCGTACAACCTCGTGACGGTCGGCTTGGCCCTCTCCGGACGCATGTCGCCGCTCCTCTGCGCGGTGCTGATGCCGGCCAGCTCTCTCACCACCATCGCCGTGACCGTCGCGGCGCTCTCTCCCCGGAGGCGATTGTGGAGGTTGTGATCTTGCAAGTCTTCGTGAGCCTGCTGCTGGTCGTGGGCTCGGTCCTGCTGTTCGCCTTCACCTGCCGACAGCGGGACTTCGAACACGCAGACCGTCTCGCCCTCCTCCCGCTGGAAGACGAAGCGGCCCCTCCGGGGGCGCGCCCCAAGCAACGCCAACCTGGAACCGAATGAAGATGACCACGCACGCGAACGTAGAGACACGACGCATCGTCTACAACGACTCCATCTCGCGCTGGTTCGTGGGGGCGTCCGTCGTCTGGGGCATCGTCGGGATGCTCGTGGGGGCCGTCATCGCGCTGCAGCTCGCGTTCTGGCAGGCGAACCTCCCGCCTTACCTGACCTTCGGCCGCCTGCGGCCCCTGCACACCAACGCCGTCATCTTCGCGTTCGTCGGCAACATGGTGTTCGCCGGCGTCTACTACTCGACGCAGCGCCTCGTGAAGGCGCGGTTGCCCAGCGATGCGCTCGCGAAGCTGCACTTCTGGGGGTGGCAGCTCGTCATCGTCGCCGCCGCGATCACGCTCCCCTTGGGCTTTACCCAGGGCAAGGAATACGCGGAGCTTGAGTGGCCAATCGACATCGCGATCGCGATCGTCTGGGTCATCTTCGCGATCAACTTCTTCTGGACGCTCGCCCGGCGAACCGAGAGGCACCTGTACGTCGCCATCTGGTTCTACATCGCGACCATCATCACCGTGGCGGTGCTGCACGTCGTCAACTCGCTGTCGATCCCGGTCTCCGGCTTGAAGAGCTACTCGCTGTTCGGCGGCGCGAAGGACGCGCTCGTGCAGTGGTGGTACGGCCACAACGCGGTCGCGTTCTTCCTGACGACGCCGATCCTCGGCATCATGTACTACTTTCTCCCCAAGGCGGCGGACCGTCCTGTCTATTCGTACCGCCTGAGCGTCATCCACTTCTGGTCGCTCATCTTCGTCTACATCTGGGCGGGACCGCATCACCTGCTCAACACGGCCCTCCCCGACTGGGCGCAGACGCTCGGGATGGTCTTCAGCGTCATGCTCTGGGCGCCGAGCTGGGGCGGAATGCTCAACGGCCTGCTCACGCTGAAGGGCGCGTGGGGGCAGGTCCGCACCGACCCCGTGCTCAAGTTCCTGGCGGCGGCGGTCACGTTCTACGGGATGGCCACGTTCGAAGGGCCGCTGCTGTCGATCAAAAGCGTCAACGGGCTCGCGCACTACACCGACTGGATCATCGGACACGTGCACTCCGGGGCGCTCGGCTGGAACGGCTTCATGGCCGCCGGGATGTTCTACTGGATGGTCCCCCGACTCTTCGGGACTTCGCTTCACTCGAAGAGGCTCGCGGACATGCACTTCTGGGTCAGCACGTTCGGCATCCTGCTCTACGTCGCCTCGATGTGGGTCAGCGGGATCACGCAGGGCCTCATGTGGCGATCGACCGACGCGAACGGAGCCCTTCTTTATCCGAACTTCGTCGAGACGCTGAACGCGATCAAGCCGATGTACTGGATGCGCCTGGTCGGCGGGACTCTTTACCTCGCCGGCATGATCATGATGGCCTACAACCTCGCGCGCACGGCGCTCGCGGGGAAGCCCGTCGACGGCGAGGCCACCGTCGTCGTCGAGACGACTGAGGAGCGCGAGACGCCGTGGGCGGAGATCCTCGGCGGCAAGCCGGTGATCCTCGTGATGGTCGTATCGGTCTTTGCAGCCACGATGGCGGTCGTCAACAACGAGGCGAGTCTGGTGTTCGCGCTCCTCGCGGTCGTCACCGCGATTCTCGGGACCATCGCCCTGCATCTCGCGGCGGATCACGCGAAGCCGAGCTGGCATCGTTTGCTCGAAGGGCGCGCGCTCCTCTTCACCTCGTTCACCGTAATCGCCGTGCTGGCAGGCGGGATCGCCGAGCTCGTCCCCTCGCTCCTCGTCACGCCGAGCGACGCCAAGCTGACGGCCGACGCCATGCCGTACCGGCCGCTCGAGCTCGAGGGCCGCGACATCTACGTACGCGAGGGTTGCTACACGTGCCACTCGCAGATGATCCGCACGTTCGACTTCGAGGCGAAACGCTACGGCGATCCCTCGACGATGGCGGACTCGTACTACGACCATCCTTTCCAGTGGGGCTCGAAGCGCACGGGCCCCGACCTCGCGCGCGAAGGGGGCAAGTACCCCAACCTCTGGCACTATCGCCACCTCCTCGATCCGCGCGAGGTCTCGCCCGGCTCGAACATGCCTCCCTTCGCGTTCCTCGCGACCCGCACGGTCGACCTCGAAGGGACGGGGCGCAAGCTGCGGGCGCTGCGGTCGGTTGGCGTCCCGTACGAGGCCCGCCAGATCGAGGGAGCGCCCGAGGATGCCGAGCGTCAGGGCCGGCAAATCGCAAAGACCCTGCAGGACGACGGCGCGGGCGGCGTCGACCCCCGGTCCGAGATCGTCGCGCTCGTCGCCTACCTCCAGCGCCTCGGCAAGTCCCACGACGACGCGCCGCCCGCCGGTGCCGGTCAAGCATCGCTCACGCCCTGAGGACTCCCATGAACACCCAACTGCTCTCGCATTCCCCTCTTCTCGTACTGCCTCTCGGGGCGACGTTTCTCTTCCTGTCCGTGTGGGTCGTCGCGGCCATTCGCGTGCTGACCCGGTCACGCCTGGAGATGGAGACCGCGGCGCGCATTCCGCTGGAGGACGACCATGCGCCCCGATGATCCGCGCGACGCCCACGTGTATGACGGCATCGTCGAACACGACAACAAGCTGCCGCTCTGGTGGCAGCTCACCCTCTACGGCGCGATCGTCTTGGCGGTCGTCTATTGGTTCGGCAGGCGTTTCGACGCCATCCCCTCTCCGCGCCAGGCTTTCGACCGCGAAGTGGCCGCACGTCATGCAGTCGAGGCAGAGCAGGCGCGCGCTCGCGGAACGATCGACGACGCCATGTTGGTCGCTCTCCGCCACGACGAGGGGACGGTGGCGAAGGGCAAGACGCTCTTCGTCTCCACGTGCGCTCCTTGTCATCGAGCGGACGCCGGCGGAAACATCGGCCCCAACTTGACGGACGCCTACTGGCTCCACGGAGGCAAGCCGACCGACATCTTCCACGACGTACGCGAGGGCGTGCCGGCCAAGGGGATGCCGACGTGGGGACCGCAGCTCGGCGACGAGAAGGTCGAATCGGTCGTCGCATTCGTCCTCTCGATTCAGAATTCGAACGTCGCCGGCGGCAAGCCTCCGCAGGGCGAGATCGCGACGGAATAGCGATGGCCAACGTGCGATTGCCGATCGCTCCGGGGGGCGGGATGGAGTCGGCCGCCTTGCCCGCCGACGGCCGCCGCGCGGCGATTCAACCCGCCGACGTGCGCGGTCGCTTCCAGCGGGCTCGCGTGGTCGCCTTCGGGGCGCTGATCGCAGCGTGGGCCGCGCTCCCCTGGGTCCGGATCGGCGGACACCCGGCGGTCTTCGTCGACCTCGACGTGCATGCCCTCTACCTCTTCGGCGCCACGTTCAACGCGCAGGACACGTGGCTTCTCTTCTTCTTGCTGACCGGCGTCGGATTCGGGCTCGTCTACGCGACCGC
Source organism: Polyangiaceae bacterium (assembly GCA_035295445.1). Classification (GTDB taxonomy): domain Bacteria; phylum Myxococcota_A; class Polyangia; order Polyangiales; family Polyangiaceae; genus Palsa-1150. Next base: position 334 of record DATGJA010000387.1, on the reverse strand, counting down.
CCTCGCCGGACGGGTCTGGTGCGGCTGGGCGTGCCCTCAGACGGTCTTCCTCGAGGGCGTCTACCGGCGGATCGAGCGCTGGATCGAAGGTCCGCGCGAGCGGCGCCTGCGACGCAACGCGGGCCCATGGACGCCGGAGAAGGCGGCGCGCAAGACCGCCACGCACGCCCTCTACGTCTTCGCATCTGCGATCGTCGCGCACATCTTCCTCAGCTACTTCGTGTCGATTCCGAAGACCCTGCAGATGGTGCGGCACAGCCCCGCAGCTCACCCGGACGCATTCGTGTGGGTCATCGCGGTGACCGGGGTCTTCTACCTGAACTTCGCGTGGTTT
>DATGJA010000386.1:0-6145 GCA_035295445.1 Polyangiaceae bacterium | reverse complement strand
CGTCGCGAGATCTGGCTCGCCTGGCCTTCTGTCAAGGCCATCCTGTCGGACAAGATTGCGCCGCGTCTTGGCGATCGTGTGCTGGCGAGGCACGGCTTCGACGCGCAGTCGACGGGTGAACCGGTTTGCCCGGACCGAGCGGACGACCTTTTCTCCCCCGTCCCAGGCGACCATGGCGCGCACGGCGCGTTCGACGAGCGGGCTCGTCGCCATAGCGTGGCGTGGTGGGTCTCGAAGCACCGAGGCATCCTGAGCGCCGCGGTGTTCGCATTCGTCGCAACCGCCGTCGTCACGCGCCTCCTCCGTGGGTGGGCTTGAAACGGCGGTTCAAGTTCACGCGCGCCTGGGGATCGTTCGACATGCCACGCGCGGGGTCGGTGCGCTCCGATTGCGCTGTGGAGCTGTGGCAGAACGTCCCATAGCCATCGCGACCGACCGTACTCGACTACCGGTCAACCGCGTTTGAAGTACTGGACCGCGCGTTCGTGTTTCTCGGCTTCCCCGCGCGTGGCAAACGTTCCGAGGTTGCGACGGTGTCCCGTCTTCGGGTCGATCTTGCGGGAGTAGAGCCGATACTTCCCGGACGGCAGTTTGCGGATCATGTCTACCTCCTCAATGGCGACTCCCTGGACGCTTTGGCCTCCGACCGGCCGCGGTCGCCGGAGTCACAAGAGACCTGCGCCCGTAGAGCACGCGTAGCTCGTCCTTGGCACGCTCGAGAATTCGGCGCCTTCGCGGTGAAAGCGTGCGCCCGGCTCGATTGATGAAGAATGTCAGCATGGACATCGCCGAACGAAACGCATCGAACTTGCGCCTCCGGCTGCGATCGGCCGAGCGCTTGAGCGAAAGCGCGACCGCTCTGGGGCTCGGCTTGTTGAAGACGCCAAGCTCCAGATCCAGCGCATGGCTCGTGGCCGTGACACGGCTCGACCATCGGTGGGGGCGGGCCGCATCGGCTCCCGAGCGCGCTGGTCGCGAAGTCTGTCGCGTTCGCCGCACGCGGTCGGGACCTGCAATCGTCGTGCGCGTTTGTCTTGCGGGTCTGCGCTCAACCGTCGTGCCCGTCTACCCGCTTCGAGCGGCGGCTTCTCCCCGGGCCAGTGACCACAGGTCCCGACGACCGCCCGAGCGAGTCCGCGCCAGGCGCCCGTTAAAATGACCATGGTCGTACTCGCGCTGCGGTGCGAGAGAGCGGCGCAGGGGCGAGCCCAGCGGATTGAGGCAGCACGAGAAGAATGAGCGATGTCGTCCACCTGGTTGCGGTCGCCGCGGCCCTCTCCCTCGGCGCGGCGCACTGCGGGGGGCGCTCGCCTCTCGACGTAACGGGTTCCGCAGACGACGCGGGAACGAGCGCCTCCGTGGCCGACGCCGAGCGCGCAGGACGAGGCCCCCCGTGACTCCGTGGTCGACGCGACGACCGACGCTGCGCCGCCCGAGACCAAAGAGGACCCCGGGACGGGCGACGCGCGACCGCAGCCGGCGATCGCCGCGAGGATCAACACGCGGGGAGTCCGCACCCTTTCGGTCTACGACTTGCCGCGCGGGGCGACTCACCACGACGGGTTGGTCATGCCGATCATGTACGCCGAGATGTTTCCGCAGGTCCCGCCGGCGCTCCCCTTGGTCGTGTAGCCCGGAACCGACACCTGGGGCATGCTCCCCAAGCTCCTTGCGCGGAGCCTTCCATGTCGATCACGTTGTTCGGGTCCTGCCGACCGACCCAGAGGGCGAAGTTCGGCTTGCATCGGTGAGACGGGAAATACAATCGATGATTCGCGTTTTGAATCCAAGAAAACGAAAGCACGTATGAGCGCGCGTGCGAGCGCTCGTTCGAGCGCGTTTCGGTCTGCAGCCGCAGAAGACGTTACGGACCCTTTCGTCCATTCTCCGCACGGTCCCTCGCCGGCACTGGAGCTCGCGCTCAGCGGCGAGCTGGCGCCTCTCGCGCCGTGGGCCGACCGCGGGTGTCGCCGCCGAGTCTTCGATGATGAAGTCGAGGTGCTTCTGGCTCCGGCTGCCAAGTGCGTCAGGGCGGCTCGTGTTCGTAGGCCTTGATATTCTCGGACATCGCGCGCCACATGGTTCCGGGTGGATGCCGTGCTGGTCCTACCGAGACGCTCACCAACCCGCTTTAGTGCGAGGCGCTTCCGAGCGGCGCCCTCGTGGCTCGCGGTCACGACGCTCCTCGCGCACGGATGCGGCTCGCAACGACCGGACGGCGCCGCGAGGGCTGCCGCCGCCCCCGGCCGAGATGCGAGCCTAGCCGAGGAACCGGACGGGTCGGGCGCTGCCGACGAGGCATCCGCGTCGGATGCGCTCGACGACGGCGCGTCCGATGCGGCCGATGCAGGGGCGGCGATCGACGCGGCCGCGCCGGAGGGAGGCGTCGTCGGTGACCGCACGGGCGTCGCCGCCGTTCGTGTTTCGGATTTTCTCCAGACCATTGGTGTCTGCACACACATGGCCCAGGGCGTCGACGATCCGGCGAGCAGCGCGACGGCGATGGCATACGCGGGGATACGCAACCTTCGCGACGACGGCTATCCGTCCGCCGTATCGAAGTGGATCGCCGTGTATCGGCAGGCCGTCGTACGCACGTGCATGCTCCCGAACAGCGACATACCGACCACCATCGACATGGCCAAGCAACTGAGCGCCGCGGGCGCGCTCCTGGCCGTCGAGGGGCCCAACGAGCCGAACAATTTCGCCGTCACCTACCAAGGCGCGAAGTCCAGCTCCACGACGTTCGCCCCCGTCGCGCACTTTCAGCGCGACCTTTACGCCGCGGTTCGGGCCGAGCCCGCGCTCGCCGGTATTCCCGTCTTTCATTCGAGCGAAGCCGGAGGCTCCGAGCCGGACAACGTCGGGCTGCAGTTCCTGACCATCCCCGCCGGAGCGGGCACGACGATGCCGGACGGAACCCGGTACGCCGACTACGCGAACACGCACAACTACGTGTGCGGTCATAGCCACCAGCTCGTCGACAACGTTTGCTGGAACGCGAGCGACCCCACGCTGAACGGAGACTGGGACGGCCTTTACGTCGAATACGGTCACACGTGGCACGGCGGGTTTGCCGGCTACTCGAACAGCGCGCTCGCGACGTTGCCCAGAGTGACCACCGAGACCGGCTGGGTCACGAGCGGCACCGGCGCCATCACGGCCGAACAGCAAGGACGGATCCTCCTGAACCTCTACCTCGCTGCGTTCAAACGCGGCTGGTCATACACCTTCGTGTACATGCTGCGCGACGACCCGGTGCAAGGCGACTGGGGGCTCTTCGACACGAGCTACCAGCCGAAGCGATCCGGCACGTACCTCCACAATTTGACTACCGTCCTCGGCGACACCGGATCGCGACCGCCGGGCCTACTCGACTATTCCATCGCGAACGAGCCGAGCACGGTGCACGACCTGCTGATGCAAAAGAGCGACGGCACCTTCGAGCTGGCGGTTTGGAACGAGCGGCCGAGCGGCGGCACGGACACGGTGACGGTGGACTTGGGCGCGGTGCGCGCCATCGTGAAGGTATACGACGCGACGATGGGGACGACTCCGGTGCAGACGCTCAACGCCGCAAGCTCCGTCACGCTCACGTTGAGCGATCACGTCGTCGTCATCGAGATTTAGCGACAGCTCCCTCGTTTGCGCGGTGCTTCGGCCGCTCGCTGGGCACAACCTCGGGACCTCAGCTCACGATGCGGCGGATGCCGAGGGGACCGGGGCAGGCCGGTGCGCCGGGGCATGCCGTGCCGTCGAAGGCCGCGCGACGGGCGCGTCCTGCCGCACGGCCTCGGTCCACGCCGGCAGCGAGAGGCGCAGGATCCGCCGCGCGAAGGACCGGACCTGTTGGCCCATCGTCCCGGTCGTGTACGGCACTCCGTACCTCCGGCAGACCGCCCGCACCTCGGGCGCGACCTCGGCGTAGCGAAAAGCGGGAAGATCCGGAAAGAGATGATGCTCGATCTGGTGGCTCAGGTTGCCCGACAGGACGTGCAACCACTTGCCGCCCTGGATGTTGGCCGAGCCGCGGATCTGGCGCAGCAGCCAAGCGCCCCGCGTCTCGGCCTCGACCTCGGCCGGCGAGTACATGTGCGCGCCCTCGGGGAAGTGACCGCAGAAGATGACTGTGAACGCCCATACGTTGCGGACCCCGTTGGCGGTCAGGTTGCCCGCGAAGACCAGCGGCGCCGAAGGCCCCGCGAGCAGCGGAAACAGTACGTAGTCCTTTGCCAGCTGGCGCGCCGCCTTCGGCAAGAACCGCTTCCACCTGGATGCCGCGTCCCGCAGGGGGAGCTCGCCCGAAAGCGTCCTGTCCACCTCGAGGTCATGCACTCCGATGCCCCACTGGAAGAGGAGCATGAGCGCGACCGCGCCAAGGGGTTGCAGGACGTGAAGGGGGTGCCATGGCTGCTGGTCGGCCACGCGCATCCACCCGTAGCCGACGTCCCGGTCCTTGCCGACGACGTTCGTGAAGGTGTGGTGCACATAGTTGTGCGAGTGCCGCCACTGCTCCCCATCGCAGACCATGTCCCATTCGTAATGCACGCCTCGGAGCACGGGGTCGTTCATGAAGTCGTACTGCCCGTGCATCACGTTGTGGCCGATCTCCATGTTCTCGAGGATCTTGGAGATCGAAAGGAGCGCCGTGCCCGCCACCCACGCCGGGGGCACAGCGCCCGCGAGGAGCAGCGCCCGGCCGCCGATCTCGGCGAGGCGTTGCACCGCGACGACGCGGCGCAGGTAGCGCGCGTCCTCCGCTCCGACCTTGGCCTGCGTCCGCTTGCGGATGGCGTCGAGCTCAGCGCCGAAGGCCTCGACCTCTTCGGACGAGAGCGCGAACTCCGGCACTTGGTCATGCGACGCCGTGGACGTGGTCATCGTCGTTCCCCTGTCGGTCATAGGTCCAGAGTCACGTCCGAGAGCGGCGTGCTGACGCAAATCCGGATCTCCTCGTCCGCCGCGCTGCTCGATTCCCCGGTCAGCTCGTTGCGCACGGTCCCGGACACCTTGCGGCACGTGCACGTGTGGCAGATGCCCATCCGGCAGCCGTGGGCCGGGCGCAGACCCGCCGACTCGGCTTGCTCAAGCAACGTGACGCCACGCGAGCCTTCGCCTTCCCGGCCGCTCTTCGCGAACGTCAGGTGGTAGCGCTCGCCGCCGCTGCCCGCCTCCGCGGGCGCAACGAGTCTGATTGCCGCGCTTGCGAAGTGGAACTGCTCGACGTGCAATCGGTCGCTGGCCGAGCGCGAGCTCCATAGATCCATCGCCGTCCGGCTCAGGCCTTCGGGTCCACACACGAACGCCAGGCCATCGACCCACAAGGGCTCGAAGGCCTCGAGCCGCGCAAGCGAGAAGCGGACGGGTTCCTCGGTCGCTGCCCCCTCGGCCCGGGTCGGCACGACGGCGAGCCGCAGGTTGAGATCGTTGGCCAGCGTGGTGAGCTCGTCTTCGAACATCGGCTCGCGGGGCGCGAAGTGCATCCAGGCGACCTCACCCCGGTGCCTGACGGCCGCGAGATGGCGGGCCATGGACAAGATCGGCGTTATCCCGCAGCCGCCGCTGAGAAAAAAAAGCTTCTTTGGAAGCGGATCCGGCAGGACGAACTGGCCCTGAGCCTGACTCAGGGACACCACGTCGCCGACGCGGGCGCGCTCCCTGGTCCACCCGGACACGCGGCCGTCGGCGATCCGTTTGATCGTCAGCCGCAGCGGCTGCCCGTCCTCCGGCGCCGACGACAGCGAGAAGCAGCGCGCATGGCGGACACCATCGATGGTGACGGACAGCTGGACGAACTGCCCTGCGCGGAATCCCCGCCAGTTCTCGTTCGGCTTCAGCAGGAGCGAGGTGGCCTGCCCCGCCTCCGACCGGATCCCGACGACGCGAGCGCGGACCTCTTCGACCGACCACGACGGATCCACCAGCTGGAGGTAGTCGTCGATGCTGCGCGGGCTCGTGAGTCCCGCCACGAGGCGAGAGCGCAGCAGGTGGCTGAGGGGTCGGCGCGCGAGCCTGACGACCTGTTCGCTGTTCATTGCGGACCGCGAGTCCATACCCCTCGTTGCACGCACCGCCACCCAAATCTCTGCGGCACGCGGGCGCAATCGGCGCGTCTCCGCGCGGAAACCCCAGATTCACAGGCGAC
>DATGJA010000385.1:0-8267 GCA_035295445.1 Polyangiaceae bacterium | reverse complement strand
CCGGAGCTCATCGCGAACCTCACCAACGACGCGTGGTTCGGCGGGTCCGAGCCGTGGGAGCACATGGCCCTGTCGCAGATGCGGGCCATCGAACACCGTCGGTACTTCGTTCGGGGCACGAACAGCGGCGTGAGCGGCATCGTCGATCCGGTCGGGCGCATGGTCGCGCACACGGGGACCTTCCGGCAGGAGGTCCTCTCGGCGACGATCCATTGGATGCGCTCGCGGACGGTGTACGAAGTGGTGGGCGACTGGCCCTGGCTCTTTGCGTCGGGCGGAATCGTCTTTGCCGCGTTTCGCCGACGGCGGAGCGGTCGCGATCGCTTGCCGGCTTGAACATCCGGGCGCGCGGCCCGTCTGACGGGGTGACCGTAAATTGACGCCGCCCCGTACCCTCGGGCTACTCTGCGACCGTGAACGCTTGTGGGACAAGGCCACCCTGGCCTGGCGGGGAGCGCAACGCGACTTCTTTGGACAACCGGGAGATTAAGATGAAGACGTACGCTTGGTATCTGGCGCTCGGCGCCCTCGGCGCGGGGACGATCGCCGCGAGCACGGCCTGCACGGTAACCACCGTCAACACACCGGACGATTCGGGCGCCACGGTGATGATCAACGACGGAGGGAGCGCGGAGTCCTCCACCGCCGACGGTGAGGGCCCGGATACGGGCGTGATCCTAGAAGCCGCGACGTGCAACACGACGGTCACGTCGGGCTCGGCCGCCTGCGACATGTGCCTTCAGGCCAACTGCTGCCAGCAAGTCGTCGCGTGCGATACGCCGGACGACGCGGGCGTCGACGACGCCGGCCTGAGCATGTGCGAAAAGCTCATCGGTTGCGTGTCCGACTGCGTGAGTCCGCCGGCCGGTTCGAACGTGGACGCCGGCACCACGTCGTCCTGCTTCAGCACCTGCGGCGCGAGCTACTCGACCGCGGAAGTGAACGCCGCGAACACGCTCGTGTCCTGCACGACCGCGAGCTGCGCGTCGATGTGCATGTAGAAGACGGCTACAGGCGCATCGCCTTCTTCAGGCGCTTCGCGTCGGCGAACATGTCGACGTTCGTGAAGACGAAGATCGCGTGCTCGTTTTTGGTCGTGAGGGCAATCTCCGCCAGCTTCTCGATCGCCGGGTCCTCGTAGCGGCTCTTGTGACCCGCGGGGCCCGGCAGGCGGTAGTAGCCGAAGCTCGCCCGAGTCGTCCCCGCCGCCAGCGGATCGCGCGCGGCGATGGCGCCGCTGTCCGCCGCGATGGCCTGCGCCTCATCCGCGTCCCAGGCCGTCGGCGGCTCCCACACGATCCGCTTGAACTTCTTGCGAACGCCGCCGAGAAAGTCCTTCACCGCGGTCCGGTTGCCGCGCGACGACGCGAACTCGGGCGGGGCCGCGAAGACGGCGGTCTGCGCCTCGAGGTCCTTGGCGACGTCCAGGAGGTTTCGCAGCGCGACCTCCGTCACCTTGCCCTCTCGAAAGCCCTCCTGGCCGATCTCGCGCGGCGCCAGCAGCGAGAACGCGAACCCCGTCGGCGCCTCGCGGCGCCAGCGGCGGATCGTACCCGTCCCGGGCTGCGAGACGTGGGTGTCCTGCACCTCGACGAAGAGGAACTCCTTGAAGTACCTCGTTGCGGGTACGGGAAACCCGGCGCACCCAATTGTGATCATCGGCGGCGTCGCGGAGACTAGCACGACGGCTCCAACTCCTTTCGCGGAATGTCCCCCGGCCCCCCCGGGCCGCGGGGGGCGCCGTCGCCTCGACGGCCGGGGGGCGCGTCAGCGGAGATCGACCGGTGCGTCGCCCAACGCGGCCCCGCCACGGACGCGCTGGGCGACGTAGTGGCCCAGCCGGCGCGCGGCGGCACGGAGCCCGTCCGCATAATGGAAACCAGCCGCTCGCGGGTCCGGCCCGCCGTTTGCTTCGTCCACGGCGAACGCCGTGTCGGCGCGCAGGTCCCCGGTGTCGTTCTCGGGCCGAGCGTCGGGTCCTCGCACGATCCAAGCGCGCGCCACCAGGCCGGCGTCGGTCGCCCGCGCGACGGGGCCCCGCCCTGCTCCGGCCGTGACGCCCTCGCTGTGCTCCTCCGCCCCGAGCACTTCGATCTCGACCCGCGGATACCCCTCGCCCGAAGCCAGGGCGCCGGCCCGCGCCAGCTCGTCGCGCGCCCCCGCCGCCACCTCTTCGGCGGCCACGACGTCCGGGACGAGCGTGCGCACGAGAGCCACGTGCAAGCGTGACCCCGCGGGCTCGGCGTACTCGGCGCGATAGCCGCACGAGAGCGCCAGCACCACGCTCACCGCCACGCCGAACTTCAAGTCTCCGTCACTCGTTCCGTGAACGTGGGCAGCGAGGCGAACCGCGTGAGGTGATGTTCCTCGTCGCCGAAGAGCGTGTTGAGGATCTGCATCCGCTTGAAATACAGGCCCACGTCGTGCTCGTCGGTCACCCCGATGCCGCCGTGGAGTTGAATCCCCTGCTGGGTCACGAAGCGACCGCTGAGCGCGAGCTGGACCTTCGCCGCCGAAATGGCCGTCTTGCGGTCCACGTCGTCGACCTCGTCGGCCTTGATGCTGGCGAGGATGGACAGGCTCTTGGCGAGCTCGGTCTCGACGAACATGTCGACGCAGCGGTGCTGCAGCGCCTGGAAGGTCCCGATCTTGACGCCGAACTGTTCGCGCGTGCACAGGTAGTCGCGGGTCATCCCGAGGACCGTCTGCATGATGCCGATGCCCTCGGCGCAGGCCGCCGCCGCGGCGCGATCGAGAGCACGTTCGAGCGCCGCCCCCGCCCCCCCGTCGGCCCCGAGCCGATCCTGCGCCCCGACGACGACGTCTTGGAGGGTCACGATGGCGGCGCGGTGCCCGTCCATCGTCTTGATGGCGCGCACCGTGACGCCCGCCGACTTCGGGTCGACCACGAACGCGGAGATCCCACCGTGGTCCGCCACGCCGCCCGACGTGCGGGCAGACACGATCACCGCGTCCGCGGCGTGGCCGTTGAGGACGAACGTCTTCTCGCCGGAGAGCTTGTAGCCGCCCCCGGCGGAGGCGGCGCGCGTCGCGACTCGACAGGGATCGAAACGACCCTCCCGCTCCGCGTACGCCAGGGCCAGCGTCGTCTGACCGGCGATGGCAGGCTCGAGCCAGCGCTGGCGTTGCTCCGGGGTCGCGAGCGACGCGAGGACCGAGCCTGCAAGCACGACCGACGGGATGTAAGGCTCGGGCACGAGCGTCGTCCCGAACTTTTCGAGGATGAGCGACACGTCGACGAAGGACCCGCCGAGGCCCCCCGCCTCTTCCGAAAAGCCGATCGCGAGCCACCCGAGCTCCCCCATCTGACGCCACAGATCCTTGGAGTACCCGACGGGGTTCTCGCGCATCGTCCGCAGGCGTGACACGGGCGATTCCTTGCGCAAGAAGTTCGCCACCGTGTCGACGAGGAGCTTCTGGTCCGAGGACAGATCGAAGTTCATGGTGCCTTGTCTTGCCTTGCTTGCCGGGGCCTGTTTACCGGGACGGCAAGCTCAGGATGAGCTTGGCGATCACGTTCTTCTGGATCTCGTTGGTCCCGCCGTAGATGGTCGTCGCGCGCGTGTAGTTGAACGAGGACGCGACCCACTGCTCGTTGGCGGGAACGACGCCGGGCTCGTTGAACCATGCGAGCGCGTCGTGCCCCATGAGCTCCATCCCGAGCTCGAGGCACTGCTGCAGGATCTCCGACCCGCGAATTTTGAGGATCGAGGCCTCGGGCCCGGGCGCGTGCCCGAGCTGGGCGCTCGCGAGCGCCCGATAGTTGGCGATCTGCAGGGCGCGGAACCGGACCTCGAGGCGGGCGATCTTCGCGCGGAAGCCCGGATCTTCGAGCAGACTCTTGCCGTTCGCCATCGTCTGCGCCGCGATGCGCTTGATGCGGCGGATCTGACGAGACGACTGGCCGACGGCGGCGATCGTGGTGCGTTCGTGGCCGAGCAGCGCCTTGGCCACCGTCCACCCGCCGTGCAGCGGCCCGACGAGGTTCTCCTTGGGGACGACCGCGTTCTCGAAGAACGTCTCGGAAAAGGCCGGTGTGCCACCCGTCGTCAAGAAGGGCTTGGCCGTCACGCCGGGCGTCTTCATGTCGACGAGGACGAAACTTATCCCCTCCTGCTTGCGCGCGTTGGGATCGGTCCGGCACAGGCAAAATATCCAGTCGGCGTACTGGGCGTACGTCGTCCAGGTCTTCTGCCCGTTGAGGACGAAGTGGCCCTTGCCGTCGTCCTCGGCGCGCAGCTTGAGCGACGCGAGGTCGCTGCCCGCGTTCGGCTCGGAGTAGCCCTGGCACCACACCTCCTCGCCCGACAGGATCTTCGGCAAGAAGCGCTTCTTCTGGGCGTCGGTGCCGTACTGCATGAGCAGCGGCCCCACCATCGCCAGGCCGAAGGGGCTGAGGTGCGGCGTTCCCGCGAGCTCAAGCTCCTCGACCAAGATAAACCGCGAGGTCGCGTCGAGCCCGGGCCCGCCGTACTCCTTCGGCCAGTGCGGCGCGATCCACCCCTTGCGGTAGAGGACCTTGTGCCACTCCATCACCTCGGACTGGTCGAAGGCTCCGTCCACGTCGGCCTTCTCGCGCACCCGCGGCGGCATGGCCGACCGGATCCAGGCGCGAACCTCCTGCCGAAATGCGATTTGCTCCGGGGTGAAGGACATCTCCATCGGGGTCGCTCCAAAGGACCGGGCGGGGCCGGCGGCGGCGCCGGCGGGCCCCCGATCATGGCTGTGCACTACGGCCGCAGGTTGACGACGCGGCCCGTCTCGGCGGTCGCCCCGTCGGCGGCCACGTTGGGCTTATAGCAGTGCTCGGCCGCCGGGAACTCCCCCGATCGAACCTCGCCGACGTAGCGCCGCACGGCGTCGACCACGGCGTCCCCAAGCTCGGCGTAGTGTTTTGCGAACTTTGGTGCGTGACCGCGCGACATACCAAGCAAATCCGTACACACCAGGACCTGACCGTCGCACCCAGCACCCGCCCCGATCCCGATGGTCGGCACGCTCACCGATCGGGTCACCTCGTCGGCGACGTCGGGGGGAACGGCCTCGAGGACCACCGCGTACGCGCCGGCGTCTTCGAGGGCCTTCGCGTCGGCCACCACCTTGGCGGCGGCCCGGGAACCGCGGCCCTGGACCTTGAAGCCGCCGAGCGCGTGCACGCTCTGGGGCAAGAGGCCGACGTGCCCCATCACGGGGACGCCGGCGCGGACGATGAGGCGCACGTGCTCCGCGAACTCTTGCCCGCCCTCGAGCTTCACGCTCTCGAACGCGCCTTCTTTGACCAGCTTGCCCGCGCTCTCGACCGCCTGCAGCGGCGACACCTGGTAGCTCATGAAGGGCATGTCGCCGACCACGTGGGCGCGCGCGACGCCCCGGGCGACCGCCCGGCCGTGATAGGCGATTTCGTCGAGGGTCACCGGCAGCGTGTTGGCCAGCCCCTGCACGACCATTCCGAGCGAGTCACCCACGAGGATGAGATCCACCCCCGCCTCGTCGACGAGGCGGGCCATGGTGAAGTCGTACGCCGCGACCATCGCGATGGCCGGACCGGCGCCTTTGCGGGCGCGGATGTCCGGCACGGTGGTCTTCCTCAGCGGCACGGCGCCGCCTCGACCGTTTGCATTGCTGTACATGGCTCCTCCGGTCGCGGCCGGGGCAGTGCGTCATGGGGCACCGAGCCTCCACGCGCGTCCGGTCCACGCCTGACCAGCGAAATTTAGCGCCAGGAGCCGATCCGGGCAAGATGGCCAGGCGCCGCGCGTGGCGGTACGTTGCCGCGCCGTGCGCCGCGGTCCGCTCGTCCTCTGCCTCGTCAGCCTGCTGTTCGCCGCCGCGTCGACCGGGTGCGACGGCCCGCCGTCGGCCGAGTCCCTCAAGGAATGGACCCCCGGGGACCACCACTCGAGCGACGACGGCAAGCTGTCTCAGACGCGCGCGCAGGGCCCGCAGGCGGGCGGGTCGGCCCGCGACGCCGACGCCTCGGGGGACGTGAGCCAGCTCGTGGAGCTCGCGTGGCGCCAGCAGTGCACCCCCTGCCACGGGCCGGCCGGGCGCGGCGACGGACAGATGGGACCGATGGTCTCCGCGCCGGACTTGACTCAGGCTGAGCTGCAGAGGGCGTCGGACACGGAGATGGCGTCGGTCATCAAGAACGGTCGCAACCGGATGCCCAAGTTCGATCTCCCGGAGCCCGTCGTTCGCGGTCTCGTCGCGCGCGTTCGCGCCCTCCGGCAGCGCTGATGAAAGATCCCGTCGCGAGTGGACGGCGGTCACGTGCGTTGCTCCTCGCCGGCGCCGTCGTCGCCGCGGTGGCGGCGCCCTCGGTGCTTCGAGGCCTGCCGGAGGAGCAGACCATCCACTACCGGCTGGGCGATGCCGCAGCGAGCGTGCGCGAGCTCGACGCGCGCTGGAAAGAAGACCGGGGGTCAGAAGACTGGACGCGCGAGGTAAGCTTCCGCTACGCACCGAAGACGGCCCCGCGCGTGGTCACCCACGAGCCGCGGCTGGCCGACGGAAACTACACCGTGCAGATCGAGATCGTCGCCGAAACCGCGGGCAACAAATCGGGCGCGCCGTCCGAACTCTCGCGTGTCGTCGAGCGGCACGTCACGCTCGGCGGCGGGAGCGTCACGACCATCGAGCTCGCCGCGGCGGTGCCGCGCGCCGGAGCCGGGCTCGAGCAGGCGCCGCGATGAGCTCCTCGGATCACGACGGGCCGCCGGGCGCCCCGTCGGATGGCGAGCCCATCGAGATATCGACGCGGGCGCTCTCGGCGGCGGGTGCAGCGGCGGCGGTCCACGCGGTCGTTCTCTCGGGCAGCGCGAAGGGCACCTCTCGACCCATCGGCGACCGATGCCGGATCGGCAAGGCGTCCGACAACGACATCGTCCTGGCCGACGACACGGTCTCGCGCCACCATTGCGAGCTCACGCGAAGGCCCGACGGGGTCCACGTTCGCGACCTCGGTTCGACGAACGGCACCCGGGTCCAGGGGGCGCGCGTCACCGAGGCGGTCTTGCAGCCGGGTGCGGTCATCAAGGTGGGCGAGGTCGACATCGCGATCCGCCCCGCCGTGCGCAACGTGGAGGTCCTGCCGAGCGACAAGAGCTGGTTCGGCGGCGCGATCGGGCAGAGCCTCGGCATGCGGTCGATCTTTGGAATCCTCGAGCGGATCGCGCCGACCGACGCGACGGTGCTGCTCGAGGGCGAGACCGGGACGGGCAAGGACGTGCTCGCGCGTGCGGTCTGGACGGAGAGCGCGCGCGCGCAGGGGCCGTTCGTCGTCGTGGACTGCGGCGCCGTGAGCTACTCGCTGCTGGAGAGCGAGCTGTTCGGGCACGAGCGCGGCGCCTTCACGGGCGCGGTCGCCGCTCGGCAAGGGGCCTTCGAGCTGGCGGACGGCGGCACCGTGTTCCTCGACGAGATCGGCGAGCTCCCGCTCGACGTTCAGCCCAAGTTGCTTCGGGTGCTGGAAGCGCGCGAGTTTCGACGAGTTGGCGGCAACAAGATGATCAAGACGGACGTGCGCGTGATCGTCGCCACGAAGCGCAACCTGCAGCGTGAGGTCCAGGCGGGTAAATTTCGGGAAGATCTCTATTTTCGGCTCGCCGTCGTGCCGATCACCGTACCCCCGCTGCGGGCTCGTCGAGAGGACGTCCCGATGCTGGTCGATCACATGCTGAAGGCGAGCGGCGCGGGGCTCTCGGTCAGCACCGACACGATGCAGGCGCTGGCGGCCCACGACTGGCCGGGGAACGTTCGCGAGCTCAGGAACGTGCTGGAGCGCGCGCTGTATCTCGCCCGGGCTTCCGGGCAGTCCGAGCTCAGCCTCGTCTCTTTGCCCATGTCGGGACTGGCGACGGGCCCGGACGCGTTTCAGTTCGAAGCGGGAAAGAGCTACCGCGAGACCCGAGCCAAGTACGACACCGAATTCGAGCGCCGGTACGTCAAGTGGCTCCTGGCGCGCCACGGGGGCAACGTGAGCGCCGCCGCGCGGGACGCCAAGATGGACCGCAAGCACCTGCACGACATGGCGAAAAAGCACGGGTTGCGGGGCCCGGAGGTGGACGAAGACTAGAAGCCGCGGCTCGGAGGGGGGTTCGACGACGTCGAACGCCTGGCCGTGTCGACCGGACGTTCGTTGCGCGCCCTGGAACCTCGCGCCGCGCGGCTCGGAGAGAGGTTCGACGCCGTGGAACGTCTTTCCGGGAGGCGCGGACAGTCGTTCGGCGTCGTCGAACATCTGTCCG
>DATGJA010000384.1:0-6282 GCA_035295445.1 Polyangiaceae bacterium | reverse complement strand
GAGATCGTTCTCAAGTATTCGACGTCGCCCGAACGCGCAAAACGGCTCCTCGACAACCGACTCTACCAGTACGTCTCCACGTCGCTTGCGGGGACGCAGGAGTACATGGCGATGGAGAAGCTCGTCGCCGTCCAGGCGGATCCGCGGTACGACCTCGTCATCCTCGATACCCCTCCGACCGCCAACGCCCTCGACTTCCTCGACGCGCCGGCCCGTCTGATCGAGGCGCTCGATTCGGCTGCGACGCGGTGGTTCGTCCAGGCGTTCGAGACGACGGGCAAGGTGAGCCTGAACCTCCTCGCGCGCTCGGCCGCGCTGGTCTTGAGGGGCCTCGGTCGCATCACGGGCGGCGGCTTTCTGCGCGCCATGGCGGAATTCATCACGGAGCTGAACGAACTCTTCGGCGGCTTCAAGGCGCGCGCCCTCGCCGTGGAGGCTGCGCTGCGCTCGCCCGAGGTGGCGTTCGTTCTCGTGACGACGCCGTCGCCGATGAGCATCCAGGAGGTGCTCTTCTTCAGCGAGCGCCTCGAGCAGGCGCGGATGCCTCGGGGCGCCTTCGTGGTCAACCGCCTTCGGCTCCCGCCGCCTGGGACCGAGACGCCGCCTTCCGAGGCCGACGCGGCCGCAGCGCTCGCGCGGCACGCTCTCCACCTCGATCCAGACGCGCCGGCCCGAATCGCGCGGGCGTGCGCCGACGCCGTCCGCCTGGCGTGGCTCGACGCCCATCACGTGCGGGCCCTGAATGAGGGCGTGGGGGCAAGCGTATCGATCGTCCGCGTCGCCGAGCTGGCCGACGACGTGCACGATCTCGGCGCGCTGAGCGCGATGGGCGAGACGTTGATGCGTGGCGGCGTGTAAGACCTGCGTTGGGTGTCGGGTGTCTCACGCCTTGCGGGGGCCCTCGCGCCGGCGCCGGGCCTTGTAGTGGACGCGCACCGGGGCTCCGCCGAAGTCGAACGTCTTTCGCAGCTGGTTGATGACGAAGCGCCGATACGAGAAGTGAATCGAGTCGGGGGCGTTGGTCATGGCGACGAACGTCGGCGGCGCGACTTCTGCCTGGGTCACGTAGTAGATGCGGGGGGAGCGCCCGCCCATGGTCGGCGGCGGACGGACCTCGATGACCTGCTCGAAGAAGCGGTTTAGCTCCCCCGTGGTCACGCGCCTGCGGTACGCGCCGTGAACCGAGTCGATCGTCGCAAAGAGGTCCGCCAGACCGCGACCGGTCTTCGCGCTCGTGCGGACGACCGGCACGTAGGAGACGAAAGACAGCTTCTCGCGGGCGGTCTCTTCCGCCTTGGAGAGCTCACCCTTGGACAGGAGGTCGATCTTGTTGAGGGCGACGACCATGGCTCGGCCCCGCTCCTCGGCCAGCCCCAGGATCTTGGCGTCCTGCTCCGCGACGCCCTCCAGCGCGTCGCAGAGCAGGACGACGACGTGAGCGCGTTCGATGCTTCGGATGGCCGAGAGCACGCTCAGAGACTCGACCTCGCTACCCTCCTTGGCGACCTTGGCCTTGCGGCGAATCCCGGCGGTGTCGATGAACACGTAGCCCTTACCTTGCCGCTCCAAGAGGACGTCGATCGAATCGCGCGTCGTTCCCGGACGCGGGTCGACGAGGACGCGGTCCTCGCCGAGCAGGCGGTTGAGCATGCTGCTCTTGCCAGCGTTGGGTCGACCGATGAGGGCGATGCGTGGTCGCGACCCCTCGCCGTCTGCGGCGTCCTCGAGGGGCACGGCCCGGGGTAGGGCGGCGACGAGCGCCGACTCGAGGTCTCCGATGCCGCGGCCGTGAAGGGCGCTCACGGGGTACACCGTGTCGACGCCGAGGCGATAGAGCTCGAACGCGTCGGCGTCCGAGCCCGGGGAGTCGGCCTTGTTCGCGGCGTAGAGGACGGGCTTGCCGCTGGCGCGTAGCAACCCGACGGCCGCTCGATCGGCGTCCGACAAGGCGGTCGTCGCGTCGGTCACGAACAGGACAACGTCGGCCTCGTCCACCGCCGCGCGCACCTGCACTGCGATGCCCGCCTTCATCGGGTCGGCGTCTTCGGGGTCGAACCCGCCCGTGTCGACGAGGGTGTAGCTCTTGCCGAACGCCGTGGCAGCCGCGTATTTGCGATCCCGAGTGACGCCTGGCTCGTCGTGGACGATCGCGATTCGCGCTCTCGCCAGCCGGTTGAAGAGCGTTGACTTGCCGACGTTCGGGCGACCGACGATGGCGACGATAGGGGCGTCGCGGGCATCGCCGGGCACCTGTGTGCGCCGGGACGGAGAGGCCCTGTGTCGGGTCACGCTCCGACGATCTCCCGCAGCCGGGCCTCGTCGTTCATCCAGCCGGGCGTCGCGCGAACGTGGAGTCGCAGGTCGACGCGGCGCGAGAGCATGCGCTCGATGCGCGTACGGGCGCCGATGCCGATGCTCTTGAGCATTCGCCCCCCGCTGCCGACGAGGATTTTCTTGTGGGACTCGCGGGCCACGTGGACGGTCGCGACGATTCGCGGCCCCTTCGCGGTCGGTCGCTCGTCGAAGACGTCGACGACGACGGCGACCCCGTGCGGCACCTCCTGGCGGGTATGCCGGAGAATCTGTTCGCGCACGAACTCGGCGACGAAGAAGCGCTCGGGCTGATCCGACAGCATGTCCTCTTCGAAGAGAAAGGGTTGGGTCGGCAGGAGCTTCCGGACCTCCGCGACCAGGGCGTCGAGCCCGTCGCGGCGCCGGGCGCTAAGCGGGACTGTAGCGGCCAAGTCCCGGTGCGAGGCGAGCGAAGCGATGAACGGCAGCAGGATCGATTTGTCCGTCAGCCGGTCCACCTTCGTGATTCCGAGCACGCAGGGCGTCGCCGGCAGCTCCGCGAGGAGCGCGAGGTCGTCGGCGTCCGCCCGAGGCGCGGCGCCGTCGCGTGGCGCGGCGACGAGAAAGACGATCACGTCCGCGCCCCGAGCCGATTCGATGGCGGCTGCGTTCATCCGCTCCCCGAGCCGGTTGCAAGCCCGGTGCAGCCCCGGCGTATCCAGCAGGACGTACTGTGTGTCGCCCTCGGTCCGCACGCCGCGCACCGTCTCGCGCGTCGTCTGGGGGTGGTGGCTGACGATGGCAATCGGGTCCCCGACGAGCGCGTTCAGCAACGTGCTCTTGCCCACGTTGGGGCGGCCCACGAGGGCGACTCGACCGGCTCGAGGCGGGTGAGGAGGTCTTCGCGGCTTCATGGAGGTGCTGCTTGCTCGACCGTGGGCCTGGGCGCCCTCCGGAAAGCAGACCTTCTAGCATGCGGCGGTTGCGCGGCGCCGGAGCTTGGAAGTAGTGTCCGCGGCGTCGTGGCCGAAGACGCGCCCAAAAAAAAGCCCCAAGACCCGCAAGAGGCAAGTACAACGAAGGCCGTCGAGTCCGCCGGCGCCGTCGCCTCCGTCTCCCTCTTCGCCTGGCTTCCGCTCGCGCTCGCGACGGCGGTCCCCGCCCTCTTCTTTCTCGTACTGCCCCCGCTGACCAAGAGCGGTCTCTGGGACCCATACGAGCTCAACGTCGCGGATCTCGCGCGGCGGGTGGCCATCAACCTTTACGGCGCCTCGGACCTCGCGCTCCAGGGGGCGGACAACTCGCTGCCGCACCTCAATGACCTCGGGCGCCCGCAGCTGCCATTTTCGTCGATCGCGCTCGGCTTCAAGCTGTTCGGCCTTCACGAGTGGGCGGGCCGGCTCCCGCTGGCTCTCTGGGGCCTCGTCGGGGTCCTTGCCACGTACGCGTTCGTGGCGCGCCTCTTCGATCGCCGGACGGGCGTCTACGCGGCCGTGGTCCTGACGACGATGCCGCTCTACTTCGTGCAAGCGCGGTCGATGCTCGGGGACGTCTGCGCCATGTCAGGGCTGGCCATGGCTTTTGGCGGCCTGGCTGTCGCCGCCTTCGACCCGGCACCGGCCGGCGCGCGCGTGAAGTGGTTGCTCATGGCCGTCGTGGGGCTCTTCGCGGGGTTCGAGACGCGCGGCGCCCTCCTCGGGCTCGGGGTTCCTCTCCTCGGCGTCGGGGTCGCGTGGGCCATCGTCCGCGCTGCGTCGGCGACCCCGCGCGATCGAATCCGGGACGTCCTCGGGGTCGTCTCCCTCGCGGGGGGGGCCGCTGCCGCCGCGATGGCCATGCGGTCGATCGCCGCCGAAGGCAAGGACATGGACCTTTGGGTGGGCGCCGTCTTGCACACGCCGTCGAAGTATCCGACCTTCGATTTCTACGTCGCCTCCATCGGGCACTCGATGGCGCCGTGGAGCGCGTTCCTCCCGTTCGCGTTCGGTCGCGTCCTCCTCGCACCGACGCGTGCCGCCGAGGATTCCGCCGCCGCCGAACGCGAGAGCCTCGGCCGGGTGGCCATCCTCTCGTGCGCCGCCGTAGCGTTCGTCGCCCACGCGACCCTCGCTGCACGGACGGAGCTCATCGCCTTCACCGGGCCCGCCGCCTGCGCGGTCGTCGTGGCCGTCGCCATCCGCGATCTAGAGCGCGGCGCACATGCGTCCATCGCGGTGGGGGTTGGCACGCTCCTTCTCGCCGCGGTCCTCCACCACGACTTCCACGAGCTTCCTGACAAGGCCTATCAGGCGTTCGGCGTCACCGGGGCAACGTTCCCCGACGGATTCAAGGCGACGGCGTTGACTCTCTGGTGGGTCGTGCTCGGCGGCTTTGCCCTGTGCACGCTGCTTACCTGGGTCGAGCGGGACCCGGATCGAACGCCCTTCGACCCGAAGGAATACGGGGAGGTCCTCAAGACGCTTCGGGAGGCGGTCGACGGGCTGCTGGCCGTCGTCTACTTCGCGGCGGTGGCTGGAACCTCGCTCGCCGGCGCGATCGTCCTCATCGGGGGCAAGACGCACGCGCACTGGCTGCCGCAGATGTCGTCCACGATTCGCGACGTCGTCCTCAACGCGTGGTGGGTGGTCGCCTTCGTTCCCCTCGGCGCGGTCTTCGGGATTCTGTTCGCGTGCGACATCTGGCTGTGGGCGTTCGGCAAGTCGAAGCCCCTTTCTAGCTCGTCGCTCACCCGGGGCTTCGAACCGTTCGAGGAGGTGATCGCCCAGTTCGGCAGGCGCGAGGGCCATCCGGATCGCGACGGGTACTGGCTGATTGGTTCGGGCATCGTCGCGGTCTTCATGATGCCGGCCATCCCCGTGGCGGCGTTCGCGGCGTGGATGAGCGTAGGGCTCAAGATCTACGTCGCAGCGCTGCTCGCGATCCCGTCGGGCGTGGCCTTCTTCCTGGCCATGGGGATCCTCGGCGACGCGTTGAGGCATCGCGCGCCCGCCCTCGCGGTCGGGGGAGCCGCCGTCGGCTTCGTGCTCTGCTTTTCGTACTACCCCGCCCTCGCGAATCAGCTCTCGCCAAAAGAGGTCTTCGAGAGTTACCGCCACGTTTGCCCCGGAGCCTCGCTCGGTCTCCTCGGGGTCGGTGGCCGGACGGCCGCGTACTACGCGGGAGGCCAGCCGCAGACGCTCTCCGAGCCGACCGGCGCGTTCCAGTGGCTCACGTCGGGCGGCGGCCAGCGGAGGTGTCTGGCCCTGAAAGCAGAGGAGCTGCCGAAGCTCAACCAGCTGTGGCGAGAGCGCGCGGCCGAGCCGAAGACCAACCTGCCCGTCGTCGACGCTCGGTCCAGCCAAATCCTCCTGGCCGCCTCGGATCTCGGAGCGGAAGAAAAGAACGCGAACCCGCTCGGCGCCATCGTGCTCACTGCGCCGCCCCATCCGCAGCGACGGATCGACGCGAACATGGACGACAAGCTGGAGGTGCTCGGGATCGACGTCGTCGACGATCGCGGGCGGCCCGTCGAGGCGGTGAGCCCCGCCCGCACCTACCATATGCGGACGTACTACCGAGTCCTCGCGCCGATCACGAGCGAGTGGGAGGCGTTCATCCACATCGACGGGTACCATCGCCGACACAACGGCGATCACAAGCCGATGAACGGCAAGTACGCGATGTCGCTGTGGCTTCCCGGCGACCTCCTCGTGGACGACTACGATTTCAAGCTTGAACCGAACTTCACGCCGGGTACGTATACGATTTACTTCGGCCTCTTCGTGGGCGATACGCGCATGAAGGTCAAGTCGGGCCCGAACGACAACGATAACCGAATCAACGGCGGAGCGCTGCGCGTACAGTAGCGAGGCTCCGCGCACGTCGCGACGTGCGGGAGCGCGGGTCCGACCCAGAGGGAGGGTGAGATGGCGACGATGAGCAAGGATTCGAAAGAGCCCGCCGTCGCACCGGTTGTCGAAGGGCCCGATCCAAAGCCGATTCGCGACAGCG
>DATGJA010000383.1:0-13707 GCA_035295445.1 Polyangiaceae bacterium | reverse complement strand
AAGACGGACTCCGACGAATCCGTCGGGGAGAGGCGCGGAAAACGAGGATCCTGGCATGCGGCGACGGCGCCTTGTCCAGCGACACGTCGAGCGGGGCCGGGCGGCATGACCACCGACCCGCGCAGGCGCCCGCGCGTCCAGACCGTGACGGCGACGGCGCTCCGCTGCGCCAGGCGTCCGCTCGGAGGCGGGACCTTCGCCGCGTCGGGCGTGCCGGCGGCGAGTGAGCGTTCCGCCGCCTGCCGCGCGTGGTGGAGCAGATCGCGGCCCTCTCCGTCGTCGAGACCTAGCCGCAGGGGCCTCTCGCGCCCGTGAGGAGCGTCCCTTTCGATCACGACGAGGTCCCGCAGCTTCACGACCGGGCACCAGCCGGGTTCGCACTCCAACGCGCGGCGGGCGCCCTCTCTGACGATGAAGCGTACACGCGCCCGCGCGTCCGACTCCGCGACGGGCTCGGGCCGCGCCGACGGCAAGGACGGCAGCGGGAAGCGAAAGTAGCCGCGCGCCCCTCGCCGCGTGTCGAGCTCGAGCACGTCGTCTTCGAGGGCGATCGTCCGGATCCATCCGAGCACGGCGGCGAGCGCGGCGTCGTCCTCGGTTCGTGGTCGAACCTTGCCCCGCCACCGCGCCGTGAGCTCCAGCACGCGGGCAAGGGCGTCCATGGCCGGAGCTCACGCTACCGGCGTGCGCGGAGCGCGTCCAACGGCGCGCCGTGCGCCGCACTCCGCGAAAGGTCTAAAGGACCACGTCCCATTCGAGCAAGCCGCTCGTGCACGCCAGGGAGGCTCCGTCCGCCGCCTGGCCCGCCCACCCGCTGATCCAGGCCGCGAAGCGCACCCGGGTGCCGGGTGCCAGCGATGGACCGAAGGTCACCTCGGTCGAGAACGTGACCTGCGAGGTCAGGGCGTACTGCTCGGGTCCCCCCGCGCCGAACGTCACGTCGGCGTGGTCCGAGGCGAGGGCGAGGCACGGGTAAGCGATCTGCGCGCCCGCGTTGGTCACGAGCACCGCGATGGTCGCGGTGGCGCCGGGTGCGACCGGGCCGCCCTCCGTCCCCGTGATCTGGGCGTTCGCGAGCGAGGCGCCGGGACACGGGGTGAGCGGCGGCCCCGCCGGCGGGGGAGGGGACTGAACGACCCCCGTCGCAGTGAAGGAGCAGGCGTGCATCGTGGGGATCCACGTCGCCCCGTCGGCGCTCGGCGCGTCCTGCGCGCTCGCCTCGGTCGCTCCCCCGGAGTCGCCCGCACCCGCGGCGCCCCCGCCCGCCCCGCAGGACGCGAGCAGCAAAAAACCGACGGCGCGGGGCCCCATCCTCCACAGAGTAGCCGGAGGGGGCTCCCGTGCTACGGAGGAAACATGAAGAAGAGCGGGTCGAAAACGACCATGTCGCCCTCCGATCTCATCGACGAGCGAATCGGGGAGCTCAGCGACTGGAGGGGCGAGATGCTCTCCCAGGTTCGGGCCGTCATCAAAGAGGCCGACCCGGAGGTTGTCGAAGAGTGGAAGTGGATGGGCACCCCCTGTTGGTCGCACGATGGGTTGATCTGCACCGGCGAGACGTACAAGAAGGTCGTGAAGATGACGTTCGCCAAGGGAGCCTTCTTGAAGGACCCTGCGGGCCTCTTCAACTCGAGCCTCGAGGGCAATCTCCGGCGCGCCATCGACCTCCACGAGGGCGACAGGCCGGACAAGAAGGCCCTCAAGGCCCTCGTTCGCGCCGCCGTCGCGCTCAACAAGGAATCCGGCGGCAAGCGCTCGCGAAAGACGTGAATTGGGAGGGGGGCTCGCTGCTTCGACGAGGAGCGTCGCCCGTTCGACTGAGGAAGACGCTCCGCTGCTTGCAAGTGTCGCTCATACGTTCGAAAGAGCGACGATGCCAACGAGGAGAGGCGCTCCGCCGGGCGAAAAAGGCGCTTGTTCCACCGAACAAGACGCCGTGACGACCGAGCGAGCGAACCATCGATTCGAAAAAGAAGCGTCTTCAGTCAGAAGAGGAGCTGTTGGGCCCGAAAAAGGCCGTCTTTCGATGGAACCATCCGCTCCTCCAACCGAACCGGCGTCGATATTCAATGGAGGAGCCTCGTTTTCCATCGAGAGAGATGCTCGATCGAACGAAAAGGACGCGTTGTCGAAGGAAAGCGATGCTCTATCGAGCGAAGAGGATGCCTTATCGAAGGAACGGGATGCTTCACCGACTGAAGATGGCGATCGTTCGATGGAAACAGTCGCTTCGTCGACCAAAACACTCGAGCGACGACACGGCGTGGTTGGCGCAAGGTTGGCCGATCCCCGCCATACTGGCCGGACTTGTCAGCGTTTTGTGGACGATGTCGGTCGCCTTCGGTGACAGGTTGGTCGGCGGGGCCCCAATCCCTCTTTGCGCCGCTTGCCGATCAAGCCTCTCGCGCGAGGTCGCACCCCATGCACCACCGCTTCGTTCTCGGCGTCGTCTGCTCGGCCTGGCTCGCCACGCCCGGTTGTGCGTCCCCTCCGGCCCCGTCGCCCGAGGCCAACGCAGCGAGCCCGGAAGTCGACGCCGCCGCGTCCTCCGGCAGGGGCACCGCCGGGACCGCCGCGTCCCCGCAGCCGGACGCTTCGTCGTCATCGCGGTCGTCGGGGGCGCGCGGCGCGGACGCCGGTGATGGTGCGGTCCTCGGCGGGTGGGCGCCCACCGATGCCGGGGACGCGTCCGAGATGGACGCCGAGGCTGGGAGCCTCTCCGTTCAAACGGTGCAAGCCTCCGTCGGCCCCATCCCCGTGGACGCCGGCGAGGAGACCGTGGTGTGCGTGACCATGCGGCTATCGAACGCGGAGGCGGTGTACGTGCCTCGGATCACCGTGCAGCTCGCCCCCGGGTCACACCATCTCGTCGTGTACCGATCGATGGCCACTGCCGAGAGCCCACCGACGCCGTGCACGACGTTCCAGGGCATCCTCACCGGCTCGGCGGCGCCCCTCATGATCTCGGAGAAGGCGTCGGACGACCTGACCTTCCCCCAAGGCGTCGCGGTCAAGCTCGCGGCACAGCAGATGATCGAGCTCGAGGCCCACTACATCAACACGGGGGCCACGGCGTTGCAGGGACACGGCGCCGTCGAGTTCGAGACCATTCCGGCGACCACGCCGAACGTCGTGGAGAGCGACTTCGCGCTGTTCACCACGACCAACATCACCCTGCCCGCCGGCGTGACGACCACCGTCGGCCCGCTCTTCGTCGCAGGAAAGGCGGGCACGCACGCCTTCGCGCTGACGACGCACCAGCACCGGCTGGGGACCGAATTCAAAGTGTGGGCCGCGAACAGCGCGACGGACACGAACCATCCGCCCATCGCGGACACGCTCGACTGGTCCAATCCGCCCCTCTATCGGCTCGATCCGGTGCTCGACTTCGGCGGGCAGAATGGCCTGGCCTACCAGTGCACATGGGACAACACGACGGGGCAGCTCGTGACGTTCGGCGAGGGAGCCCTCCAAGAGATGTGCGTGCTCTGGATGTACTACTACCCGTCGCACGGGCTCGACCTGCGATTTCAATAGATCGTCAGCTCGAGCGGAGATCCGAGTCGTCGCCTCGCGCGTCCGGCGCGGCGGCGGCCCGAAAGGTGGCGGGTGTGAGGCCGGTCCATCCACGGAAGGCGCGGTGGAAAGCGGTGGGATCGGAGAACCCCAGCGAGAACGCGACCTCCTTTATCGGGAGCGTCGTCTCGGCCAGGAGCTGCTTCGCGCGCGACGACAGCGCTTGGGTGCGCAACGTCGGAAACGCGGCGCCCTCGCTCGCCAGATGCCTGCGCAGCGAGCGCTCGCTCATCCCGAGGCGCCCCGCGATGGCCTTCATCGAGCTCCGCGCGACGAACGGCTCCTCGCTGAGGCAATCGGCGACGCGCCTCGCATGAGGGGCGTGCGCGCGGGTTCGCTGCAGGCGGCTCTCCGCGCGGGCGCGCAGGTCGCGCTCGAGCTCCGTGTCGTGGAAGAGGCGCTTCGCGTCGAGGAGCGCGCGGTCCACCACGATGCCCGTGAACGGCTGCTCGAACCGCTCGCGCCCGCCGAAGAAGCGCGTGTATTCGGCCCGGTGCGCCGGCGCCGCGTACGTGAAGTTCGCGCTCGACGGCATGCCGCTCGATCCGGCAAAGAGACGCAGGAGGCGCACGCACGTCGCCGAGATGAACTCCTCGCGGACGTGGGAGACGGGCGGCTCGGACGGGCGTAGGTAGAAAGCCACGGTGGCCGCGTCGGCGTCCGCGCGCAGCGCGAGCTCGCCCCCGTCGGAGATGAGCGGATAAAGGTCGCGCAGGACGCCCAGCGCGTCGCCGAACGTCGAAACGGCCGCCGTCACGTGCCCGATGAGGTCGAACGCCGCGAAGGTGCTGCGCTCCGCCCAGTGCAGACCGAACGCCGTGTCGCCCGTCAGCACGACGGCGCGACGCACGAGCTGCTCGTAGTCGTTCTGCCGAACGACGCCGTCGGGGAGGGCGAAGAGCTCCGGCGCGACCGTCGTCCCGAGCGCCAGCTCGTCGACCGAGACCCCGTACGGGGCCACCGCGTCGGCCAGAACGCGCATCATCACGGTCGTGACGCTCACGGCCCAACACTGTAGCGGAACCTTCGGCTAGAGGGGCGATTTCAAGGATTTACGCGGACATCTTCCACGAGGCTCTTGAAGGCCTCCGAGGCGCGCGCGATGTCCGCGTCGAGGGCCGCGACCACGCCGCGATCGGACTGGGGGGACGCCAGGAAGGCGCGCACCGCAAACCCGGCCGGATCGCCGAACCAGTCTGCGACCTGCACGTTCTCCGACCGCTCGTCGACCACGATCTCCTTTGTCTCGTGCGACGGGACGTCGGAGGGAACGAGCGCGGTCGCCGCGCCGACGCGCTCTTCGGCCCCGGGCGGCGGCGCGACGAGCTTCGCCCCGCCGGTGAGCCCGTGCTTCACCAAGACCTTGGCCGCTTTCTCCCCGCCGTTGCTCACGCGGTAGACGGTTCGGACGCCGTGAGCGACGGCGATCGAGAGCTTACCCTCGGCGATCTTCACGATCCGCTCGCCGTCGGGCCCCGGGCCGCCGGCCTTGGACGCGACCTCCACCGCGATCGCCCGGTCGAGCGCGAACGGCAGCGTCGCGGAGGCTCCTACCGGCACCGGCTCGAGGAGCGCCTGGCCGAGAAAGACGCCCCGCCCGAAGAGCGCGATGGGTCCCGCCTCGATCTCGCCGCCCGTGTCGTTGGCGAACCGCATCGCGCGAAAGGGATGGACCGCGGAAGCGGGGATCCCACCGTCCGGCGCGAAGAGGAAGATCTCTTCGCCCTTCACGCGCGAGGACAGCATCATGACCATGCTCGTGCTGTCGTTGGGAATCGTGACGGGCAGCGCCAGGTCGTAGCGGGTGGACCCGCCGAAGAACTCGGGCGCGACCGCGTCGGTCATGGCGGGTTGCGCCTCGTCGGGGCGCACCGCCTTGTCCGCTGTCTTGAAGTGGTATTCGTACGTCATCGCCGGGCGAGACCGGGGCGTCGAAGGAGGCGCCTGGCCCGCGACGCGGATCGAGGCGTCCTGCGGGCCCTGGTTGCGCTGCGCCTGCATGAGGGTGGTCTCGCTCGCCGGGACGGCGCCGATGCTCTCGCCCCGGTCGACGACGACCGGACGGTTCGGGATGACCGGAGTCTGCATCTGCGAAGAGAACGCGATCGGCGCGCCCGCGACGAGCGACAGCCGCACGTCGCGCCAGTCCTCGCCCGACAGGTTCTGGACGAGGCCCCACACCTGGAACTCGGCGATGTCGCCCTCGCCCATGATGAGCCGGTACGACGGCTTCCAGACGGGGGCTTGCGCGATGTAGCTCACGTCGAGGTCGTGCGTCGCGCCATCGAGCGACAGGACGACGGTGCGAGTCTCGTTCTTGTCCTCGTCGCCCGACGCCGGCGCGATCGGGAACGCCGCCGTCCGCACCGAGCTCCCGCCCCGCTCCGTGACGGCGAGCGTCGCGAGGAAGTCGCCGATCTCGCTCTCTCTCATCCGGAAACGGACCTCGCGCGCGCCCACGTGACCCGATCGCTCGAGGTAGGCGACGCCGTTGCGGTAGATGGCCGCATGGCGAACCGGAAGGCCCGCGGTGCCGCAGCCGAGAAGAAGGCCCGCGGCCGTGACGCCGGCGAAGCGAGAGTTCGGACGCCACACCCAACACGTCTGCGTGCGAACGCGCATGGCGCTCCTCCCTTGCTGTCTCGCCGCGCGATCGCGTGGCGACGTTTTTTTCTTCGACCCAGCGCAGGGCGATTCCTTGGAGCGTGGGGCGCCGTAGGGGCCCCATGGCAGAGCGTTCGAGCGCATCATCGCCCCTTGGCCGCGGACGCCGCCGTCGAACCGGGCCGCCTCAGCGCTGCGCGATCAAGTCGAATTGGGTCCCCTGGACCGTCAACCCGTCGAGTCGCAGCGTGTTGCCCTGCACCAGGAACCCGCCCTGGATGACGGAGGGCCCCTGCAAATAATCGGGGAGCTCGAACTTGTAAGTGCCCGAGCCACGGAAGGAGCGCGGCGCGAAGACCTGCACGCAATCGCAAGCGGAGGGGTCGCTCGTCGACGGCGTGCACGTCGCGCTCGCGCCGGCGTCCGCGCCGCCACCGGCGCCCACCTCGATCGCCAGGTCGGCTTGGAGCGACGCGCAATCTTTCGCGGACGCGTCGTTCTCGGACGCGCAGCTCCTGGGAAGGACCGAGCTCTTTTGGACGTTGGCGGTGACGTCGATCGATCCGGTGCCGTCGGCGTTGAACGTGATCGTGCCTTGGGCCGCGAGCGATAGGCTCAGCGTCGCCTGCGCGCAGTTGTCGGGCGAGTTGGTCGAGATGGCGCACGCGCCGACGACCGTCCAGTCGCCGACCAGGTCGCCTCCGGTGAACTTGACGATCTGGGCGCAGAAGCCCTGCGCGGTCTGGTACGTCGCGTTCGCGGACGCCGCGCCGGAGCTCGGGCTCGACCCCGACCCGGCCGCGCCACCCGAACCGCTCGACCCGCCGTCCCCGCAGCCGATCAGGCAGAAAATCGCCAATGCCGCGGCCGATCGCATGACGCGCCCTTGCAGACTACCAGGCTTCGCTCGTCTACGGACCGACGCGGAAGTGGCACGCGCTCCCGCCGTCGGCCGTCGGCAGGCACATTCCCTGCGCCGCCCCGCAGACGCCCTTTTCGCAGCACGGCAACCCGGTCGCGCCGCACGTGGTGCACGCCCCCGCCGTGCAGCCGCAGGTGGGCGACGCGACGCAGGTGCCCGCCCGGCTGTCGTTCAGGCAGCAGCCGCCGTTGTCGCACGAAGAGGGCGTGCAGCAGGGCTGGGCCGGTCCGCCGCACGCGCTCGTGCACGTGGGGCTTCCTCCGTCGCCGAAGAAGCAGACCACGTGGGGACCGAGGCACGTGTCGCCGCCGTAGTCGCAGCAGGGCTCGCCTTCGTGTCCGCACGCCACGCACTTCTTGGTGTTCGCGAAGTCGCACAGCGTGCCCGGCGCGGTGCACTCGGGGGTGCTCGAGGCCTCCTGGCAGCAGGGTTGCCCGACGGCGCCGCAGCTCCCGCAGCTGCCGGCCGCGCACGTGCCGAGGGCGTGGGCGCAGGCGTCTCCGGCGGCGACGCACTTGCTGTCGACGCAGCACCCCCCGGCCGAGCAGGTATCGCCTGAGCAGCAGACCTGTCCGGCGCTTCCGCACGCAGGCATCGTGGCCGCGTCGCCCATGACGGTGGCGTCGTCGGGCGCCGCGGTCGAACCGTCGGTGGTCGCGACCGCGTCGCCCGCGCCGAGAGCGTCGTTCCCCCGAGCGGCGTCGCTCGAGAGTGTCGCACCATCGGGCCCTGTGTCCCCGGCGAACCCCGTCTCGGCCGCGAGGCCTGCCTCACCGGCGAGCGCACCGTCGCTTGCGCCGCCCTCGCCCCCGTTCGTGCCGCAGCCGATCGACCCGATCGAGAGCGCCCACGAGCCCGTCACGAGAAGCCTGATCGCCGGCTGGAATCGCGAATGCATCGAAGCCGGAGAAGCAAACCCGGTGCTCGGCGCGATTCCCGCAAATCCCACAAACGCGGGGTTCGCCGAGGGACTCTCTTGTGCCGTCATGTGCCAGGCAGGACACGGGACCAAGTCTGGGCTCACGCTCGAGCAGGTTGTAAACGCGGCGCCGATCGGTACCGGCGCGAAGGCAACGTCTTCGCGAAGACTCTTACGGCGCGGGCTCCCACAGGACGACGCCCCACGGCAGGCCGCCAACCGGCACGCGCTGGTCGACATTGCCGGTGGCAAGGTTGACGATCGACATGTCGTGCGACGAGCCGTTCGCGCAGAGCAAGCGGTTGCCGTCTCTCATCAGCGTGATGCCCCACGGGCGGTTGCCCACCCCGTCGATGGAACGCACCTGCTTGCGCGCGGGGACGTCGATCACGGCGATGGACCCGCCCCGACCCGTCGAGACGTACAACATCTTGCCGTCGGCCGACACGGCCGCGCCCATCGGCCGGGGGCCTCCCGGCGTCGCCGAACCTTGCGACACGGGGATTGAAGCGACCGGTCTGAACGCCGCCGTGTCGACGACGGTCACGCTCGCGCTGCCTTCGTTCGTGATGAACGCCGTGAGTCCGTCGGGCGTGAAGGCAATGCCCCGCGGCCGTGCTCCCGTGGGTACGTGCGCCAGGACCGCGAGCGTCGCCGCGTCGATCGCCGTCACTTCGTCGTCCTGCTCCGATGTCACCAAGACGACCTTGCCGTCCGGACGGACCTTCACCCCCTCGGGCTCGTGGCCGACACCGACCTTGGCGCGCACGGTGCCGGCGCCCACGTCGACCGCGGTCAACTCGGCTGACTCCTCGTTGGAGACGTAGAGCGTCTTGCCGTCCGGGGAGATGTCGAACGATTCCGGGTCCTGCCCGCTCGGGAACGTCGCGATGACTTTGTTGCTCGCGAGATCGACCACCCCGATGCCGTCGGCTGCGCGGTCAGGTGGCGGCAGGTCCTTCGCCTCGACTCCGGGTCCGGCGCGCGGCGAACCGGACAGCGCCACGAACAGCCGAGTGCCGTCGGGAGCCACCTTGAGCCCGCGCGGCCGCTTGCCCACGGGGATGCGGACGATCACCTCAGCGCGGACCGGATCGACGGCGACTACCAAGCCCCCCTCTTCGTCGCTCACGTAAGCGACCGGGACCGAGGGGCCTGAGTGCCGACGGGAGCATCCGACCGACACGACGAACGCCGTCGCGAGGGTCCACGCCCGGATTGCCTTCACCATCGCCCTTACATGGCGCCCGGAGGCGGGCAGCACAAGTGCCTATCGTCTGGCCCGTCGCAATGTGCCGCTCAAGCGACGCCGCCAGCAAACCAAACCCCACCGGGATGGGCTTGCTCGTCCCGGTCCTCGAGCACGAGCTCGCGGAGACGGTGACCAACCCGTACTACAAGCCGACCTGCACGAGCGGCAGCGACGGGTGGGTCTACGACAACGGAGATGAGATCGCCGATCGGTGCGGTAACCTCGACAACATCCCCGGCACGCCGGTCATCTTCGACGCCTCCGGCACCACTCAGTACGTCATCGATCTTCAAAGCAACGAGGCGGTGTCGGGGGCGGGCGCCTGCGTCAGCTCGTACACGACGCAGATCGATCGCTGGTGGACCGAATCTTCGGGCAACCTGATTCACGCCCCCATCGCCGGGTCCACCGAGAACTGCGGGCACCCCGTGGGTGTGACCGTCGGCAACGTGAGCGCCGTCTCGGAGCGTCCGAACACGACGATGGTGTTCTCGCTGGGGAGCGACGGCAACATCTGGGAGGCCGCGGTTGCCCCCGACACGTGCTTGAACGGCGGCGGTCTCGACCACCGCGGTGAGCGGCTGGACCAACTGGGGGCACCCGCCCGAGACGTCCACGGTGTACCTCATTCCGCCGTCGATCGTGGCGTTCAACTCGTCCCAGGAGGCGCTCTTCGTGACCGACGCGCTCAGCGGCGGCACGCTCTGGGAGAACACGTCTCCCGACGGAAACTCGCCAGGTCCTTCCTGGACCTCGTGGGGATCGGGCCCCTCGGGTCATACGATCGAGCTCGGTCCGCTCGCCATGTCGCCGAGCCAAAACGTCCTCGAGGTCCTCGTCCCGACGACCAACGGCGACCTGGCCATCGCGGGTGCGGCGTTCCCCAACGCGAACACGTGGTCGGCGCTCGCCCATCCGGCGGCGGGTCCGTGGACCGGCGCGGTCCCGTCGGGGGTGGGCGCGGGCGACGGGCGCTTCTGGTACGGCGGTCCGGTGAATGACGGCAACACGCTCTACGACGCCATCTTCGACTGGCACGCCGAGACGCCCGGCAATCGCGGAGCCACCGCGTCGAACGAGGTCGCGTTCAGTAGTTACTAATTAGTGCACGCGGCCGGAACTTCGTTCAGGGGTCGGCCGAGCCGCCCGATCCGAACGGAACGCGCTCGGCGACCGACCGGTCCAGCGCCGGAAGGCGCGTCCGAACGTGCTCACGTCCCGGTACCCGAGCGCCGTGGCCACCTCGGCGACGTTTTGGCGCGGGTCGGCCAGGAGCATCTCTGCGCGCTCGCGCCGCAGCGCATCGAGCACCGCAGCGAGACCGGACCCTTCGACCGCGAGCCGGCGGTGCAGCGTCCGCGTGCTCAGGCCGAGGCGCTTCGCGACCGCGTCGGCGCGAGGCTCTCCTTGCTTCATCACGAGAAGGAGCGCGTTCCGGACGCGGTCCACGATCGGACTCTCTTCGCCGATCTCGCCGGCGAGCTGCTCGGCGCGTCGCACGAGGTATTTGTGCGCCGACGGATTGGCGCGCGCGTTTCGCGCGCCGAGGAGCGCCGCGGGAACGACCATCTCGTTCGCCGGAGCGCCGAAGGACGGACGGACGCCGAAGAGCTTGACGTGGCGCTCCACCGACGACGGCGCGGGGTGCTGGAAGGAGAGCCGCAGCGGCACCACATGATGGCCGGCGAGGTCTCGCAGGATCGTGATGGTCCCGGCGGCGGACGCCTCGGCGGGGTGGCGCAGACGCGCGAGCCGGCGGGGGAGCGCCAGGACGAAGCGAGCCTCGCCGCCCTCGATCCGCAGCTCCGACTCGCCCTCGGGGGAGACGAGCCTGCGGAACCGCGCGAACGTCGCCACCGCGTCGCCGAGGGTGGGCGCGAGCTGGATGGCATGCCCCGCAGCGCCCAACCCAAGGGGCTGAAACCGTTGGCCAACCAGCAGCCCGACGTCTTCCGGACCGTGCGCGGCCACGGCCTCCCACAGGCGCGCGTGGGATTCGAGCAGCGTGCGGCCGTCCGGATCGTCCAGGTCCTCCGCGCGCAGGCCGGCTCGCGCGAGCAGCTTGGCTCCGTCCAGCCCGAGGCTCACGGCGCATCGGAGCAGCGTGGCGGTGAGCGCGCTCACGATCGTCGCGGCCACGCACCGAGTGTGGCACGCCGGCCGGGGCGTGTCAGGGGCGGATCTTGCGGACCACGGCGGGAACGGCCGTCGGACGCAAGGCGGGGAAAGAGTCCGGCTCGATGGTGCGCGTCGCGTCGATCTCGAAGCGTGCGCGTCGCATCCACGTCGCGAGGACGATCGGCCCCTCCATCAGGGCGAAGTGGTTGCCGATGCACACGCGAGGCCCGACTCCGAAGGGCAACCACGCGGACTTGGGTCGCTTGGCCTCGCTCTCCGGCAAGAAGCGGTCGGGGTCGAAGCGATCCGGGTCCGGCCACACGCTCGCCGATCGATGCAGGCCAAACGCGTTGACGAAGACGAGCATCCGCGCGGGAAAGAGGCGTCCTCCGAGCTCGAAGGGCTCCAGGCTGCGGCGCGGAAGCACGAGGACCGGCGGGTACAGGCGCAGCGACTCTTTGAAGACGCGCGTCGTATAGGCGAGCCGGTCGAGCGCGGGGGGGGTCGCGTCGTCCGGGCTGCACGCGTCGGCCTCGGCTTGCACACGCGCGCGCGCCTCGGGATTGCGGGCGAGGAGGTAGAACGTCCACGCGAGCGCGTTGGCCGTTGTCTCGTGCCCGGCCACGAACAGCGTGACCGCCTCGTCGCGCGCCTGGCGGTCGCTCATTCCGTCGGCGTCCGCCGCGTCGCGGGCGAGGACGAGCTTGGTGAGCAAGTCCACCCGGGAGGTCGGGTTGGCTCGTCGGTCGTCGATCAGCGCCTGGATCTTCGAGTCGATCGTCCGGAATGCGGTCTGGAGCTCCGCGTCCCGGTGCCCCGGCAGGAGAACGGGCCCCGACAAGGCCTCGCCGATGCGGTCGCGGATCGCCGCCATCGCCTGCGGCATGTGCGGGCCGACGTGCTCGAACGCCTCGAACGCGGAGATCTGCAGCGACAGCCGCGCCGACGCGAGCTGCTCGTCGACCCACGCGAAGGCCACGCGCAGCGCGCGGCCGAGTTCCTCGGCGTCCGCGTCCGTCTCGGCCCCGAAGAGCGTGGCGGCGACGACGTTCATCGCGATGCGCGTCATTTCGGGGGCGAGGTCGACGCTGGCGCCCTCCTGCAGCGGCGCGACGGCCCGCGCGGCCACGGCGTGCATCGTCTGCGCGTACGACGTCAGCGCCTCGGCGTGGAAGAGGGGCGACATCAGGCGGCGCTGGCGCTGCCAGAGCGGACCCTCGCTCGTGAAGAGCCCCTCGCCCGCCAGGTCGTGGAACAGGATCTTGAGGGCCGGCGACTTCTCGAACGAGCGCGCGCGCTCGACGAGCACTTGGTGCGCCATCTCGGGGGAGCTCACGAAGAGCACCGGCTTGTGGAAGAAGCGCAACCGGGTGATGGGTCCTGCCTCGGCGACGGCGCGCAGCAGCGCGAGGCGGTCCTTGCGAAACAGGTGCGCGTGCCCGAGCAGATTCGCTCCGGCGACGGTGGGAAGTTCGGCGTTCATGCCGACGAACGTGGCGACGCGCGCCGCCGCCGACAAGAAAGCGGGCGCCGCGTGGCGGCCGTGGCATGCACTATGGCTCGCGCGGCAGGAGGGTAGCGACGGCCCCGCCTCGCCGAGCATTCCTCCGGGTCACGGCGACCCTGCGTCTCCGGAGGTCGAGTCGAGAAACGGCGTGATGGCTTGCGGCAAGAGGTCCGAGAGCATCACCCCGGGGTGCGCGGTTCCCGGCAAGACGACGAGGCGAGCCCTCGGCAGCGGCTGAAAGTCTCCCGGGACCCCGCCGCCCAGAAGCTTGAAGAAACCGAGCGCGGCCTCGGGTCGAACGCTGTCGGAGTCTCCGGCGACGATCATCGTAGGACTCGAGATCTCCGAGACCGACGTCGTCCAATCGTAGGCCGTCAATGCGAGCGCCTTCTCCTTCTCCACGTAGGTCGGCCAGTCTTGCGGCCGCGGCGCGACCTGGAGATAGGCCTCGTAGAACGGCGACTGCGTGAGCTCGGCGGGGGTGATGGCCTGTTCTCCCGCGGTGACTTGCGGGTACCAGCCGTCGCTGCTGTACGGCGAAGACGCGACGATGAGGTCGCGCACGACCTCGGGGTGACGAATCGCGACTTGTTGGGCGATGCCGCCGCCGATGGAGAAGCCGAAGACGTCCGCCTTCTCGATGTGAAGCCGCCGCATGAGCGCGACCGTGTCGTCGGCCAGCTGCTCGTAGGAAAAGGGCCGGTCGATGTCGGCGGTGTGGCCCATACCCTGCGGCTCGACCGCGACGACCTGACGCGACGTCTCGAGCGCCGAGATGAGCTTGGCGTCGCAGAACGCGATCGTGCAGA
>DATGJA010000382.1:0-4755 GCA_035295445.1 Polyangiaceae bacterium | reverse complement strand
ACCGCCTCGAGCAACCGCATCGCGACGCCGAACGCGTAGAGCTTGTGATGAGGAAGTCGTCGTTCTTCGTTCATGGGTGGAGGTCCTTTCGCCCCGTCGAAGGACCTCCACCCATGACCCCCGAACGGCGCCCATCGACCGGCGAGCCCCCCCCGCGTTTGTGCAAGCGAGTGACGTCGCAAAGCGACGGCACGAGGTTGCTGAAAAAGACCCGCGGTACCCGAGGTCTCGACCGCGACCGCGACCGCGACCCCGACCCCGACCCTCGACCCCGACCCCCGACCCCGCACAGGGCTCGGCCAGCGCCTCCGCCTTACTTCGCGCGGAAGTCCGCGATCGTGACGAACGCGATGAGAACGACGAGCATGACGAGGCCGATCGCGTGCACGTGGGCCTCGACCTTCGCGTCCGGACGTCGCCGCGAGACCGCCTCTGCGCCGAGGAAGAGCAATCGCCCACCGTCCAGCGCCGGGAACGGCAACAGGTTGAACGCGCCGAGGTACGCGCTCAGCATCCCGAGGAACTGAAGAAGGACCCCGGGGGCGACGCGCGCCTGCTTCGCGGTTTCTTTCACGATGCCGACCGGGCCGTTGACCTGGAGCTTCTCCTTGCCCGCGATGACGCGACCGACCGCGCGCACGTTGTCAAAAACGAAGAGGGGCGGCTCGATCACGCTCCGCCGCGCGGCCTCGACGACCCCGACCGGCTCGACGTGAAATGGGACCCGCACGTGGATGAGGCCCTCGTCCTTGTCGCCCTTGGGGCCCGGGGTGACTATCTCGTGGATCGTCTCCCCTTTGCGGTCGATCCCGATGTCGACGGGCTCGCCCGGGTGCACCTTGACGGCGTTGCGCAGGGCTTCCCAGTTGTGGATCGACTGCCCGTTCACCGACAAGATGCGGTCGCCAGTCTGCATACCTGCCGCCTGGGCCGCCCCCGCCTCCACCACGACCGCCATGCTCGTCTCGTCGGCGACCTCTTTGCCGCCGATGAGCAGGCCGAAGAAGATGAGGACGGACGCGAAGAAGTAATTGGTGAGCGGGCCGGCTGCGATCGTCACGATGCGGGCCCAAAGGGAGGCGTTCGCGTAACTCCCGGGGTCCTTCGGATCCACCTCTTCGTACGGGTTGAGGCCGGCGATCTGCACGTACGCGAGGAAGGGGATGAGCGCGACCTGGTACACGGTCGGGCTCCCCTTCGGCCGCGCCCGCCACACGGTGGGCCCGAAGCCGATGCTGAAGCGGACGACCCGCATGCCAAAGCGGCGAGCCGCGAGGTAGTGCCCCCCCTCGTGCACGATCATCAGAACCGCGAGCCCCAGGATGGCGACGAGATAGGAGGCGATCGTCATCGACCCTACAAATCTAAGTCCGCGGCGCGTCGATCGCCAGCTAGAGGAAAAACGAGACGCCGACGGAGAACGCCGGAAAGCCGATTCGCATCGTGAGCGAGGCCTTGTCGCTGAAGTGGTAGCGCCCTCCGAGATAGATGGCGGGCTCGATCCCCGTGACGCGCGGGTTACCGGGGCAAGCGACGCCGCTCGGACAGTCGGTCACGTTGATGCCGTGAAAGAGGAGAATGCCCGGCTCGCCGAAGACGCTCCACCGCTGCGCGACGAAGAAGTTCCACTGCATGACGACGGGGAACTGGAAGTAGTCGGCCGTGCAGTTGCCGTGAAACCAGCACCCGTCGTAGTGGATCCAGTCGAGGCCGAACGAGATCGCCACGCTGTTGTTGATCGTGGGGACGAACCCGTTGTGCACGATCGGGATCGAGAAGCGCCCGCCGAGGCCGTAGCCGCTCGCTGCGTAGACGTTGTCCCAGCCGAGGAGGAGGTGCGGCTCGGCCTCGACGTTGTACTCGGGGTGATCGCCCGGGTGCTTGATCGTGTCGTCCGCGCCGGCCACGGAGGGCGACCCCATCCAAAGGGCCGCCGCGAGAAGTCCCGCCAACCACCGCGTCATCGCACCCTCCTCGTTAGCACACGCTCGGGCGAAGGCGTGGGTCGCCTGAGACCGCCCCTCCGTGCTACGAGACCGGCCCAACATGTCCAACCAGCCCAGCACGCCCGGCGCACCACCCCCCGCCGGCGGCGGCGCCGCGATCCAGCTCAGGGGGGGCGCGGCCATCCTCGCGCCCGTGACGGCGTTTCCGAACGGTGTGCCGGGGAACGCGCTCGTGCTCCTTCCGATCAACCCGAACGGGACGCCGGTCGAAAAACAGATCGTGAACGGGCCGGTCGCGCTGACGATGGAAGAGGTCTGGAAGCTTCTCGGCTTCAACGGGCCCGCGGTCCAAGTCCAGGACGAGCAAGGACGACCGATCGCCATCGGCCTCGAGGATCTGCTGGGCGGTCTCGAGAAGCACTGGACCGAGGGCCAAGAGGACCTGGGGCGGGGACGCATCTTCGCGCAGGAGCTGATGAAGTACGGCCGCCACGAGAAGGCCGAAAAGGTGCTCTCCAAGATCGTGGCGCTGGGGGGCGACGGAGAGGACTGGCTCGCGCTCGGGGTCTCCCAGCTTGCCCAA
Source organism: Polyangiaceae bacterium (assembly GCA_035295445.1). GTDB lineage: Bacteria > Myxococcota_A > Polyangia > Polyangiales > Polyangiaceae > Palsa-1150. The sequence continues at coordinate 2,226 of DATGJA010000382.1, read as the reverse complement.
AAGAAGCTCGAAAAGGCCGAGGCGACGCTCCGCGGCGCGCAGAACCTGCTCAAGGACTCGCCGCTTCCCAGCCTGCAGCTCGCGAAGGTGATGAAGGAGAAGGGGGATCGCAAGGGCGAGCGGGACAACACCGAGCGCGCCATCCAGATCGACAACAACTCCGTGGACGCGTGGGCATACCTGGCCAACTCGATCAAGGAAGCGCTCGGCGAAGAGGCCATGATCAAGCAGGTCGAGGAGGTCGCCAACGCGCCCGTCAACGCGAAGTGCGGCGCTCCGTACATCGCCCTCCAGGGGTTCTTCTCGGCCGACGCGAAGGACGAGAAGGCACGCGAAAAGGCACTCGGCTTCGCGAAGAAGGCGGTCGAGCGTGCGCCGGGGGACCCCCTCGCGCTCTTGTGCCTATCGGCGCTCTACGGACAGGGCGGAAAGGTGGACGAGGTGGTCAAGCTGCTCGCCCCGCACGAGGCGCTCATGGGCCGCGACGTACGCGTCGCCCACAACTACTTCGAGGCGCTCTTCCAGCTGCGCGATCTGCAGAAGATCACGGCCCTCTTGAACAAGCTCGCGACGAGTCAGGTGCGCGAGGTCAAGCAGTTCGCGATCGAGCGATCGCGCGCGATCTCGCAGATGCTCGCGCAGCAACAGCAGCCGAAGACGGCCTAATCCGCTACGCGTTCGTCGGTCGTCGCAGGAGGACGAGGAAGATCGGGCCACCGACCAGCGCCGTGACGGCGCCGACCGGTAGCTCCGTGCGGACGGCCGGGGTGAGGACGCGAACGAGCGTGTCGCACGCGACCAACGTCGCGCCGCCCGACAGGAGCGACAACGGCAGGAGCACGCGCAGATCTGGACCGATCAGGCGCCGCATCGCCTGGGGAACCACCAGACCGATGAAGGCCACCAACCCGGTGACGCTCACGATCGCGCCAACGACGGCGGCGCAGGCGAAAAGCGTACGGCGCTCGAGCGACCGCACGTCCACGCCGAGGCTCGCCGCCGGCTCGTCGCCGAGAGACAGCAGGTTGATGCGCCCCGCATCCGCGAGCAGAACGGCGACCCCCGCGGCGACGTACGCGGCGACCACTGCGAGTTCGCGCCACGTCGGCACGGCCAGGTAACCCATGAGCCACCACACGAGCGACTGCAGCTTGACCGGCTCGGTCATCGCCTCGACGAGAAGGACGCCGGCGCCTGCGATCGAATTGACGACGACCCCGGCGAGGAGGATGGCGGCGCCCCCCGCCCGCCCGCCGCGCACGAGCACGTAGACGAGCGACGTCGCGGCGAGACCGCCTGCGAAGGCCGCAGCCGGCACGCCCGCCGCGCCGAGGATCGTCGCCCCGCGCAGGCCCACCGCGATGGCAAGGGCAGCGCCGAGCGCTGCCCCGCCCGACACGCCGAGGACGTACGGCTCCGCCAGCGGGTTGCGCAGCACCCCTTGGAACGCCGCGCCCACCGCCGCGAGCCCAGCCCCCGCGACGGCGCCGAGAAGAACGCGGGGCAGCCGAACGTCGAGCACGACGTCGTGGGCGCGCGTCCCGGGAGACAAGAGGTCCGCCAGCCCGGCCTGACCGCTTCCGAAGGCGATCCCCGCCGCCGCGGCCAGGGCCAACGCGAGGCCGGAGGCCAGGAGGATCCACGAGCGCTTCGGCACGGGCTCGACTTCTCAAGCTGCGCGGTTGCGGTCATAGAGGATGCGCAGACCGACCAGCGTCAGCTCGTCGTCCACCTCCACGATCGTCCGAGAGAGCGGGGCGATGAGCGACGCGAGCCCGCCCGTCGCGATGACGAGGCACGGGTAGCCGAGCTCGGCGAGGATCCGCTCGACCAGGCCGTCGACGAGGCCCACGTATCCGTAGACGATGCCCGACTGCATCGCGTGCACGGTGTTGCGCCCGACGACCTTCGGTGGCTTCGAGATCTCGACGCGCGGGAGCTTCGCCGCGCGCGCGAAGAGGGCGTCAGCGCTGATCTGCAGGCCCGGCGCCAGAACACCCCCGAGGTACTCGCCCTTGGGGGTCACTACGTCGAAGTTCGTCGACGTCCCGAAATCGACGACGATGACGCCCCCCTTGGCCTTCTCGTAACCCGCCACCGCATCGGCGATCCGGTCCGCGCCCACCTCGCGCGGGTTCTCGATGAGGATCGCCATTCCGGTACGGATCCCCGGGCCGACGAGGATCGCCTCACGCCCGAAGGCGGTGCGCACCAGGCGGGACATCG
>DATGJA010000381.1:0-11254 GCA_035295445.1 Polyangiaceae bacterium | reverse complement strand
CTGCGTGGGCCTTGGCCACGCCGGCGGCGATCGTACCCACGCCGGTTTCGCTGACGAGCTTGACGCTCACGCGCGCGCGAGAGTTCACGCACTTCAGGTCGTAGATGAGCTGGGCCAGATCTTCGATCGAGTAGATGTCGTGGTGCGGAGGCGGCGAAATCAACGTCACGCCCGGGACCGAATGACGCACGCGGGCGATGTGTTCGTCGACCTTGTGACCCGGGAGCTGGCCACCTTCGCCCGGCTTGGCGCCCTGCGCGATCTTGATTTGGAGCTCGTCGGCGTTGACCAGGTAGTGCGCCGTCACGCCGAAGCGCGCGCTCGCCACCTGCTTGATCGCGCTGCGGCGGAGGTCCCCGTTCGCCATCGGCAGGAAGCGCGCCGCGTCCTCGCCGCCCTCGCCGCTGTTCGACTTGCCGCCGATGCGGTTCATCGCGATGGCGAGGTTCTCGTGGGCCTCCTTGCTGATGCTCCCGAAGCTCATCGCGCCGGTCGCGAAGCGGCGGACGATCCGGGCGGCGGGCTCGACCTCCTCCAGCGGGATCGGCTCGGCCGCTTCCTTCAGATCCCAGCAGCCGCGGAGGGTGAAGGGCAGGTCGCCCTGATCGTTGATGGCGCGCGCGTAGTCGGCATACGAGCCCGCGTCCTGCAGGCGTGCCGCCTTCTGCAGGCTCGCGACCGTCGTGGGACTCCACAGGTGCCGCTCGCCGCCGACACGCCACGCGTAGGTCCCGCCCACGTCCATGGCGTCGTCGTCGCGCCCCCCTTCGTCGACGTAGTCGACGAAACCCGCGGCGTGTCGCTGCAGCGCCTCGCGGGCGATCTCGGGAAGACCGATCCCTCCGATGCGCGACGCGGTCCCGGGGAACCATCGCTCGACGGCCCCGTGCCCGATGCCGACGGCCTCGAAGATCTGAGCGCCCTGGTAGCTCGACAGGCACGAGATGCCCATCTTGCTCATGACCTTGAGCAAGCCCTTGCCGAGCGCGTGCACGTAGTGATCGGCCCGCTCGCCCCGCGGGGCGTCGATCGACATCGAGTCGATGGCCTCGAACGCGAGGTACGGGTTGACCGCGCCGGCTCCGTACCCGACGAGCAGCGCCATGTCGGCTACCTCGCGCGCCTCGCCCGTTTCGACCACCAAGCCGACGCGCATGCGCTTTCCCGCCCGCGTGAGCGAGTGGTGGACCGCGCTCGTCGCCAGCAAGCTCGGGATCGGCGCGCGCGACGCGTCGACGCCGCGATCGCTGAGGACAAGGAGGCTGGCCCCTTCATCGACCGCGCGCGCCGCGGCGGCGCACAAGTCGGTCAACGCCGCGTCCAGCGTGGCGCCCGGATCCGCCGCCGTGGCGTCGAAGAGCATCGACAGGACCGCGACCGGGAAGTCCGCCAGCGGCTCAGCGACGAGCTTCGCCAGCTCCGCGCTGCCTAGGACGGGCTGCTCGAGCTCGAGGAGGCGACACTGGCGCGGCGTCTCCGCGAGGAGGTTGCCCTCCCCGCCGAGACAGCTGACCAGCGTCATCACGAGCTTCTCGCGGATGGGATCGATCGGCGGGTTGGTCACCTGGGCGAACTGCTGCTTGAAATACCGGAAGAGGGGGTGCGGCTTGTCGCTCAGCACGGCCAGCGCGGCGTCGTTCCCCATGCTGCCCGTCGGCTCTTCCCCGGCGACCGCCATCGGAGCGAGCAGGACGCGCAGATCCTCGCGCGAGTACCCGAATGCGCGGAGCAACCGGCGCCGATCCTCGACCCCGAACGGTGCGGGACCGGCCGCCTCGGGCAAAGTGCGCACGTCGATCTTGTTGCCCTCGAGCCACTGCGCGTACGGCCTGTGCCCTGCGACCTCGCGCTTTATCTCGTCGTCGCCGACGAGCCGCCCCCGGACGACGTCGACGAGGAGCATGCGCCCCGGCTGTAGGCGCCCCTTCTCGACGACGTCCTCCGGATCGAAGTCGAGGACGCCGAACTCGCTCGCGGCAACGACGAAGCCGCTCTCGGTCACGACGTACTTCATCGGCCGCAAGCCGTTTCGGTCGAGCGTGGCCCCGATGTAGAGGCCGTCCGTGAAGAGCAAGGCCGCCGGCCCGTCCCACGGTTCGACGACCGACGAGTGATACTCGTAGAACGCCCGCCGGTCCGCGGGCATCTCCGGCTGCCCCTCCCACGCCTCCGGGACGAGCATCATCATGACGTGCGGAAGGCTGCGGCCACCGGCGACGAGGAAATCGACGAGGTTGTCGAGCGACGCCGAGTCGCTCCCGCCGGGGCGGATGATGGGCTTGAAGTCGGCGATGTGCTCGCCGAAGGCGGCGCTCTCGAGCAGCGCCTCGCGGGCCATCATCCACGTCACGTTGCCCCGCAGCGTGTTGATCTCACCGTTGTGGGCGATCCGCCGATAGGGATGCGCCCGCTCCCAGGTCGGAAACGTGTTGGTGCTGAAGCGCGAGTGGACCAGCGCGATCTTGCTCTTCGTCTCTTCTTCACGAAGGTCGAGGTAGAACGCGTCGAGCCGCTCGGGGAGCTGCAGCCCCTTGTAGACCACTGTCCGGGACGACATGCTCGCGATGTAGAAGGACTCGAGACCCGCATCGCGCGCGCGGCTGCTCGCCCGCTTGCGGATCATGAAGAGGGTGCGCTCGAACGCGGGCACGGGGCACATGCGCCCGATGAACACTTGGCGCAGCACCGGCATCGAACCCCGCGCGATGGGCCCGAGCACGCTCGGGTCGATCGGCACGTCCCGCCAGCCGATCACCTTCTGGTTGTGATGCCGGACGGCGTCCTCGACCACGCGGATCTCGCTGGCGCGCGCCTCCGCATCCCGCGACAGGTAACACTGCGCCACACCGTAGTCGCCGGCGTTGGGGAGCTCGATTCCCGCGCGGCCCAGCACACGCTCGTAGTGCGCGTGAGGGATGTGCATGAGTATGCCCGCCCCGTCGCCCGTGAATGGATCCGACCCGGCGGCGCCCCGATGGGCGAGGCGGCGCAGGATCTCGATCCCCTTGCGGACGACGTCGTGGGTCGCCGGACGTCGAAGGTCGGCCACGAAGCCGAGCCCGCACGCGTCGCGCTCGAGGGCAGGGTCATACAACCCGCCAGGAGGAGGCAGGGGCATAGTGAACTGAACTATACGACAGTTGACGCGACGCGCTACCCAGCAGGAACAAAATGCGCCGCTTCCGCCGTCTATTCCCTCGGCTCGGACGTCGAGCCCACTAAGCTCCCGCCGCGATGGCGCCCGCGGCGCGGAGAAGATGGGCCTATGTCGCCGTCGGGATTGCGGTTCTCGTCGGCGCTCGCCTCTTTGGCCGCTCGAGCGCGCCGACACCCGAGCCTCCCGCCGAGACGGCGTCGACCACTGCGCGGGACGCGCCGAGCGGCCCCCCACCGGCCGAGCCCCCGACCTCCGCTCTGCGGCGACCCCCCTCGGCGATCGTCGAGTTCGGCGTCCTCACGGCGAGCGCCCCGCCGGCTATCGAGGCCGTGCTCGATCGTCAGGCGCTCGGGCGACGACTGGGCGCCGCCTGGTGTGGGGACGCCGAGGCGTGCGAGGCGAGCGCCGCGATGGTGCGGGATGAGCACACGACCGAGCTCCGCGTGGCCGCCGCATCCGACTGGAACGTCGGCCTCGACCCAGAGGCAGGGACCGACACCCTGACGGCCGCCGAGAGGGCCCGGCTGCCCAAGCTGGAGCGGCTCGTCATCGTACGGGTAGCGGCGCCCACGGGCGCGAGACAGCTGGCGGTTCGGACGGCCTTCGCGGCCGCCGGAGTGATCGCGGAGGCGGTGGACGGCCTCGTGGACGATCAGGTCCTCGCGCGCATCGAGGGCCCGCGCGCCTTTCGCCTCCACGCGGTCACCGAGGCGCTCGACGCGTCGTCGTTCCGAAAGGACCGGATCGAGCTCGTCTTCGAGCGCGAGGGCCCGGGCCTCGTGCGCGTCTTGACGGCCGGTCTCTCCCGCTGGGGTGCGCCCGACGTCGATGCCACGCCCGTGGCGACCGCTTCACAGGCACGCGTCGCGGAGATCGTCCTCGGGCTGGCGCAGGCCATCGCGGACGGGGCCGCGGTGGACCGGATCGTCCTTTCGCGCGACGACCTGGGCCGCGCGCGCGGTCGGGCCTACGACGAGCCGGACCTCCCCCCGCTCACCCCGGTGCCGATCACGCTGCGCTCGGAGAACCCGCGAACCGGCGACCCGAACGACTTCATCGCGCACGTCGTGCCGGGGCCGAGCGATGGCGCCCTCGGGTATCTCGAGCTCGCCGAGCGGTTCTTTGGGGCGGACCGGGCGGCGGCGCCCGAGCCGGGGGTCCTCGCGAAGCAGCGAGCCCGGGCTCAGGCGGACCTCCCGTCGGCACTCGCCGGGTGGGCGCCCGGAAGGGGCAAGCTCCTCGTGCGATTCCCCTTTGCGATCCCGGGAGACGAGGCCGCCGAATCGATGTGGATCGCGGTCACGCGGTTCGACGCGACGAGCATCACCGGCACAGTCCAGGACGAGCCGCTCGCGGCTGGCGATGTCGCCCGCGGGGACGAAGTGACGCGCAAGCGATCGGAGGTCGAGGACATCGAGTTCGTCCCCTCCACCTCGGGAACGACAAAATAAATCGTAGACGTCTTTTTGCAGTGAAACCCCAGCCCGTCCAGGACGCAGCCCGTGGCGGGTCCGTGACGTCGGATGGCACGCAAATGCGCAGCGGACTGTACGAGCACGGACGAGGGTAAGGAGCTATCCTACTGAAGCTCCATGGAAGACGGACGACTGCAGGAACTCGAGGGCCTTCGCGCCCAACTCGACATGCTTCGCAGTCTCGTCGACGGCGTGCCGGCGATGTTGGCGTACTGCGACGCTTCCCGACGGTGCCGGTTCGTCAACCGGGCGTACCAAACATGGTTCGGCGGCGAGCCCGAAGCCGCCGTCGGCAAGGAGTTGCCGGAGTCGCTCGGGTCGGTCTACAGCCCGCCGTACATCGAGGGCGCGCTCCGCGGGGAGCCGCAGACGTTCGAGCGGGAGGTGCCCGACCCGGCGGGTGGCCCGCCTCGCTACAGCCAGGCGCACTACGTCCCACACGTCGTGTCCGGGGCCGTGCGCGGCATGTTCCTCCTCGTGGCGGACATCACAGAGCAGAAGAAGGTCGAAGAGTCCCTTCGCAAGGCCAAAGAGAAGGCCGACGCGATGGCGACGCACGACCCGCTCACCGGGCTGCCGAACCGGCTCCTGCTCGAGGATCGCATCGGTCGATGCATCGAGGTCGCCAAGCGCAACAAGGGCGGCTGCGGCGTCTTGTTCGTGGACCTCGACGACTTCAAGCACGTCAACGACGCGTTCGGGCACTTCGCGGGCGACGGTTTGCTGCGCGAGGTGGGCCGCCGGTTGGTCGGCGCGCTGCGCAAGTCCGACACGGTCGCGCGGGTCGGCGGCGACGAGTTCATCGTCCTCGCGCCGGAGCTCGACTCGCGCGAGCGGGCGAGCGAGGTCGCCCAGAAGCTCCTCTCCGCCATGGCGCGCGAGCCTTTCCTCGCACCCGGCAAGCCAACCACAGTGAACGCGAGCATCGGCGTCGCGCTGTACCCGACCGACGGGACCGACGCGCACGACCTCATCGCCCACGCGGACGCCGCGCTCTACGACGCGAAGCGCGCGGGCCGCAACGGCTACGCGCTGTACACGCGGCGGAGGTAAGGCGCGGGCGCGAACCGCGCTCTCAGCGTCCGAGCGCCTCGGCGCGGTTCACGATGTGCGGCGTGATGAAGATCACGAGCTCCCCGCGCGCATCGCTGGCTCGCCGCCGCTGGAAGAGGATGCCCAGGATCGGGATGTCGCCGAAGAACGGCACCTGGTCCAGGTTGCGCCCCGTGTTGCGCGTGTAGATTCCGCCGATGACCGCCGTGTGGCCATCCATCACGAGCAGGTCGGTCTCCGCCTCGCGCTTCAGGATCGTCGGGTCGCCGCGCGGGCTCGTCTGCGTGAAGTCCGGCTCGTCGCGGTTGAGCTTCACGTGCATCGAGACCGAGCCGTCGGCCGTCACGTGGGGCCGCACGAGGAGCTGGAGCTTGGCCTCCTGGAACGTCGTCTGGACACCGAGGGCGCTGACCTGCGCGAAGGGGATCAGCGTGCCCTGATTGATGCGCGCCTCGCGGTTGTCGAGGACCATGACGCGCGGCGCGCTGACGATGCGCACCAGGCCGCTCGACTCGGCCGCCGAGAGGCGGATCCCGAGGCTCAGCGTGTTGTCGATCGATCCGAGCGTCACGCCGAGGGCGCCGCCGGCCCCCGTCCCGACCGCCGCGGGGAGGTTGACCGCGAAGTTGGGCGTGGCGACCGTGCGCGTGAACGGCGAGAGACCTGCCGTGGGGGTGTTGTTGTCGTACGCGCCGCCGGCGGTCGAGACGCTCGACGGGAAGGCGACGCCCGTGGGGTTGCCCGTGGCCGGCCCGAAGGTCACGTCGCCGCCCCACTGGATGCCGACGTCGCGCAGGTACTTGCTCGTCGCCTCGACGATGCGCGCCTCGATGAGGACCTGCGCAGTCTGCGTGTCGAGCGACCGAATCAGCTCTTCGATGTAGTTCAGGTTCGCGGCGATGTCGCGCGCGATGAGGACGTTGGTGCGCTCGTCGACGGCGATCGAGCCGCGCGGCGAGAGGAGCTCCCTGGCGCGGGCCTGGAGCTCGTCGGCCTGCGCGTAGCTGATGGGAATGAGGCGCGTCTCGAGCGGAGTGAGCTCGAACTCTTGCTTCTGCTGCGCGAGGCGGAGCTCGCGCTCCTTCTGGAGCTGCGCGAGCGGCGCCACCCGGATGAGGTTCCCCTGCCGGACCATCCCCAAGCCCTTGGCCTGAAGGACGACGTCGAGCACCTGGTCCCACGGCACGTTGCGCATGCGGATCGTGATCGTCCCGCTCACGTCATCGGCGGTGACGATGTTCACGTGGCCCGTGTCGGCGAGCAGACGCAAGACGTTGTGGACGTCGGCGTCCTTCAGGTCGATGTCGATCCGCCGCCCGTTGTAGCGCTGCGCGAGCACGTTCGACGTCGCGGAGGAGAAGCCGGCGGCGCCGCCGGACGTGGTCTCGACGGCGGGGGCCGGATCCTCGTCGTGGATCGAGGTCTCGATGCGGGGCAAATCCTTCGGCGCGTCCTCGCGGGCGACCGTGACGACCTGCCGGACCACGCCGCCGTCCTTGCCGACGCCCCGACCGTCGATGTGGAGCTGCGCCACGGGGGGCGCGGGCAGCTGGGAGTTCGGGACCGGGAACGACCAGACGATGGCGCCGCCTTCGACCGACACCGTCCCGGGCGCGTCGCTGGCGCGCTGCAGCTGGATCACCGTGGCGCCGCTGGCCGCGTCGTGGGACGCCGACACGGACTTGAGCGCCCCGTGGTAGGCCGTCACGTCGAGCGACCGGGCGAGCGCCTCGGGGAGGCTCGTGCCGCGGAGCTCGAGGCGGAGCTCCCCCGACGGCGACGTCGACAGCGCGTACGCCGGAATGCTCCCGAGGTCCACGATCACCCGATCGCAACCGTTGGGCGAGCCACCCGTCGCCGACGGCGGCGCGCGTTCGAAGCGCACGTCGTGGACCGCCGCGCTCTCGACGACTCCGGGAGGGGCGGGCGCCGCCCCCTTGGGTTCGCCGAAGGCGGGACCCGAGGGGGTGATGATCACGCGCAGGGTCGCGCCGTCGGGCACGACCCGGTAGGTGGCCGCCCGCAGCAAGCTGACCGACAGCCGGGTCATCGGGCCGGCGCCCGAGTCGAACGCCTGCGTCAGGACGCCGCCCACGACGCCGACGGCGTTGGTCAACGCGGACGGCGCGCCGACGACGTCCGACCCGCTCAGGTCGATGAGCAGCCGTCTGCCGCTGTCGGCCACCCGGACGCTGTACGTGGGCGCCCCCGTGCCGACGATCTCGATCTCCGCCCCTCCGGCCACGCTCTCGTCGGGCTTGACGCGAACGTCCCGGACATGGTTCTCGGCGCCGCTGGCCGAGGCGGTCGAGGCGCACAAGAGGACGCTCGTCTTGGCGCTCGCCAGCAAGGCGGCGTAGAGAAACGATTTCGCCCCACGCATATTGGCTCCCTCGCGATCCGGCGATGTCGCCGATGAGATCGCGGGGCCAACCGTAGAACGCGCGATCCAAAAGGGACCAATTTGTGACGAGGGCGATATCCGCGCTCCCGCCGCGTCAGCCCGGGGCGAGACCTTCTTTGTCGGCCTCGGGGTGGAGCGGGATGACGCGGGTCGCCGGGGGGATCGCGGGCTGCGCCGGATCCTCGCGAATGAGGACGACGTCGCCCTCTCGAATGCGATCGACCCGCCAATTGAGCTGGTATTCGGGCCCGCTCGTCCCGCCGAGGTGCACGACCTCCGGCCGGCAGACGAACGTCCCCTTGTAGACGACCGTTCCCTTGCCGGTCGGGTCGATGAACATCGCGCGCGGCTGGTCGCTCCCCAGAACGATGGCCATCAGCCGAAGCTCGTCGATCGAGTACTGGGCCAGCTCCACCTTGCGCTGATTGACCGCCGGTGTGGTGACGGGCTGCGTCTGCACGAGGAAGCTGCGAAATGGGTCCCGGTTGCGATCGCTCTCGACGAAGTCGTTCTCGGTATAGGGCGGGGCCTTGAGTTCGGCGGGCATCGCCGACGCGCTGGCCGCGGCGACGGCCGCGGGGGGGGGCCGCGAAGGCGGAGGTGGAGGGGGGGCGACCTTGGTACCGCACGCGAGCGCGAACGGAAGCATCGACCCCGCGAGGACGACCACGAGTCCGGAGCCCACGCGCGGGCAAAGAGAGAAGCGGCCGGCGCTCACTTCCCACCCCCCGCCGCGGGCCCACGGGGGGACTCCTTCGGCTTGTTGGCGTGGAACGCCGTCGCCAGGCACCGGCCGTCGAGGATCACTTCGTCGCCTACGACCTTCGGATTGACGAGCTCGATGTTCTCGACGTTGATGATGCGGTCCACCTTTCCGAGCTCGTACGCGAACTTCGCGATCTGCTGGAAACGGCCGGACAGCGTGAGGCGCATCGGCACCTTGGCGTAAAAGGTCTGGGGCACCTCTTCTTGCGGCGTGTAGCCCTTGAGGTCGATCCCCGCGGCGTTCGACGCCACCTGGACGCTCGAGAGGAACGCGTCCTCCTCGGAGTCCGGCGGAAGGAGCTTGTTGAGCTCGCGGGCGCGTTGCTCGCGAAATACGAGCTCGCTCCGATCGGCGTTGTACGACTGCTGCGCCTGCTGCTGCGCCACGAGCTCGTCACTCAGCGACTTCTTCTGCCGGAGCGCACCCTCGATCTGGCTCGACACGTCCGAGTAAAAGACGAACCAGTATCCGAAGAGGACCAGACCGACCAGGCCGACGCCGATGCCGGCCTTACCGGCGGTGGGCACGCGCGCGAGCGCCGATTGCGCGGGAGGAGCCATCTAGTACCTCACCTTCGCGCTGAGCTCGAACCGGAAGAGGTCCTGATGCGCGGTCGAATCGAACGTCTTCGATCCGGGCAGGAGCTTGACCTCCTGGAAGTAGTCGCTCAGCTTGAGCCGGCGCTGCAGCTCGCTGACGTCTTCTCCGTCACGGGCCATGCCGGCGATCCGCACCACGCGATCGGACTCCTGGTACGACGTGAGCCACAGACGCCGCGGGTCCCAGTTGGGGTTGTACGCCTCGGCGGGGTTGTCCCGCCGCAGCTGCTCGAGCTTGTCGCGGTCCGTCGTCGGACCGCGGCCGGGGGTGAGCAGGTGGGCGAGCTCGAGGAGCGTCGCCGTCGGCCCCGTCCGCGCCGACTGGAGCTTCTGGATGGCGTCCTCCCGGTCCCGGAGGTCCTTGAGGCGAGCCTTGATCTCGGCGTGGTCGGCGATCTGGTGCTTGATGGCGTCGATCTGGCCCTGCGTCTTCGCGTTGTCCGCCATGATCTCGTTGCGCTCGTCTACCTTCATTTTCTGGACGAAGAGGCACGCCACGACCGCCAAGGCGACCGCTCCGAAGACCCCGACGAGCCACGTCTGCGAGGGCTCGCCCGCCGCGGCACGACGGGCCGTCTGCCGCCGGTCGGGGAGGAGGTTTATGCGGACCATTGCCGGCGCTCCTTGTCGCATCGGAGCGAGAGCCCCAACGCCACGACCATCTGGGAGGCCGTCGCACGCAGCTGCGACTCGTCCACGAACTTGCTGTCGACGCTCAGGTTCACCATCGGATCGAAGATCTGGACGGGGACGCGCGCCCGCTTCTCGATGGCCTGGACGAGGGCCGCCAGGTAGGCGCTGCCGCCGGAGAGGTAGATACGGCTGATCTCTTGCTCGCCGCTCGTCGCGAGGTAGAAGTCGAGCGAGCGCTGGATTTCACCGGCCAGCCCCTGGCACGCCTGATTGATGATCTGCGTGACTTCGTGGGGGACGATCTGCGTCGGCCCCCCGCCCTGCTTGTAGGCCTCCGCCTGTTCGTAGGAGCAGCCGAGCGCCTTGCGGATCTCTTCGGTGATCGAGTTGCCCGCGTTGGTGATCTCGCGCGTGAAGGCGCTGACGCCCTTGGCGACGATGTTGAGCGACGAGACGGCCGCGCCGATGTTCAAAAGGACGATGGTCCCCTCCGGGGGCAGGCCGTACTGGTGCTCGAAGATGTTCTGGACGGTGAACGCGTTGATGTCGACGACGACGGGGCGCAGCTTGGCTTCGCGCAGGACGGACGCGTAGTCGTTTATCTCGTCCTTTTTGGCGGCGACGAGCAAAAGGTCCATCTGGCCGGCCTCGGGTCGGCGGCGCAAGACCTCGTAGTCGACCGACATGAGCTTGATGTCGAACGGGATGTGCTGTTCGGCCTCCCAGTGGATCTGCTCGTCGAGCTCGGCCGGGGTCATCATCGGGACGGTGATCTTGCGGACGATGACGCTCTGCCCGTAGACGCCGATGGCGACGTCCCGCTGCTGGATCTTGGCGTCGTGGAAGATGCGGCCGATGGCCTCGGTGACGGCGGCCGAGTTCATGACGTGACCGTCGATGATCGTCTGGGGCGGAAGCTGGGCCCAGCCCCAGCGGGCTACCTGCAGCTTCTTGCGCGCCTCTTTGAGCTGAACGACCTTGATCGAGCTCGCGCCGATGTCGACCCCGACGAGGTTCTTGCCTTCGGCCATCCTGAGCCTTCCCTGGGTGTCCCTTGAGTGTCGCACCCCGCCAAGCGCGGCGTCAAAAAAGGCTCGGGAAGCTGTCTTTTCAGCATCGAAAGTCCCGACGAGGCATGGCAAAAGGGCCCCATGCGCTTGGGAGCCT
>DATGJA010000380.1:0-6587 GCA_035295445.1 Polyangiaceae bacterium | reverse complement strand
TGCATTCACTGGATGAATCGAACGCGCGTCCCCAAGGCCTGCGCCTCGCGCAGGACCGTGCTTCGTCCCTCGGCCTCCGAGGCGTGAATGACGAAGTCCGCGGCGCCAATCCACGCGAGCGCCTCCACGCGTGCGACGCGGCCCACGAAGCGCGCGTCGACACCGCTCTCGCGCGCGAGTCGCTCGAGATGCCCGCGCTCGGGCCCGTCGCCCACGATCACCAGCACGCGCGCCTCCCGCGTCCGCGCCACGTGCTCGATTGCGCGGTCGACCCGCTTGCTGGGGACGAGCCTCCCGACGCTGACCGCGATCGGGCCGGATCCGATGGTTTGCCTCCTCTCCTGGGCCGCGTCGCGCACGTCGGGAAGCTCGATCGACGCCTCGCGGACGTCGGCGATTGCTTCCACCGCATCGCGCGCGTCCCGCTCGAGCACGCCCAGCAGATCGTCGCGAAGGCCCGGCGCGACGAACCGCCAGATCCGCGCGCGGCACGCGACCGCCAGCGCGATCCGACGCCGGGCCGCGCGCGGCATCGCGGCGAGAAGTCGCACGTCCCCTCCGTGCGAGACCACGTGCAGCTCGGGGCCCCGGTTCGCCATCGCGATCGGCCACGCGCACGGCACCGCCCAATGCGCGACGACCCGGTCCGCCTCGAGCCGTCGGATGCGCGCGCGGGCCGAGGCGATCCATCGCGCGGCGTCGGCGACGCGCGTCGGCTTCTCGCGCAAGCGGGCCCACACCCCGGGCCAGCCAAACGCTCGGCCCGATTCGGGCGCGATGACGGAGACCTCGTTGCCCGCGCGTTCGAGCTCGCGGGCTTCGGTGCGCACGAAGTGGCCCGAGGGGTCGTCCTCGTCGGCGGGCCAGCTCGTCGTGACGATCGCGATGCGCACGGGGCGGATTGTACCCCGGCGGACCTCACCCGACCGCGAGGAGCCCCGCCCCGCCGACGCGGTACGCGAGCTTGTCGAAGCGCTCGGGCGACTCGAACAAGTCGACGACGCTCTGCCCCAGGATCGCGGGGGTGAGGGGCGGGTCGAACCGGCGCACGAACTGCTCCGTCGTCACGCCGGCCCGCTCGGCGTAGGCCGCGATGCCGGCTCGGCCCAGAGCGGTGCTCGCGTTGAGGTTCGGCAGAAGGCAGTGCACGCGCACCCCGAGGCCCGCCCGGGCGCTCTCGGTCGCGGCGTAGTCCGCGAGAAACCACTGGGCCCGCTTGGCGGATGCGTATCCGCCGCTCACCGGGGAGCCCCCGATGGCCGCTCCGCTCGATATGACGACGACGTGGGAACCGTGCTTCATCGGCAGCCGGAGCGCGCATCGCAGCCAAACGAAGGCCGACTTGGCGTCGACGTTCCAGTTCGTTTGGAACGCTTCCCATGTCTGTTCTTGCAGGGGGCCGAGCACGGGCATGGCCCCGGCGCAGAGCACCACGAGGTCCGGCGCGTGGCGAGCGAGCAATTGCTCGGCGAGCGCGTCGTCCGCCGCGTCGCCCGGGGCCGGAACGACGCGGGGGACCTCGCGTGCGAGGGCGGCGAGGGCACCCTCGTCGCGCGCCAGTGCGACGACGCGCACGCCGCGGGCAGCGAGCGCCTCGACGACGCCGCGCCCGAGGCCACGGCTGCCGCCGGTCACCACGGCGACCTTTTCCGGAACGGAGGTCTTGGCGGTCATGGGGGGACTCCTTCTGTTCTCTACGACGGTCGAAGTCCCGCGAAGGATGCGCAACGGCGCGAGCGACGCGGCCCATCGCGATTAATTACCGCAGCACTGAGCTCCTCTCGACGGGCGACGGCCGCCGCGCTAGTGCTGAGCGGCCGTGAACGATCTCACCATCCAGCCCAACACGTACGTCACGATCGACTACGAGCTTCGTGACGACGACGGCGACCTCTTGGATGCCAGCGCGGGCGAGGGGGGCGAGCCGATCCGCTACGTGCACGGGTACGGCATGCTCGTTCCCGGGCTCGAGGCCGCCCTCGTCGGGCTGCGCGTGGGTGACGAGAAGAGCGTCGACGTGTCGGCCGAAGAGGGGTACGGCGAGTACGACGAAGATCTCATCATGGAGGTCGAGCGGAGCGAGCTCCCCGACCCCACGCAGGTCACGGTGGGTGACGAGCTCGTGGCGGAGTCACCCGAAGGCGATGAGATCCAGATGAGCGTCCTCGAGGTCCGCGACGGCGTCGTGGTCGTCGATGCCAACCACCCCCTCGCGGGGATGGCCCTTCGCTACCGCGTCACGGTGCGCGAGATCCGCCCTGCGACGACGGACGAGATCGAGCGCGCCGCAGCGGATCTGGACCACGCGCACGAGCACGTGCACGGGCCGGACTGCGACCACGGTCACGACCCGGTGCCCCTTGGAAAACGCGACGCGAACTGAAAACGTTGAGCTCTTCTCACCTTCGCGAGGGATAGCCGATGGCAAGCAGCACGAAGACGATTCAAAGTTGGGAATGGGACGTTCGGGTTCGTGAGCGCAACCTCAAGCGGGGCGTTTTCGAGGAGAAGGACGTGGAGAGGCACCTCTCGCAGTTGTCCGACGTGAGCGAGCAAGCGGAACCGATTAACACCCCGCAGCCCGCGCTCGGCGGGCGCGAGGATTGAGACCGGCGGGCGATGAGTCCCCCGCGCGAGGGCAAGCCGAAGTCAGACGCCCACGGCGATGACCCGCTGCCCCATATCGACTTCGCGACCTTCATCCTGTCGCTGAGCCATTCGGCGCTCATGCACTTGGGCGAAGCGCAGCATCCCGAGACAGGCAAGTTCGAGCAGAACCTGACTCTCGCCCGGCAGACCATCGACCTCGTCGGAATGCTCGAGGAGAAGACGAGGGGCAACCTCTCCGGGGACGAGGAGCGTCTCATCGGCCAGATCCTCTACGATCTGCGCATGCGCTACGTGGAACTGTCCAAGACGAAGTGATGCGAGCGGTCCGCGCGATCGTCTTCGGGGCCGCGGTGATCGTCCCGGCGCTCGCCGCCGGCTGCAGGAATCGGGCGCCAGGGGGCGCGGGGGCGGTCGACGCGGCGGTCGCCCTCCCGCCGGGCGCGACCCCGGTCGACGTGGCCGTCACGCTCCCTCCGGCGCCGCCGCCGACCGCGACCGCCGCCCCCTCCGTGGCCGTGCGGTTGCAGCCCGTCAGCTTCGCCCCCATCGCCCACGCCGCCGACCCGAGCGTGGTCGCGATCTACACGGTCACGGAACAGCAGGGGATGTCGCCGTTCGCGCACGCGACCACCGAGCTTGGCACCGGCTTCGTCATCGACAAGGGCGGCATCGTCGTGACGAACAACCACGTCGTCGAGGGCGCCGATGAGATGGTCGTCAAGCTCTCGGACGAGCGCGAGTTCCAGGCGAAGGTCGTCGGCACGGACCCGGCCACCGACATCGCCGTCATCCGTATCGACGCGAAGGACCTGAAGCCCCTTCCGCTCGGCGACTCGGACTCGATCGACGTCGGCGATTGGGTGGTGGCGATCGGAAACCCCTACGGGCTTGCCCACACCGTGAGCGCCGGCATCATCAGCGCGAAGGGTCGCTCGCGCGACGAAATGAAACTAAACCAGCTCGGATACTACGATTTTCTGCAGACGGACGCGTCGATCAACCCCGGAAACTCGGGGGGGCCGCTCCTCAACCTGAGCGGGGCCGTCGTGGGAATCAATTCGATGATTCGCGGCGGGGGCGCGCAGGGGATCGGATTCGCGATTCCGATCAACATGGCGAAGCAGCTCCTGCCGATGCTCCTCCGTGACGGGCACGTCACGCGGAGCGGCCTCGGAATACGCATCATGGATGTCCGCGAGCTCACGTCGGAGGACCGTCACGTCCTGAAGATCGCGGACGGCGACAAGATCAGCGGCGCCGTCATCGAGTTTGTCTCGCCAGGGGGAGCGGCGGCGCAGGCGGGCTTGCAGCCAGGCGACATCCTGCTGGGATTCGACGGTCAGCCCCTCGAGCGATCCACGCAACTTCAATGGCTGGCGAGCGTCGCCGGGGTGGGCCGCGTCGTGACGCTCCGCGTCCAGCGCGCGGGCAAGCGATTCGACATCAAGGTCACGCTCGGCCGCCTCACGGAGGGGCCAGCCGCCGGCCAGCGCTAGTCGATCCTGGGGAATCATACTACGTTGGTCGCCGTGCGCGGTGCGCCGTCAGCGAAGTCGGCGGGACCGCCGCCCGGCCCCCTCGAGCCCTCACCGCCGTCGATCCGGCCGCCGATGCCTCCGACGCCGGTGAATACGCCCGCCCCGCGCGCGTCCAACGGAAAGCAGGAAAGGGCCCGTGAGGCGGAGGAAGACCGTGCGCTCATCGTCAAGGCCCAGGCGGGCGACACGGCGGCGTTTCGAAGTCTGGTCGAGCGCCACCAGCGGCGCGCGTTCGCCCTCGCCCTCACCCTCGTGCGAGACGAAAACGACGCTCGCGAGCTGGTCCAGGACGCATTCTTGCGAGTCTTCAAGAGCCTCGACGGGTTTCAAGGCACGTCCAGCTTCTTCACGTGGCTCTACCGTATCGTCACGAACCTCAGCATCGATCTCATGCGCAAGCCGGGCCGGCAGACGACGGACCTCGAGGAGGCGCGCCTGGGCTCGGACGAGGGCCCCGAGCCGGACGCCGGCCACCTCCTCGGGCGTCTCTCCGGGGCTGACCCCGCCGACGCGATTCGGCGCCGCGAAATCGGCGATCGACTTCGCCAGGCTCTCGACGCGCTGCCCAGCTATCACCGCGCCGTCATCGTTTTGCGAGAGGTCGACGGCCTCAGCTACGAGGAGATCGCGGAGGTCATGCAGGTCTCGAAGGGCACCATCATGAGCCGCCTCTTTCATGCCCGGCAGAAGCTGCAACGGGCCCTCGCCGATTGTTATGACGAGCAGGTAGGGGGCAAGCCGTGAGCCTCTCGCGCGAGATGATCATCGAGCTCATGCAGCTCGCCGATGGGGAGCTCGAGGGGGACGCTCTCGAGCGCGCCGAGAAGCTCGTGGCGAGCAGCGACGAAGCGCGACACGCGGTCGAGCGCATGCGTGCCACCGATTGGGGGCCGTGGCTCGAGGCGGAGATGCTCGGGCGGGCGGACGCGGCCGGCGCCGGGTCCATCGCGGACGCCGTGATGGCCAAGGTCGAAGCCGCGACCCGATTGCAGCAAGATCGCGTCGTCGTTTCCATGCCGGTCGGGGGGGTCGGGCGGGATCGGACTTCTCGTCGAGGCCCGCTCGTCGCCGCGGGGTTCGTCCTCGTTTCTCTGGCGGCGGGCCTCGCCCTGTACATTCATGCGACCCGTTCGCCGTCGGAGTCGGAGGAGACGCCGTTGGCGAGCGCAGGTCCGTCCCCCCGCGTGGACGTGGCACCGTCGGCGGTTGCGCAGGGAGCCGGAGCGTCGGGGGTGGAGGTCGACGAGATCGATTCCCCTTCCCATGGGGTCTCGGTGTTCGAGATCCCCATGGGTGCGGCGGCGGTCGCGGGCGCCGGGCACGCTCCGAGCGTGGTCATCTGGATCGAGGACGAGCCCGGGGGCTCGAAATGAAGACGGTGGCCCACGTTGGCGCGGCTCGTCTGGGGCTGTTGCTCGGGGGAGCGCTCTCGGCGGCGGCGCTCCTCACCGGGGCGGCCTCCGCGGCCACTCCCCGACGCCCCACGCTCGAGGTGACGGTCATCCACGCCCTCCATACGGACGGCGGGGTCTCCATCGACCCTCGATTGAAAGACCTGCCGCCGCCCGTGCGTGAGCCCTTCGTCCGCTACAACGTGTACAAGCTGCTCGATACGAAGAACCTGCCGCTCGAGGCCGGAAAGCCGGCCACGAACGTGCTCGCCAACGGGCGCACGCTGCAGGTGACGCTCGTCGACGCCGTCGCGGACGCGGGCGCGCCGCGCTTTCACGTGCGCGCCGAGATCGGCGAGCCGGGCAAACAAGCGTTTCTCAAGCTCCTCGAGGTGACGGCGAGCGGCAACGAGCCGTTCTTCGTCGGCGGGCAGAGCTACCAGGGCGGGACGTTGTTGATCGAGCTGGTGGTCCGGCCGTAGTAGGCTCGAGCGGAGCGAGAGCTCGGACGGCACATACTGAGGGCTGTCCTTCGGCCGCGTTCTCGCCCGTTTCCTCACTTGTGTGATACTCGTGCGGGCGATGTCGTCCGGCAACACGAGGGCCTCGCTGCAGGTGAGGGTGCCCTCGCCGAACGAGGACCGTCCCGCGTGGAAGAAGGTCGCCGCCGTCACCGCCGTGGGCTTCCTCCTGGGGGTCGTGTGGCCGCGCGTCGCGGGGGTGCGCCTCGGACCGAGCGTCCCCGAGTCCCCCTCGGCCTCGGCGTCGGCGCCCGCCCCTCCGGCCGAGGCGTCGCCGTTGCCCCCCGCTTCCGTCCTGTCGGCCCCGTCGGCCGTGAGTGCACCCGCGGCGCCCACCCCCGCGGCGGCGGCACCGGCCGCCCCCCCGTCGCACGCGCTGTCGGTCGGTCACGGCACCATCATCTCGTGCAAATCGGCCGACGGAGTCCTGCGAAAGGCCGCCGACTGCGGAGCTCTCGGCGGGCTGGACGCCGCCGTGATGCCGCGTTTGAGGCGAATGGCCGACTGCCCCGAGGGCGCGGACGACG
>DATGJA010000379.1:0-4918 GCA_035295445.1 Polyangiaceae bacterium | reverse complement strand
GCTCGAGCGAAGCGAGAGTTCGGACGAGGGACACCCCGGACACCCCCTAGGACACCTCAGGACCGCCGGCTCATGAGCTATGCTGGGCAGGTGACGTCTCCCTGCCCGATCTGCCAGCGGCCGGCGGCGACGCGCGAGACGAACAAGGCGTCCCCGTTTTGTTCGCCGCGTTGCAAGCTCGTCGACCTGGGCCGGTGGCTCGAGGAGGCGTACCGAGTCCCCGACGCCGACGCCGAGGACGACGAGCGCCCGGCTTCGACGCGGTCCCCCACCCAGGAGAAGGCATGACGCGCACCCTCGCCGCCCTCGCACCCGCCGCCGTTCTCGCGTTCTGCGCGGGCACCGCGCGCGCCCAGGAGCTCCAGCCGCCGCCGCCCATGGCGCCCGGCTCGCCGCAGCCCGTCGGGCAGCTGCCGAGCTCCCCCGGGCCGACCAACGCCGACGACGAGAGCCAGGACAGCGGCCTCGGTCTCGAGTGGGTGTGGCTCAACGCCGACATCGGCGCGTCCTACGTGAACATGACGAGCTTCAGCGCGAGCTCGCTCGGGTTGGTGCAAACCGACGGGAGCGGCCTCACGGTCGGCGGCGGCATCGGCGTACGCCTGCTCTTTGTGACGCTGGGCGTCCGCTTCCGGAATACCCAGCTCTCGTCGCTCGGCAGCCTGTGGGAGATCGACGCGGAGGCGGCGCTCCACCTGCGCGTTTGGAGAATCGACCCGTACTTCGGCGTGAGGGGCGGCTACGCGTTCGTCGGCTCGCTCGACTCGAACGCGGTCGGCGCCGCTGCGGGCCTGCAGTCGCCGAGCGTGAGCGTGAACGGGTTCGACGTCGGACCCATGGTGGGGATCGACTTCTACTTCTCGCACCTCGTGTCGGTAGGCGCGGAAGCCGGCGTCGAGTTCCTGTTCCTCAACCGTCCGAAGCCCGCGCTGCCCAACCTCTCGCAGCTTCCCCCGGACCAGCAGATGATGGTCCAGCAGATGATCATGAGCAATCCGCTCTACCAGCAGTCCGGCTCGAGCATCGGCCTCGGAGCGGGTGGCACCGCCCACCTCGGCATTCACTTCTGACGAGCTCCGCGGCCGGCCGTCCGGCGGTACACTGCCGGGGCCTTGTTCGGCACCCTGCGCTGGCTGATCCCGGCGGCCCTGCCGGCCGCGCTCTTCGCGGTCGTGGTGCACCGCACGGACAAGGATCGCGAGCCGCCGTGGCTGGTCGTCACGACGTTCCTTCTCGGCGCCGCCGCTTCTCTCCTGACCCTGGTCGTCACCCGTCGCGCAGAGGCGCTGACGGGGCTGGACATCCGCGTCTCGGCGGCCGGCGAGAGCGGCGCCCTCGTCTTCCTCTTCCTCGTCGTCGCGCCCTTGCAGGAGGCGGGGAAGGTCGCCGCCGCGTGGCCCGCCTTCCTGTCGAAGCACTTCGATGAACCGTACGACGGGGTCGTGTACGCCGCCGCTGCGTCGCTCGGTTTCGCCGCCGTCGAGAACGCGGTCGTCCTGCGGACTCACCCGGCCGGCGCCATCTGGATCGCGCGCACCCTGCTCTCGTTGCCCGCGCACGTGTTCTTCGGTTGCCTCTGGGGCTATGCGCTCGGGCGCGCCAAGGAGTACAAACGGCGCCTGCCGATCTTCCCGGCGGCATTCATCACGTCGATCGTCGCGCACGGCCTCTACGCGCACTTCGTCTACGGCCGCGGTCCGGGCGCGCTCTTGGCAGTGACGCCCCTGCTCGCCGCGATGGGGCTCGTCGTAGGGGTGCTCGGGCGGGACCTGCAGTCCCGAGGCAACCGTCTCTCGCAGACGCCCCCGTCGTCCATGGGGCCGCTCTCGCGCCTGTCGCGCGTCGCGCAGCCGCCGAGCCTTTCGGCGGTACGATCGGCGCTGCGACACGCGGACGAGCCGGTCAAGGTGCGATGGATCGTCCTGGGGGCCCTCGTGACGATGGGTGCGATGGTGGTCGGGCTGGCCGCCGGCGTCGTGGCCGCACGCGTGATGCACATCGATCTCTCCACGGTCGACGAACACGACCTCGTGTCTTCCGCGCCCGTGCTGCTCCTGGGCGTCGGGCTCCTCGCCTCGTTCCCGACGAGCGGCTGGCTCGTCGCGCGCGCGGCGGGGGTTCACACGCTGCTCGAACCGGCCCTCGGCACGGTCCTCGCCCTGAGCGTCACGCTGGTCGTGCTCGGGATCGCCGCCCCGGTCACCGTGGTATTCGGGCTCGCCGTGTCGCCGATCGCCTGGGCCCTGTCGTGCTTCGGCGCGTGGGTCGGGCGCGCCTAGCCGCTTCTGTGGGGGCCTTCGGCCTGCGGCCTCAAGACGACAGCAAGGGGGGGACGTCGTCGTCGAACACGATCGCGCGCTGCAGGAACAGCTCCGAGAGGATCCGCAGCGCCTGGAGCTCCGGGAGCGAGCACGTCTCGACGATCCGGTGGAGGGACGTGCTGCCGTCGGCGCGCGCCAGGACCAGGCCGGCCCGGAAGTCCAGCGCGAGCGCGACCAGTCCCTCCGGACCCATCGCCACGCGCGGCACCCGATCGAGCTCGCCGAGGCGCCGCGTGTAGAGCTTGCGCAGCTCGGACCGCGCGATCTGCGCGGTGTCGAGCGCGTCCGCGTGGAGCGGTTGGTGCAGGAGCAGCGACTCGGCGGCGAGAAGAGCCCCGGCGTAGTCGCCCGCGGCGAGGCGCTCGAACATGGCTTCACCGAAGCGCGCGTCCGCCGAGGCGCGGCTCGACGACGGGCGCGTCGCCTCCGTCGGCAACGGAGGCGGCGCGGACTTGATCGAGGGGGCGCTCGGCGGAACCGTTTCGCTGATCGCTTCTTTGCTCATGGGCTCGCCTCCCGTCGACGCTCGAGGCCGTCGTTGGTTGTCTCCCGGCGCGCCGGAAATGGATCACGCACCGCGCAACTTAGGTGCGAAGCGAACCTACTTCCGACACGTCCCGGACCGCTCGGACGGTGCTAGATGATGGTGCGGTTGGCCGTGATGATCCGCTCGCGTTCCTCCGTCGTCGCCCTGGCGATCGTCCTGCTCGGCGCGATCCATTGCGTCGACCCGGAGCAACCCGTCGCTCAGCCGCGCGTCGTAGCGCCGAACGCGGCGTTCGAGGCCCCGCCCGAGGACGCGAGCGCGCTCGAAGGATGGGACGCGACCCTCGTGGACTGCGCGGCGCCCGAGGCCGCACCGCCGCCGCCCCGCGTGGTGTGCGACGGCTCGGACCTCCAGTGCCAGAGCCTCTGCCCGAACGGAGCCTTCGGCGCCATGCTGAGCGGAGTCGTGCACGATCCGGCCGGCAAGGTCCCCGTGCCGAACGCCATCGTGTACGTCCCGAAGACGCGCGAGGCGCTGGCGCCGCTCGCGACGGGGGTCAGCTCATGTCGGACCTGTTCCGTCGAGGTGAACGGCTACGTGTCCGTCGCCCAGACGAATGCGGACGGGACCTTCGTCTTGGACCAGGTGCCGGCCGGCGATCACATCCCGCTCGTCGTTCAGGCGGGCAAGTGGCGGCGGAGCGTGATCCTGGACCACGTCGTCGACTGCATGGACAACGCGGTGGACCCCTCCCTCACCCGCCTTCCGCGCAACCGTACGGAGGGCGATCTGCCGCAGATGGCCGCCCTGACGAGCGGCTGCGACGACATGGCTTGCTTTCTGCGGCGCGTCGGCGTCGACGCGAGCGAGTTCACGGCGCCGCACGCGGGGGGACGGGTGGACGTGTACCGCGGCGTCGGCGGCGCCGACCTCGGGCAGGACGCCGGAGGCCGTGCGGGGGATTGCACGAACCTCTCCTGCCCGCTCTGGTCGTCCAAGGCGAGCCTCGAGGCGTACGACGACGTGCTCCTCGGCTGCGAGTGCGACGGCAACAACCAGACGAAATCCCTGGCGGCCTTCGTTGCCATCCACGACTGGCTCGACGAGGGCGGTCTTCTCTTCGCGACGCACTCGCAGGTCACCTGGTTCGAAAACGGGCTGCCTGACTTCAAGCAGCTCGCCACGTGGACCAACGGCCCGCCGTCGGGGGCGCCCGGACCCTTCCTCGTGAACGATTCTTTTCCCAACGCTTCGACCCTCCTGCACTGGCTCGAGGGCCTCGGCGCGGCGGACTCGAACGGGGCGCTCGGGCTCGACCCCGCGCGCGTGAGCACGAGCATGACCGCCGTCGTCCGCCCCGCCCTCACGTGGGTCACCGCCGAAGCGGCGGACGTCCTCGTCGACGGTTCGCCCGAACCGACCGAGGGACCCAAGCTCGTAACCTTCCCGACGCCCGTTGGCGGCATCCCCGACGCGGCCGCGCCCTCGTCCTGCGGGACGGCCGTCGTCAGCGACGTTCACGCGGGCGGTCACGGCATCCCCGGGCCGGCCTCGATCCCCGACGGATGCAGCACGGCGGACCTCTCGGCCGGGGAGCTGGCGCTGGAGTATTACCTCTTGGACTCCGTCTCCGCGTGCGTACCTCCCATGTTGGGGATACCCCCGCCGCCTCCGCCGCCGCCACCCCCCCCGAGGCCTGGATGCCCTTGACGGGGTCCGGCTAAGACAGCTTCAGGAGGTCCGCGAGCGCTCGATGGAACGCCTCCGGCCGCTCGTGTGGCAGACCGTGACCCGCGCCCTCGTGAGGGACCCAGCGCGCCCCGCCGATCGCGCGCGCCACGAGCTCTCCCGCCTTGAACGGGATGAGGGCGTCCGCGGTCCCGTGCGTCACGAGAACCGGGCAGCGCAGCTCTCCGAGCCGATCTTTGGTGGAAAAGTCGATGCAAGCGCGCCACGCGTTTGCGCGCGCGAGGTTCGGCTCCTCGACCCCGCGGCGCAGCATCACGAGGGGAACGCCGCCCGGAAACGCCTCGGCGAGCGTGGCCTCCGCCTGACGTCGCAGGCGTTCGTCGCCGGCGACCGCGTCGAAGCCCTTCTCGGCGAGGCTCAC
>DATGJA010000378.1:0-7897 GCA_035295445.1 Polyangiaceae bacterium | reverse complement strand
GTCGAGGCGGATGGCGAACGCCTCGCTGCTTCCGACGAAGATCGGCAGCACGGTCGTCCCGCTCGGGTCGATGAGCAGCACCGCCGCTCCATCGCCCGCGGGCACGAGGTCCCAGACCGTAGCGCGCTCGTATCCGGCGGGCGCGCCGCCGTCGGCGAACACGTCCGCGCTCGGCACCGACGCGGTGGCGCGCGGGGCGGGAGACGGCGGCGAAACGAGGGCGGCAACGGACGACGAGGGGGTCGGCGCCGCGCGGTGCGTCGGCCGCCGGCACCCGCTTGCCATCGCGACGATCGCGAGACGCGCCGCGACCCACGCGGACCGTCGCACGACGCCCCGGACGTTCATGCCGCCCCCGCCGTCGCGGGCGGCCGCGTGAGGCCCGCGGCCAGGACCGCGCCGTATCGCTCGAACTCGGCGGCCTCTTCGCTCCGACCGACGCGGTGGAGGACCCGCGCGCAGTGCACGTACGGCATCTCGTACTCGGGGAAGGCCTGCGCCGCCGCGAGGAAGGACTCGAGCGCGCGCCGAAGATCGCCCCGCTTGGAGTGCTCCCAGCCGAGGGCGAAGCGCGCCTGGAGCGAGGAGGCATGAAGGCGCAGCGCCTGGTCGAGCGGCTCGATGGCGCCCTCGACGCTCCCGAGCACCAGATGGGGAAGATAGTCGGAGGGTTCGATCGCCACGGCTTCGCGAAGCAACGTCCGCGCGTCGGCGACGCGGTCCTCGAGCCCGACGAGGACGAGCGCGTCGTGGACGAGCCGCTCGAAAGAAGTCGGCTGAAGCAAGGCGTGGCGGCCCGCGACCTCGACCCCCTCCCCCCGCGTCAGGCGCGCGAACGTCGCGACGCACGACTCGGCATCGCGGGGCGTGTGCCCGACCCGTTCGAGCCACCGGCGGTAGAAGGTAAGCCTTTCGACGGAGTGATTCTCCTCCCTCCTGTGGCGCGAGACGTAGTCGTAGGCCGCCGATGCGAGCCGCCGACGCGACGCGGGGTCGTCGGCCAGCACGGTCAGCCTCTGGATGAGCTCCTCGTGCGTGCGGAACATCCAGCCGGTGCGGTCGGGCTGGACCGTGTCGAGGTAGGGCACGAGGTGCTGCACCACGGGCGCGACGCCGTGCGCCGCGAACTCGAGGAACTTCACGTCGGAGCGGGAGCGATTGAACGCGGTGTCGCGAAGCGGCGCGATCCCGACGTCGAGGTCCGAGAGGAAGGCGTAGTACCGATCGATGTCCCCCGGAAGCGTGCGGGTCCGGCGGTCCTCCGGCACCCGCTCGAAGGCTCGCCAGATCGCGTCCGAGCACATCAGGTGCAGGCGCACGTCGGGACGCGACGCCAGCCACTGGCCGAGCGGTTCGGCGAGGGCGCTCATGTCTTCGAGGTGACCCGAAGACCCGCCCCACCCGACCACCACCTCGTCCCGATCGGGTTCTGCCCTCGGCGGCGGGAGCACCAGCAGCTGGTTTTGGAAGACGACCGTCGCGGGGGCAAGGTAGCCGTAGAGACGCTCGAGCTCCGCGGTGCTGCACTGCATGGCGTCGCACGAGTGCGCGAGCCTCCGAAACAGGAGCAGGTTGTCGGGGTTCGCGAAATAAGCGTGCACCGGGTTCCACGGCGGCAGGCCGTCGACGTCGTCGCTCAGCTCGTAGACGGTGAGCTTGTGCTGGCTGCGGCGCTCGCGAAGAAGCGGCAAGAGGTCGGGATCGCACACGGTATTGAGCACCAGCACGTCCGCCTCACGCATGATCTCCCACCGGCGGCGGTGGACGTTGTCGCAATTGACGACGTACGCGCCCGCGTGCGCGGCCAACCCGCGACCGGGCCCGAACGTGCGGTAGTACCAGTCGCCCCCGCGCGCGAGGGTCGGCGGGTCGACCTGGGCAATCAAGACGGGGGCGTCGCTTCGCATGACCCGCCAGGTCCCATCGGACGCCCGCGGTCGCACGCCTGTCAAGGCGTGGAGCGGCAGACGTTGCTCATCGGGTCGAAGAGCGGCGGCGCCGTCACCGGACGGGTCGGAGGCGGACTTACCTCTACGTTGGTCGTGGCGCGGGTCCATTGGTCCTCGCAGCGGTTGAGCGCCGCGGGGTCCTCCGACCCGTTGCTGTTCATCCAGACGTCGATGTGAAACTTGTGGGAGCTCGTCCAGTCCGAGTCGCACTGCACGCAGTCGTCCTCCATGACGACGTACTTCTCGATGAAGGGGACGTAGAGCACCGTGCCGACGCCGAACTCGGCCATGTCCGTCGCGAAGGTGATCGGGTCACCGTAGGTGCCCGTGCCCCCGGCCGTCTCGTGCCGCGTCGGGTAGCCGCCGCCCTTCGGATAGGCGATGGCGCCCCCCGGGGGGCTGTTGTCCTCCCAGCCGTAAAACGTGACGTACACCGGCATGAGGACGTCCCCGTCCGGCATGGCCCCCCCTTCGGCCGCCCCCGCGTCGCCCGGGGCGAGCCCGTCGGTCGCGACGGCGTCGGTCGCGGCGGCGTCCTGCACGGACGACGCGTCGGTCGATCCTCCCTCCGCCGGCGCGCCCACTTCGGTGGCATCCAGAATGGGAGCCGGTCCGTCGCCGCTCGACCCGTCCGCCGAGGGCCCCGCGGAACCGTCGGAGCCCGGCGAGCCGGGCGAGCCGCCGGACGAACCGCATGCAGCGAGCACCGCGCACAGCAGCGCCCGCGTCACCGTTGCTCTACCCTGCCCGCCCATGACCGACGCTCCCAAGTGGACGCTCTACGATTTCCCCGCGACGACCGGCGTCGACGGCTGGGAGAGCTTCTCCCCCTTCGTCCTCGAGGTCAGCCGCGCGATCTCCCTCGCCAAGCTGCCCTTCGAGAGGAGAGCCGTCAACATGCTCAAGATCAAGCAGATCAACCCGCTCGGCCAGCTTCCGGCGGTGGCCATCGGCGCGGAGAAGATCGCCGACTCGACGCGCATCTTGAGTCGCCTGGAATCCGCTGTCCCCGGATCGATGACCGGCGGTCTCGAGGGCCGCGCGCTCGCCGAGGCTTGGCTCTGGGAAGAGTTCGCCGACACGGCCCTCTACCCCTACGTGCTGGTGACCCGATGGGTCGACGACCGGGGCTGGCCGGTGCCTCGCAAGCACTTCTTCGGGTCGATGCCCGCGCCCGTCCGGGCGATCGTCGCGCCGGCCGTGCGGCGCGCCATCGTCAAGAAGACCGTCGAGCGAGACTTTCTTCGCGCGGGACTCGAGGCCTGCTACGCGCGAATGCGCACGGTCCTCGACCGCCTCGACGCCCGCGCCCCGGAGGAGGGCTTCTGGATGGGACCTCGCCCGTCGGCCGCGGACCTCGGGCTCTTCGCCCACCTGCACTCGCTGCGGCTCCCCCTCACGCCGTGGCAGGCGGAGGAGGTCGCGCGCCGGGGACGGTTGAGCCGCTACCTGGATCGCGTGGACGCCGTGACGCGGCCGTCGTGACCGCCTACGGAAGCTTGGCGCTGAGGAACGCCTTGAGCTTCACGAGCGTCTTCTGGTCCCGTGTGAACGTCGGCACCTGGTACCCGCCGGACCACGCCCGCACCTCGTGAAGGAACTGCGTGCGGGCGTCGGGGTCCGTCACGATGTCCTCGACGGTGCGTCCCCGGGCGGCTCCCTTGCGGAGGCCGCGAACGTACGTGTCGAGGCGCTGGTAGTCCTCGCCGAGGAAGTTCTGGACCGCGCGGGCGTCGTCGGCGAGGCGCTGCACGGCGCCCTGCTTGAGGTCCGGGCGCGCCTCCGCGGCGAGCGCGCAGGCGACGCGCAGGACGAACGCGTCGTCGAGAAACCCGAGGTCGTCGATCCCGTCCGGGATGAGATCGAGCGACTTGAAGATGTAGTTGAGGCCCGAGACGAGCGAGCGGATCGAATCCCCTTCGGCGGCGTCGGCGCCTGACGCGGAGACGACCTCTCCCACCGCCGCGGCGTCCTCCCCCAGGCTGCGCAGCCACTGCGGGAACATCTCCAAGTAACGCGGATCCAGCGAGGGGTCGGCCATGATCGTCACTCCCGAAGCAACGACGGTATCAAGGTCCCGGCCCCCCGGCCGCCCAAAAAAGGGGGCCCTCGCATTTGCCCGGCGCGCGGGCCCGTGGCACTGTCGGACATCGATGGGAACTTTGTTCGGTGTGCCGTCCGAACTCTCGCTTCGCTCGAGCCTGCGGACGCGCTTCGGTGTGCCGTCCGAACTCGCGGCGAAGGGGGCCGCGGCTGCCCCGGGGACGCTGGCGGCGCTGGCGGCCACGGTCGCTCTCCTTCTCGTCGGCCTCGACGGCTGCAACTCGCAGATCGTGGACGACACGCTGCCGAACGACGCGGGGCAGGAGCACTGGAGCGCCGCGGAGGCGCTCGCGACGGTGACCGGAATCGACGGCACGTGGGACATCACGTTCACCCACCATCCCTGGTATTCGGGGGGGTCGCTGATCGTCGGCGACACGATTGGAACGGGCATCCTCACCCTGAACGAGGAGAACATGCAGCAAGGCCCGAACTGCACGTACGTCGAATCCCGCGACAAGATCGACCTGACGCTCGCGCCGGGGATGGTGACGGGCGTCAACACGCACCTCCGGCAAGTCGAGGGCATCGGTTGCCCCGTCAACCTGGATCCAGGCACGTACGTCGATCAAGAGGCCCTCCCGGGGATGGACACCGGCATGCGCATGTCGACCGGCTCCTCCGCCTTTGGCCTGCTGGGAGGCGTGTGGCACGCGACGAGCCCGTACGGCGCCTGCGACGTGACGTTCAAGGACTCGGTCATGAGCGGCACCTGCACCGACGGCACGACGTTCATGGGCACGCTCAGCCCGAACGGGACGAGCTTGTCCGGGCGGTCGAGTGACGGCTTCGAGTTCGCGGCGCAGCGTCGTTAGCGCGCTCGCCGTCGTCGCGACGGTCGCGGCCGCGTCGTTCGCGGGGAGCACGCGGTGTCGCTCGGTCGCCATGACGGGCGCCGATGCCGCCGCGCCGAACGGACCCGTGCTCCGTGTCCGCCTCGGGCCGGGTCAAGCGGGGCCGGCGCAGGACGAGGACCGCGCCACGACGCTCTTGCTTGCGGGGATGACTCGACCGCAGCTCGTCGCGCTGGCGGCCGGGCTCGAAGACCTGGCTGACCGGCTCGCCGTCCGGCGCAATCCGTTCGTCGAGGATCTCGCCGACGAGCCGCTCGATCGAGTCGTTCGCGGCTGGTCGCGCGATCACCTGCCCGCGCTGACCGCCGCGCGGGCCCTCGTCCAGCCCGCGTGGGTCACGGGAGACCGGACCCTCTCGGCGACCATCGCGGATCGATGCGATGGGCCAGACTCGACGGGGCGCGAGCCATCCCGTGGAGGCGAGTCGCGCTGCATCGCGCTTCGGGGAACCGGCGACTCGGTGGACGAGCGCGCGCGGTTCGCCGCGTGGCCGGTCACCCGCGCCTTCGTCCTGCGCGCGCCCGCCGCGGACGACGCCGTCGGCGCGACCGAGGCGTTGCGCGAGGCCGCAGCAGGATCTTCGCGCATCGCGCTCGTCCTGGTCGACGCGGACGCCCGCCGTGCGGACCGAGCGGAAGAGGTCCGAGTGCGCACCGCAGCGCGGAACGTGTGCGCGGGCCTCGGGCGTCCCGCCGATCGTGGGAGCGGGTCGCTGTGCGCGCTCGGTCACGAGCGCCCCGCCGGGCGCCTGTTCGCGAACCTCGACCTGACCGCGCGCGACGTCCTCGTCCTGCCCAAGCTGTCGTCCCTGGCCGAGCAGGCCGCGTTCGAAGACGAGGTGGACCGCGTCGCGGCCGCCGCCTACGGCAAACGAGAGTAGCCCCAGCCGAGAAGGAACCCGGCGACCAGCGCCACGACGACGAGCAGTGCGACCAACCCGCGCCGCACGCCGATGATCGCGAGCGGCGCATCGTTCGAACGGAGCGTCGAGTCTTTGGCGCGCTCCTTGGACCGCAGCGTCTCTTCGAGCGCGGGCGGCTCGGACCGGACGATGACCACTTGGGGCGCCGGCTCGGCGACGGCGTGGGCCGCGGGGCTCGCGAGGGTCGTTTCGGTCCCACCGGCGGGCGGTGGCGCGGGCGATGGCGCGGGGGATTGGCCGGCGGGCGAGGGCACGGGCGGAGCGGGCGAGAACGTCTGCGGCCCGTCGACCAGGCGATCGAGGGGCAGCCCCGGGGCGGCCGTGCCGGGGAGGCCGCTCTCCATCCGCGCCGGAACCGCGGCGGCGAGCGCGCGGCCCATCTCCGCCGCCGACGAAAAGCGTTCCTCCCGGTTCTTCTTGAGGGCGCGCAGCAGGAAGGACGACAGGGGCGCGAGCGAGGGGTCCACCCGCTCGATGGGCTCGGGCTCGGTCGACAGCAGGGCCGCGAGTCGCGCGTATTCGGTCGGCGCCGGAAACGCGACGCGGCCCGTGACCATCTCGTAGAGCATGACGCCGGCGCTCCAGAGGTCGGCGCGCTGGTCGACGTCGCGGGCGTTCCGGGCCTGCTCGGGGCTCATGTACGCGGGCGTGCCGAGGAGCATGCCGGTGCTCGTGCGGTTGCCCATCCCGCCGGCCACGTCCATGACCTTGGCGATGCCGAAGTCGAGCAGCTTGACGGAGAACGCACCGCCGGCCCCTCGGGTCAAGAACACGTTGTCCGGTTTGAGGTCACGATGCACGACCCCCTGCGCATGGGCGGCCGCGAGTCCGGCGAGGATGCCTTGCATGATGGGCACGGCCTGCGCGAGCGGAACCCGCCCGCCGTTCTGGGTATACGCGCTGAGGGGCACCCCGTCGCAAAGGTCCATGACCATGTACGGCGACCCGTCCTCCGCCGTCGCGCACTCGCGGACGTGGACGATGTTGGGGTGCATCAGGCGCATGCAGGTGCGGCCTTCTTCGAGGAAGCGAGAGCGAACCTGCGGATTGGCGACGAACTCGCGGCGCAAGAGCTTGACGGCCTGCGTGGGCCCGCCTTCGGTGGGCTCCGCGGCGTAGACCTCGCCCATGCCGCCCTCGCCCAGCGCGCGGAGCAAACGCCACCGGCGGGAGAGG
The DNA here is from genome assembly GCA_035295445.1 of Polyangiaceae bacterium. Classification (GTDB taxonomy): domain Bacteria; phylum Myxococcota_A; class Polyangia; order Polyangiales; family Polyangiaceae; genus Palsa-1150. The sequence goes on along the minus strand of DATGJA010000378.1, from coordinate 893 downwards.
ATCGCGCCGACCAGAGCGCCCGAGGGGCCGGCGGGACGGGCGGAAGCCATCGCCCCCATCGTAACCCACCCGCCCCGAAGGCAGTCACTGGCGCAGCGTCGCGCCGAACCGCTTGCGTACGGCCTCGACCACCAGCCCGTGGCGCGAGTCGACCTCGGCGTCGGTGAGCGTGCGATCCGGAGCGCGATAGACGACGTGCAGCGCGAGGCTCGCGTGGCCCGGCGGCACCGCTCCACCCACGAAGCGATCGAAGAGAGCGACGTGATCGCCGAGGTCCCCGGCGGCCTCGCGCACGGCGCGCTCGACGTCGCCGGCGGCGACGCTGTCGACCACGACCACCGCGAGATCGCGTGCGCTCGCCGGGAAGCGCGGCAACGTCGCGTATCGGACCGGGGGCGTGCCGAGCGCGCCGATCGCCTGCAGGTCGAGGTCGATCACGACGACGGGCACCTCGCCGAGATCGAACGCGTCGCCGGCGTCCGGGTGCAACGGGCCGAGGCAGCCGACGCGGTGACCCTCGACCTCGATCCAGGCGGCGCCCCGCGGATGCAGGACCGGCGGTCCATCGGCGCTCGCTACGCGCACGGCTGCCTCGCGCCGCACGAGGCGTCGGACGAACCCCTGTGCGATGCCCTTGGCGTCCCAGACGTCGACCGGCGCCGGCTTGCTCAGCCACGGGTGCCGGTCTCCCGCGACGACGGCGGCGAACGCCAGCCGCTCCTCGGGCAGGCCCTCGCCGTCCGGGGAGGGCAGGAAGAGGGAACCCACCGCGAAAAGCGCGGCGTCTCGTTCTCCGTGACGTCGCGCGCGCGCCACCGCCCGGAGCAGTCCGGGCAGGAGACTGGTGCGCATGACCGATCGCTCGTCGCCGAGAGGGTTGAGCAGGGTGACCG
>DATGJA010000377.1:0-3172 GCA_035295445.1 Polyangiaceae bacterium | reverse complement strand
CGTCAAGGTTCCGGTCTTGTCCAGGACGACCGTGTCCACCCGCCCCAGCACCTCGATGTAGATGCCTCCCTTCACAATCGCGCCTTGCCGGGCCGCGCGTCCGACCGCTCCCAAGATCGCAAGCGGCGTACCGGCAGCTATCCCGCACGCCCCCGCAACGATGATCACGGAGATCGTCGAGCGAGCATCGCGCGTGAGGACGAAGGTGAGAACGGCCGCGCCGAGCGCGAAGTACACCAGGTAGCCCGCGAGGCGGTCCGCCGTTTTCTGGATCGGTGCACGTAACTCCTGAGCGTGCTCGACGGCTTGCACGATCTTCGCGAACGTTGTGTCGCGGCCGATGCCGGTCGTGCGCACCTCGAGTGCGCCGGACTGGTTGATTGTCCCCGCGAACACGCCCGCTCCGGGCACCTTCTCGACCGGAAGCGACTCCCCGGTGATCGCCGCCTGGTCGACGAACGAGTGGCCACTCGCCACGACGCCGTCCACCGGCACCCGCGCACCGGGCTTGATGACGACGATGTCGCCGAGTCCCAGGGCCTCCGCAGAGATGCTCGTGACTCCCTCAGCCCGGCGAACCGCCACGGCGCGTGGCAAAAGGTCCAGCAGATCCTTGATGGCGCGCCGGCCCCGGTCGACGGTCATGTGCTCGAGCACCTCGGCCACCAGCACGAAGAGGACGATGACGAGGGCCGTGAATGCTTCGCGGATCGCCAGCGCCGAGACGAGCGCAATCGTCATCGACAGCTCCATGGTCATGCGCCGCTCGCGGAGCGACTCGATGGCTTCCCTGAAGATGGGGTAGCCACCGACCAGCGTCGCCACGAAGGCCACCACGTTGACCTTCAGGAACGGCTGCCAGGGCATAAACCAGGACACCGCTACCGCAACGCCTACGAGTCCGATGCGAACGAGATCCGCTCGTGCGACATGATGCTCCTCATCTTCGTCGTGCTCCGGCGCGCCCTGCGACGAGTCGACCCGGGGCATAGGGGAGCCCGCGGCACCGCCCACGACGCGCAACGGCGGGATCGTCGGTTCCACCATGACCTTACTTCACGTACGCCCGCACGATGTCGATCAGCTCGTCGGCAGCACGGGCGCGTTTCGGCGAGACCTTCTCCTCCGGGTCGAGGACGTGGTAGCGGACGTGGTCCTCGATCATTTCGGCGACGAGGCTGTTCAGCGCACCGCGGGCCGCCGTGACGGTCTGGAGCACGTCGTAGCAGCCCTTTTCTTCGACGAGAGCCCGCTCGACCGCTTCGATCTGGCCCCGAATGCGTCGAACCCTCGCAATGAGTTTCTGCTTTTCCCGAACCGTGTGCATCGGCGCCCCGCAGCTCCTTCGAGGCTTCTAATATACCCCCCTTGGGTATATGTCCAACGCGACCGCGCCGTCGCTCCGGCAACGCTGCCCGAATCCGGATCCACCAGTGCGAGCGTTCCGAGCTGGTCCGGAGGATTCGTCTGGACGACGGTTATCCAAAATACGCCCCGACTCGTTGCAGCTCTATCGACGCAAGCGTGGCTAAATTAGGAGGAGACATGAGGCGGAGCAGCGTGCCACCCGCGTCTGGGCATTCGATACGGATGCGGCCGATGCTGCGCCGTCGGGCCATCGCGACACCACGCTCTCCGAGGCGGGCAAGGTCGGCGTTTGGACCAAGGCCGACTCGGTCACCTACTTCGACGACCTGAGCGCCACCCCACCCTGAACGAGGAGGACCACGATGAATGCTCGCCACGCGGTATTCGCGATCGTCGCCCTGACCGGCCCTGCTTTCGGTTGTGCCCAGACCACCCCCCCCGCCGCAAGCCCGCCGCCAACGCCAATGCCGGTGGCAGCGAGCAGTCCCCCTCCCCCACCGGCCGCGGTCGCCTCGCCGCAGCCCGCCGCGTCGGCGCCGGCTGCCACACCTCCCGCCGCCCCCATCGACCCCGCGCGCGTCGCCAGCATCACGGGGGGCAAGCCCGAAGCGGCCGAGAACACCGCGAAGGTTTCGTTTCCCCGCGATGACATCCCGATCGAGGTCGATGGCTGGAAGAAGATGCCTCCCTTCATGGGTCTGACGTCGTGGGCGGCGTTCGCTCCGGGCGGCAAGCCCGGCGTCGAGGCGATGGTCATGGGCGACCTGGTCCTGCTCGAGGACGAGGTGAACCCGGCGATGAGCGCGGCGCTCGACAACGGCCTCGAAGTCACGGCGCTGCACAATCACTTCTTCTTCGACAAGCCACGCGTGCTCTTCATGCACATCGGCGGGGAGGGCTCGGTCGAGCAGCTCGCCAAGGGGGTCCGGGCCGCTCTTGACGCGCAGAAGAGCGTGCGCAAGAAGTCCGCGCAGCCCGGCGTCGCCTTTGGCGCGCCGCCTCCCACGCCGAGCAAGATAGACGCCGCGAAGCTGGACGAGGTCCTCGGGCTCAAGGGCACCGCGAAGGACGGCATGTACAAGGCCGTCTTTGGTCGAAAGACGCAGGCCGAGTGCGGATGCACGGCCGGCAAGGCGATGGGCATAAGCACGTGGTCGGCCTTCGCCGGCAGCGACGCCGACGCGGTGGTCGACGGCGATTTCGCGGTCGCCGAGGGCGAGCTGCAGCCCGTGCTCAAGGCACTGCGAGCGGGCGGCGTCAACATCGTCGCCATCCACTCGCACATGACGGGCGAGTCGCCGCGAATCCTGTTCTTGCACTACTGGGGACGCGGCGCGGCAGCGGCCTTGGCGGCGACGGTGAAGCACGCGGTCGACCTCACGGCTTGGGACGGCAAGGCGACGCAAACGTGAGCGCCGGAGATCCCATCGGGGCGACACGGGCCCGCGCGTGCAGTCGCCAGCCAGCGTCGCTCGCACACCGTGCGCCCTTCTGAAACGCGGGCTTGCCCTCCCGGGGGCGTTGAATGTCCCCGCTTGCACTTGCACCGCCGGTGGTGCCTGCAACTTGAGCGGCACCGGCGCGTGCACGGCGCAGACGGCGGGCTGTATGTTCACATGTGGTGGGGGAGCGACCTGCAACGGGGCGCCTCTTGCAACACACAATGTGCTGCCAACACCACCTGTACCGTCACCGCGGCGGACAGCTCGAACCTCGATTGCCAAAGTCACGCGACGTGCGAGCTCACCGCGGGTGCCTCGGCGAGCGTGCAGTGCGAACCGGGAAGCGACTGCACAGTTTCGGC
>DATGJA010000376.1:0-4865 GCA_035295445.1 Polyangiaceae bacterium | reverse complement strand
CAGCGCCGACAAGTGCCCGTTGCTTCGTCGAGACCGAACGGACGGCCGCGGCCCGCGCGTTCAACGGTGACCCGGGCCAGCCGAGCGAGTCATGGTGGCGCGCGGCGCGCGATGCCAAGCACCCACCGGCCGAGCTGCGCCCCCTGCTGACGGGCAAGGCGACGACGGTCGAGGTGGCGCCCAAGCGCGCGCGAGAGCTTCGCGCGTGGTGCGCGACGTTGGCGGGTGTCGGAAGCCACGCTTGTTGAGACTCGCATCCCAAGATCTCCATCGGCGGTGTGACGTGGTGCTCGTGCTCGACGGAGCGCCGTGCTCGACGAAGCACCGTGCTCGACGGAGCGCCGTGCTCGGCGGCGTCAAGGACGCTTCGCTACGCTCGCGCCGCGGGGCGGCGGGCTACGCCCGTCCTTGACCTCGCCTGCGCGCGGCGCAGGAAGCCAGTAGCGGGTCGCAGGGGCGACCCGGTTCCCGAGTTCCGATCTCTATGGCGGGAACCCGGGAACCGGGTTATTCGCTGTCGCTGGCGAGCATCCAGCCGAGTTGGGTCTTGGTGACTAAACGACGACCCTCGAGTGCGTGCAGGGCAGCGAGCAGGTCGGCCTTGCGGACGCGCAGGGCGTCGCGAAGCGCGAAGGTCGACTGCGGGCGCGACGTGGAGTGAAGGCGTTCGACGACACGTGCGTGGAGCGGGTCAACGGCGGTGTCGGGCGCGTCGCCGGGGTGTGCATCCTGGATCTCGAGGTGGGGGGTATCGCCGGGGACCAGGCGCAGACGAAACGGTGATGGCGCGGGGGCGCTGCGGTGCTCGACGACCAGGATGCGGTCGTCGCCGTGGCGGGTGAGGTAGAGCCCGGAATCGAGCCAGGCCGAGAAGTCGCCGGAGCCGCGGAGCTGTTGCGCGGGATGCGCGGCAGGCGACTTGCGCATGTGGTGGACGAGCAGGACGGTGACCTCGTGCTCGCGCTGCAGGGTGCGGAGCGCGCCGAGCACGGCCGAGACGTCGCGTGCGCTGTTCTCGTCGAGCCCGGCGACCAGACGGACGAACGGATCGAGGACGAGGAGGCGGGGTTTGTGGCGGGCGACGGTGCCATGGAGGCGGCGGAGATGGACCTGGTCGTCGAGCCGGAGCTGGGCCACGTCGAGCAGGAGCAGCGGCGCCTTGGCGAGGTCGAGGCCACGAGCGCGGGCGATGCCATCGAAGCGCAGGCGCAGGTCGGGCGGTGGGTCCTCGGCGCCGAAGAACACGACCGGACCTGGGTCGGGGGCGGCGAAGCGGCCGAACGCCGGCGTGCCGGTGGCGACAGCGAGCGCGAGCTCGGCGGCCACCCAGGTCTTGAACGCCTTGGCAGGGCCGCCGAGCAACCCGACCGACGAGTGGGCGAACAGCTGGTCGACGAGCCAGCGCTGCTCGCTGGATCGGGGCTCGACCCCGTGGATGCCGCGGACCGGGAACGGCGTGCGGGGGTCAGAGGCTGGCGGCATCGAGGGCCTCGCGCAGCTCGCTGTCGCCGAGCGTCTTGGTGGAGCGGCCGAGCGCGTGGCCGATGATGCGATCGACGAGCGCGGGGGCACCGCGGGTGCGCTCGAACAGCTCGTCGTGGAGCGAGACCGGGACGCGGCGGGCGGCATCGCCGAAGCGGTGGACGAGGAACGGTGCGAGCTCGTCGCGACGGAGCCCGTCGAGGACGGCGCGCACCAGGAGGCGACGCTTGAGCGCAAACAGCTGCGGTGCTTCGAGGGCAGACCTGAGCTCGGGTGGCCCGGACAGGATGAGGCTGAGCAGCGGCTGTGGAGCGGGGTCGGGCTCGATGAGGCTGCGCAGCTCGGTGAGCGTGGCCATCGGCATGTGGTCGGCCTCGTCGATCCAGAGCACGGGTTTGACGCTGCGCTCCTTGATGACGTCGACGAGCGCCTTGATGGTCTCGATGCTCGAGCGGCGCGGCATCACGCGCAGGACCTGAGCGAAGTAGCGCACGACCCCGAGCAGCGAGACCCGTGGTGCAGACAGGTAGAGGATCTGTCCTCTGGCGTCATCGAGGGACGCGGTCAGCGCGTGACACAGCGAGGTCTTGCCGGTGCCCGACGGGCCGGTGACCATGCCGTAGAACGTGCCGCGCCGGAGCTGGGTTTCAAGCTCGTCCTTGGCCTGTGTCCAATCGCGATAGGGGAACGGCGACGGATGCGGGGGTGGCTCGAGATTGAGCGTGGGTGGTGCCGGAGAGCGTTTCATGGCGGTCATTGGCTATCCTTGGTGCTGGGTGACGTGATGGACGAGCGCATCGAGGTAGACCTCGAGTGCGCGGCCGGTGCCGAGGCGACGCGCGATGCCGCGAACGGCGGTCTCGGTCGCGCGTCGCGGCAGGGGGCCAATCTGGCGATAGACGTGGTGGATGCGCGCGGCCTCGGCATCGGAGCGCGGGACCGGACGGCCGACGGCGGCGGCGAGCAGCGTGAACAGCTCGGGCAACCCGAACCCGGCCTCGGCGACGGGCCGCCGCTTGCCCTGCCAGGCGTCGTAGAGCGTCTGCAGATGACCGGGTCCCCATCGCGAGACCGGCGGTGGCGCCGGCGCGACATCGCCGGGCCGGATCTGGGCGCGCTCGACGGGCAACGGCCGCTCGGAGCTCGGCTCGACCACCAGCGGGGGCACCTCGGGGTCCGGATCGACGAGGAATACCAGGCGCTGGCCGCGTAGCTCGGCGGGCACCAGGAAGGTCTTGTCGGCGATGTCGACCTCGCCGGTCTTGGGATGCGCCTTGAGCGTCTTGCGCTGACGAAACGCATCGACGAGGCGCTCGCGCGATACCGCGCGCGGCGAGACGCGGCCGGCGAGGACTTCGCCGGGCGGTGCCTGCAGGCCACGGTGGTGATGCGTCAGGTAGACCGTCTCGAGAACCCCATCGAGCAGCTGCTGAAGGTGGACCCGATCGACGACGACCTGGCGGGTCAGCCGGCGGACGAACCACGCGGCGAGCACGCGATGGAACGCTTCGATCTTGCCATTGGCCTCGGGATTTCGCGGCTTGACCCAGATGCGGTGGGCGCCGAGGTCGGCCAGCCCGGCGCGGAACGCGTGCGAGTCGAAGATCGACGCGCGGTCGGCGTAGACCCGCCCGGGCAGCCCCCAGCGCTCGGCAGCGAGTCGGAACGCCCGCACCGCGGCGCACAGGTCCGGCGCGAGCGCGATGATCGAGGCCAGCGTGGCCCGCGTCGCATCGTCGAGCACGGTCAGGATGTGGAACACCAGCGGCTTGCGTCCCCGCAGCGAGATCGTGATCGGGCCCTTGGCGTCGAGGTGCCAGATGTCATGCGGCGCACGCGCGACGAAGCGCGTCCGGCGGCGCGCGAGCCGGCGGCCACGCTGGAGCCGTGCGTACAGCGGATCGGCGGCGAGTCGGCGCTGGAGCGTCGACTTGGAGACCGAGATTCCCCGGGCCCGCAGCCGAAGCTCGGGATCGGCGACGAGCAACGCCGCCAGCAGGGTGAACGAGATCTCCGGATCGTCGATCAGGATCTGGCGTGCCCTCGCGACCACATCCTTGGGTAGGTGGGCCCGCTTCATGCCGCGGTCCCTGCGACGTCGTGGCCGGAGGGCCGCGAGCCCGCCGGTTTCGTAGAGCTCGAGCCAGCGATACAGCGTGGCGCGAGAAATCGCCCGCGAGGCGCCACCGGGCCAGCGCACGGGCACCGAGCTCAGGCGCGCGATGACCTCGCCGCGGACGTCGTGCGCCATCGGACCCAGCGCCTCCACGATGTGGTCGTAGCGCCACTGCGCGATGGCCCCAGGAGCGAGCTTGCCGGGTGGTCGTCGTCGGGACATTACCGAGAGCCCCAGGCTGCGGCGCGGCGCGTGAGCCGGCAACGGAACTCGGCGTGTCGAGCCGATGCCCACGGAACAGCAGGACCGCTTCCCGGAACACCTCGGCGCCGCGTGCGGCAAACTCGCAGGGACCACCCGCGGCAGCAACGAATCGAACCAGGCGCCGCGCCGCCTCGCGTCGCTCCTCCGAAGCGGACCGACGTAGATCGCTCGTCGCGGGCGGCATCGTGCCAGCCCACCGCGCCAGCTCCGACGCCACCGCCGACCAACGATGGAGCAACGCGCTCTGCGGCGCGTCGCTCGGCGCGCGACGCGCTCGGTGCCGATACAGCCGCTCGAGATCGAGCACACGCGCACCGAGTCCAAGTATCCAGAGCTTGAGGGTGCGTGAGACGACGCGTGCCCCGCGGGCAATGCTCGTCAGCGCGAACCCGTCGACGAGGGCCTGTCCGACCGCATCCAGAATCACGTCGACGCCGGTGACCTTCCCCGGCAGCGCCTCGAACGGCAGCACCCGCTCGCGATGCCGACAGTCACGACAACGTGCGAGCGCCACCTTGAGCATCACGGATGCGTGGCGGGTGTCCAGTCGGCGCTCGACTCGGCTCCCAGTAAGTCGTAGGTCGCTGCCGCCACACACCGCGCATCGACAGCCGACGAGGAGCTCGTCGCCAGAACCATCGACGATCGTGACGTACTTGCTACACTCGAGGTCGAGTACGAAAACCACGTGCTCGTGACGGCCTCGGGGGTGAATCAGACGTCCCGGGGCCGTCGTCTTTCTGGCCCATCCCGCCCGAATCCGCACGCCCTCGATTTCTCGTCGGCAACGCTCGCGTCAGCACCGGCGCCATGCAGAACGGGACGCGAGTCTCAACAAGCGCGGGTCACGACACAGGATGTCGGCGGACGCGCGTTCTGCTACTCCAACGCCGATCTTCGCAAGGGCGAAGAAGCCGAGGAGATCTTCCAGTTCATCGACTTCTGGAAGCGGACCCACGGGACGCTGCCGCGCCACCTGGTGTTCGACTCCAAGCTCACGACG
>DATGJA010000375.1:0-17336 GCA_035295445.1 Polyangiaceae bacterium | reverse complement strand
ATCGGAGGGGCGCTCTGGTGCGTCGTCGGCGTCCTCGCGGCGCTGCGGCGCCGGGACGCCACGGGGCAAGGGAGCGTGGTCGACGTGGCGATGGTCGAGGCGGTGCTCGGCTTCGCGGCGTACCGCTTCGGGCAGCTCTTCGGCGACAGCGCGCCGGGTCGAGGGGGCGACGCGTTGGGAGGCGGTCTCGCGCTCTATGGCACGTACGCGACGAAGGACGGTCGCGCCATGGCGCTCGCGGCGATCGAGCCCAAGTTCTGGACGGCCTTCTGCCGAGGCGTGGGCATCGAGGCGGACATGGGAGCGTATTCGCCCGGGCCGCACCAGGAGGCGCTCAAGGAGCGGCTGCGGGCGCTCTTCGCGTCGCGCACGCGTGCCGAATGGGAGGCCTTCGGCCGTGCCGTCGACTGCTGCCTCGAGCCGGTTCTCGAGCCGGGCGAGCTGCGCGACGACGATCACCTTCGGGCGAGGGGCGTGTTCTTCGAGATCGACGCGTCGGGCGCGAGGTTCCGTCAGTTCAAGACGCCGCTGACGCCGCAGGGGGTCGCGCACGCGCCTCCGCCGGGCCGCGGCGAGCACACGAGGCTCATCCTGCGCGAGGCGGGAATCGACGAGGAGACCATCGCTGCGCTCGAGGCGGAAGGCGCAGCGCGCACCGGCGCGTAGGGGTGTCCGGTCCGTAGTCCGAACTCGCGCTTCGCGCGCGCGTGCGGACTCGTCTTGCGCTTTGGGCGGGGTCACACTTTGCGGAACTCTTCGATAAACTCCCAGTCTGCGATCAGCCCTTTGCGCAACAGGATGGAGAGGAGCGCGGCGAACATGGCCTCCCAGCGCGGCTCCTTGCCCAGGATCTCGCTCGCGTCGACGCCGTGGGCGACTGCGCGCAGGGCGCTCACCAGATCCCGCGCCGTGAGCTGATCGCTGAAGCCTTCCCGGGGCGGGGCCTCCTGAGCGTCCGGCTTCGAAGGCCGTTTGCCCGGGGCCGGGATGGATATGCTCGTCCCGTCCAGGAGGGTCAGCGAGATCATGCGGGCGCGTTTGCGGGGCGGCGCCATCTCCTGCTCGCGCGACTCGATCTGCGGCGCGGCGTCCGGCGCGTCGCCGCCGCCGGGGGGGATGTCCGGGCGACTCTTCGCGCGGTCGGGCAGCGGGGGTGCCGGCCGGGGTCCGAGCGACGCCGCGGGCTTCGACGGGGGACGGGGCGCGGCGCTCACAGGGGGCGGCGGCGGCGCGACGACCGGCGATGACTCGGCGGCGGGGGGCGGGACTGCCGCCTCGCCCAGGTAATAGACTCGAATCGCGGCGCGGATGTCGCTCGGGCAAGCGATCATTCGTTTGACCGGCAAAGACGACGCGCGCGCGACCTCCTCCGTCGCGGCGTCGTTGGTCGGGTCCTCCATCGCGACATAGAGCGTCTCCCCCTGCTTTCGCACGCGTCGCACGTAGATGGGCACGAGGCCGTATTTTTCCGCGATCTCCCGGGGAACGAGGTTCAAGAGCGATCGCGAGAAGTCGACATGGTAGAGGGAGACCCACGGCACCGAGAGCTGCCTCGACAGCGTTTGCGTCAGTTGGACCTCGCTGACGAGCCCGAGCTCGATGAGGAGCTGGCCGAGTTTTCTCCCGTCCTTTCGCTGCGCGAAGAGCGCTTGCTCCAGCTGCGATTGGGAGAGAACCCCCGCTTCGACCAGGAGCTCGCCGATGCGCTTGGCCACGATGATGGACATCGTACGCCAATGCCCGCAAAAACCGCGAAATCTCGGCGATCCGCGGCGGCGCCCTCGAGCCGCCGGGCGCCATCGCACGGTCCGGGCAGGGCCGGGGTGCCGGCCCGACCTATGATAGCCTCGAGAAGCCGACAGCGGGCGCCATGCGGACGTGTCCCCAGTGCTCCACCTCGTGCGACGAGACGCACCGTTTTTGTCCAGGGTGTGGCTTTCCCATAGGCAAGATCGCCGCCAATCCCGACGATCCGCTCGTCGGCCGAGCCCTTCCTGGCGGCTATCTGATTCTCGAGCTCGTCGGCATCGGGGGGATGGGCCGCGTCTATCGCGCCGAACAGACGAACCTCGGCCGCACGGTGGCGGTCAAGATCATCCATCCCCACCTCGTCGGCGAGGAGAACGCCGCTGCGCGGTTCATCACGGAGGCTCGCGCCGCCAGTCGCCTCAATCACCCGAACTCCGTCGGCATCATCGACTTCGGCAAGACGCCCGACGGGCAGCTCTACCTCGTGATGGAGTTCTTGCGCGGTCGTGACCTCGCGCGCGTCACGTACGAGGACGGGGCGCTGCCCTTCCGGCGCATCGTCGACGTGCTCCGTCAAACGCTCGCCGCGCTGGCCGAAGCGCACACGGAGAACATCGTTCACAGGGACCTCAAGCCCGAGAACATCATCCTCGAGCCGGTGCGCTCCGGGGGCGACTTCGTCAAGGTCGTCGACTTCGGCCTCGCGAAGATCCGCGCCGACACCCAGCAGCCCGGGATCACGAGCCCGGGAATCGTCTGCGGGACGCCCGAATACATGAGCCCCGAGCAAGCCAGGGGGGATCCGCTCGATGCGCGGAGCGACCTCTACTCGATGGGCGTCATCCTCTACCAGCTGCTGACGGGCCGGCTGCCGTTCGAGGCCGACTCGCCGACGCAGGTCGTGCTCGCTCACCTGACGAAGCCGCCGAGGGACCCGCGCGAGGTGGCGCCTGATCGGCAGATACCCAAGCCGCTCGCCGACCTCGTGCTGAGGGCGCTCGCCAAGGACGCGAAGGATCGACCCCAGGACGCCGACCAGTTCTCGTCCGAGCTCGCGCGCGCGCTGACCGAGATAGAAGACCGCGGAAGCCGAGCGCCGAAGGCAGCCGCGTCCATCCGCTGCGGGTCGTGCGGCGCGCTCAACCCACCCTCCCAGAAGTTCTGCGGCGAGTGCGGCGCGCCGACGGCAGCGGGACACCCCTCGCTTGTCCCGCCGGGATCGGTCAACCCTCCTTCGCGGCTCGACGGCGCATCGGTCAACGGCCCGAGCGGGGGCGGGTCGGAAAGGCCCCGCGTACGTTGGCCCCTTGCCATGGTGGGGCGGGACGACGATCTCGCCTGGCTCGAGGCCCGGAGAGCCCAGACCAGGTCCCTCGCCGGGGCGAGGGTGGTCGGGGACGTGGGCGTGGGAAAGACGCGTCTCGTGCGCGAGTTCCTCGACTTTGCTGCGGCGGCGGGAGACGTCGTCGTGCAGACGGGGCCGGACCCGGCCTGGGCCGAGGTCGGGTACTGGGCAGTGCGCCGCGCCATCGTCCAGCTGGCGGCCCTACCGGAGACCGGCGGGCGGTCGCGCGACTGGGTCGCGGCGACGCCCGAGGCCCGTCGCGGGCTCTCGGACGTCTTCGGCAACGAGAACACCGAGCGGCGCGGCGATCTTTCTCCGGACGAGCGGCGCTTCGCCGCCGCAGAGGCGCTGAGATGGGCGTTCGTTCGCGCGAGCGAGCGGGCGCGGGGCCATCGCGTGGTCCTCGCCGTGGACGATCTGCACTCCGTCGACGGCGCGAGCCGCAACGCGTTCGCCGATACGCTGAACGACCCCCCGCTCGTCCCGGCCCTCCTGGTCGCCACGTCCCCGCCGGGCTTCGACCCGGGGTGGGCGCCCGACGTCTCGGCGACCCGCACGTTGTCGGGGTTGCCCACCGAGCTCGCCCTCAAGGCGCTGGCGAACTCCGTCAAGCCGAGCTCCCCGGCGCTCCGGGGGTCCCGGACCATCGTGCCCTTGTACCTCGAACAGCTCGTGCGCTTTCTGCGCGAGGAATCGGGCGGGGTGCCGGCCGCCCTCGCGGACATCATCGCCGTGCGCGTCGAGCGGCTCCCGGCGGAGGCTCGGCGCGTCCTGCAGGCCGCCGCGGTCTGGGGCGACGACGCGAACGACGACGTGTTGACGCGGATGCTGGGCGACGGCGTCGACCTCGTCGACGCGCTCGCCTACCTGCGGCGGGCGGGAATGGTCCAGCTGGATGACACCATCCGCGCGTCCCACCCCCTCATCCGTGAGGTCACGCTGGCGACCATCCCGGCCGCCGTGCGCCGCGAGCTGCACGCGGCGGCGGCGGTCGCCTGCGAGGAGAAAGACCTCGCCATCGAAGTGCGATCGCTGCACGAGTACTGGGGCGGGACGGCGTTCCACGCCCTGCTGTTGCTCGAGCGGGTGAGCGCGCTGGCGAGCGCCCGCGGCGATCACCACGGGGCCATCATGTCCTTGCGACGAGGCCTCGAGTACGCGCGTCGGGAGCTCTTTCGCGGTGAGCTCGACGACCCCATGCGCGCCGTCCTGATCTTCAGTCGCAAGCTTGGCGAGGCCCTCGCCAAGAGCGGACAGCTGAACGACGCCGACGGCGTCCTGCGTGAGGCTCTGGATGTCGCCGGTCCGAGCGGGCGCGATCGCGCCGTCGTTCTCGGTGCCCTGGCCCACGTCGCCCACGGGCGGGACCGCCGGCAAGAGGCGCGCGACTACCTTCGCGAGGCGCTCGATCTGGCATCCCGTTCCGGGGCGCACGAGCTCGTAAGCTCCCTGGAAACGCTGCGCCGCTCGATGGCCTCGTAGTCCGCGGAGATCGGACTAGAGACACCCGACTCGGCGCCCCACGGGTGGCCCGAGGGGGGTACACTAAGGAATCGTGGGCGGATCCACGCTGTCCCGTCGCCGCGTCATGCCTCCACGTCCGCGCCTCTCCCGTTCCTTCGCGACCGCTGCCGTGGTGCTCGCCACGGCCTGCGGAGCCGCCACCGTCGACGTGCCGCCGCCCGAACTGCCCGCCGCGAGCGTGGGGGCTACCGCGCCGATGGCGTCCGTTGCCTCCCTCGCGGCGCCAGCAGACGCCGCGGTGGAACCCGAGCCCGAGACCCCGCCGGAGATCGACCTCGGTGCGGCTGCCGCTTCCCAGCCGGCGTCGGCATGCTCCGCGCCCAGCTTGAATCTCGCCGAGCAAGACGACGTCTGGAACACCCCTTCCCAGCAGGTCGCCACGTATCGCTGCCAGCTGGCGGGGCGGGGCGCGGACCTGGCTCGCCTTCTCGAGGGCGCGCTCCCCCTGGACGTCGGGACGGCCGCCCACGTCGCGCGGATCTTCGAGGCGGGCAGCGCGCTCGGCCGGCGCGCGAACGTGTTCGGTCTGGTCGGCGACAGCATGACGCTGAGCGGGCACTTCTTGCGGCCCTTCGCCGCAAGCAACCGGAGCGCGCGCGTCCCCGCGGAGGTCGAGGATGCCTTCGCCCTGGACGCCCCGTCGGGGGACGCTCGGACGGTGCTCGACCTCTTCCGAGGTCCGAGCATCACCGACGCTCCTTCCGGCGCGGGACGGTCCGATTCCTTCATCGCCCCGCGCGCCGCGAAGGTCGGGGCGCGCGTGACCTGGGCGCTCGCGCCCCGGGGCCCGAACGAGGCGAACCCGATCGACGATCTCGTCCGGACCCTCTCGCCGGCGTACGCGGTGATCCTCTACGGCGCCAACGACGCGGTCTGGGGCGTCGAGCCGCCAGACGTCCTGGCGGGACGCTTCGAGGACGCCCTCTCGAGGGTGGTCGCGATGCTCGAGGCGCGCGGCGTCGTTCCCGTTCTGACGACCGTTCCGCGCCACATGCACGAGTGGGGTTGGCCGGACCGGGCGCCGACGCCGGAGGGCGTGTCCAACGAGCGCTTCGCGGTCCAGGCCACGGCGCTGAGCGCGGCCGTCGCCCACCTCGCCTGCGCACGCCGTTTGCCGCTCATCGATCTGCGTTGGTCGCTCGAGCCTCTCCTCAATCACGGCGTCGGCCCCGACGGCGTGCACCTCAGCGTGCACCCGGCGGGTGGTGGCGTCCTCGACCCGAGCGGGCTCGAGTGCGGCTACAACGTCCGAAACCTGGTGACTCTGCGGGAGCTCGCGCTGATCGTCGGCGCCGCGTCGTCGGAGGTCGGCGCGAGCGACGTGTGGTAACGAGATACGGTCCGCTTGACTACGCACATCGCACGTTGGGATCTGGACAAGACGTACCTGCGCACCGAGTTCGACTCGCTGCGCGACCTGGTGAAGACCGCCCTCGAACGGCCCGACGAAAAGAGGACGAACCCCGGCGCGTCGACGCTCTTGCGGGAGCTCGTGCGCAGCGGGATCCGAGTGCACATCCTTTCGGGCTCGCCCGAGCAGATGCGCAAACGCCTCGAGGACAAGCTCCGTCTCGACGGGATTACATGGGACAGCTTCACCCTCAAGCCGAACCTGCAGAACCTCCTCAGGTTGCGCTTTCGCGCACTGCGTGACCAGCTCGGGTACAAACTGCCCGCGCTCCTGCGATCGCGCGCGTCGCTCGGCGACGGCGACGCGGGGGCGAGCGGCGAGACCCTGGTCGGAGACGACGCGGAGGCGGACGCGTACGTGTACTCGCTCTACGCGGACCTGCTCGCCGGTCGGGTCGGCGAGGACGTGCTCCTCGAGGTGCTGGAGCGGGGGCGCGTCTACGAGGACGTCGTCGCCGAGACGATGGAGTGGGCGCGTCGGCTGCAGCACGACGACGTCGTCGAGCGGATTCTGATTCACCTCGAGCAACAGACGCCGCCGGACGACTTCCGCGCGTACGGGCCACGCGTCGTGCCTTTCTACAACTACCTGCAAGCGGCCTTCGTGCTCCAGGAGGACGACCGCCTGGGCGCCGATGGGGTGCTCCGCGTCGCGGTCGAGCTCGTGACGGAGCACCGCTTCGACGGCGACTCGCTGGCGCGCAGCTATCTCGATCTGGCGCGTCGCGGACACATGCGGGGCACCCGGACCGAGACGCTCGGCCCGGCGCTTGACCGGTGGCAGGGGCAAGGACGCGTGCCGGCGAGCGACGAGCTCCGGACGATGACCGAGCGCCTGCCCCCGATGGCCGAGCGCGCGCGCGCGACGTGGCGAGCGTCGGAGAAGGAGCTGCCGGACTACGTGTCCCTCGTCGAGGCGCACAACGCGCGGCGGCGGCGGTGACCGCCGTCACACCCACGCGTTGTTCATGATCTCGCCCACCCCGCCGGCGCCCGGCACGATGTACTGATGGTCGTCGAGTCCGCGTTCGTCGGGCCAATGGGTCCCCGGGACGGTCGCGAGCACGGTGGGCGCGCTCAGCCCCCGGTCGACGCGTAGGGAGTAAATCGCCGTTTGCGGGTGGGCCTGCAGGACGTTGCGCAGGTACTCGGGCGTCACGATAAGGTGGATCGGGATGCACCGCGCCGGGGTGCCGTCAAGGCGCGTCGTGTAGTGGTCGAGCGCGCTGATCATCGACGTCCCCGTCGCGCCCATCGGATCCGGGAAGAGCACCGTCCGTCCGTCGACATCGCGGCCTACCTTCGCGTCGTGCCAGCTCGATCCGGTGACCCTGCCCTGCGCGTCGGTCGCGCGCGACATGAAGAGGTGGTCCTGACGGACGCAGGAGGGGTCGAGCAGCTCGTTGAGGAGCTCGTACACCACCTGTGACGGCACCGTCCCGGCGCGCGCGATGCCGACCGTGACGACGCGCGTGTGGGGAGCGACCGACGTGGTGCGCACGACGGCGGCCTGTGGCGCCGACGTGACCATTCGCGTGGGCACGTCGAGTCGCGCCCGTGGGAGCTCAGCCGCCAGCACGGCGTGAGCGAGTCGTTCGTACAAGATCCGGACGAGCCGGCCGATGTCGGGCTGCTGCGTGTCGTTCGCGCAGAGTCGCGCGAGGAGCGTCCAGGCGAGGGGGTCGTCCAGGAGGTGGACGTTGGGTCCGTAGCGGTGTTCGATCTCGGGGGGCCGGTAACGGCTCTTCGCGTACGCGGTCTCGGTCACGTCCAGTGGCCCGCGCGCAGCGCCGCCGCGTCGATGATCTTGACCTTGGGACCGAGGGCTTCGCGGAACGCGTCCTCATCCTCGTCGTCCATGATGGCGTCGCCGAAGCCCGCGGCGATCTCCATGGCGGTCGAGATGATGCGCAGAAACTGGGCGAAGCTCGAGGCGGCCAGGGTGGGCGCCCAGCGATCTTGGCCGCTCATGGCCGTGTAGACGGGGCAATCCCCCTCGGGATCGGGTTTGCTCACGTCGAGGAAGTAGGGATCGCCGAGGAGGGAGCTCTCACCTACGACCACCCACGAAGGCTTCCAGTCAGCAGGCGCGGCCCCGCTCTCGCCGGGAGCCTTGACCAGCTCTTGCGCCTTCACGAGCTCGTCCGCCGGGATGAGCCGGATGCGCTCGACCGGGGTGACGGTCTCCACCTTCTCCGGGTTCGCCGCCAGAAGGAAATTTCGGTAACGGCTTGGGACGCGGAGTTGCTTTCGAAGCTCGTCGACGGCCGTCGCGGGCGCCTTCCCGAAAGAGCACGGGAGCTTGCGCTTTGCGAATACCGCCTTCAGAGCCTCCACCGCGTCCGCGAGATCACTATCCACGTGGTCGCCTCGAAAGAATGATCCATGCGCCCCAGCGCCGGGACACGGACCCCACGAACCATGCGGGCAGGGGCCACGCGCGGCGGGAGCGCGCCCGCAACCAAGCCGCTACACGGTAGCACCCTTGCCCCCGATTTCGAATGATGATTCTCGAGGCGCGCCTTTTTTCAGAGCAGTTACGGGCTTCCGAGGGGGCCTGCGGCGGCGGAGGGATGGGCCGCGGCGGGCTTGCCGACCACGCATCGAACCTCGGCCGCGACCACCCCCGTGCTCGCCTCGCCGCCAAGGCCCCGGAGCAGCTCGAGGGCCGACCCTACAGCATCCGACACGACCGACTCGCCGGAAGCGGGCAGCCGGGCGCCGCCTTCACCGCGCGCCGTCGCCGCGGCGCGCACGCGGGACACGTCCTCGTCCGGGATGGAGATCTCGACACGGACGTGAACGACCAGGCTGGCGTCTGGCGCCAGGCCGAAGGCCAGGGGACGCTGCGCGATCGGACGGCACAGGTCGGGCGACCCCTCGGCGCCGTCGACACCGATGGCGATGGCCGCCCAGGCGCCGACGTCGACGCGCTCGCCCGTCGTGCGTCCGCCGGCCGAGACGACCGGGACGCAGACCACCCGCCCCGCGGCGGCCTTGCCCGCGAACGCGAGCGACCCGGCAGGGCAGACCGGCCGCCGCACGCACCTTCCCGACGCGAACTCCGTCCCCCGGGGGCACGTCGCGTCCGCGGGGAGGCAGGAGAGCTCACCGCCTTCGGGGGTCGCGACCGTCCCCGGCGCGCACGCGAACGAACCGGCCCGCGCGACGGCGGCTCGCGGGACGCAAGCCCCGGTGGCGATGTCCACGGCGTCGTCTCCGCCGCACCTGCGGAACGTGCATCCGTCGATCCCCGCGCGCGCGGCGGGACCACAAAAGGCGTCGCCCACTGCGGCCGGCACGCACGAGCCGAGCTCCAGCGTCTCACCGGGCGCACACGCGCAGCGCCCTCCGCCGTTCATGATCGCGTCGCGAGGACACGACGCGCCGCAACGAACGCCGTTGCATCGAGCGTGAGGCCCGCAGGCGGTGGCCGCGAGACCGACGGCCATCGCGAGAGCCCACGTCGAAACGGACGGCCTGGGAGCCGGGCGCTGCATGGAACGCAATGCTAGAGAGTCTGCCGAATGCTCGCGACGTTCCTCGATGGTGCGCCTGAGTTCGACTCGGCCCTCGCTCGCCTCGAGTCGCGCGGCGAGAACGACTTCGCCCGGGTCGAGCCCGCCGTGCGCGAGATCCTCGCTGCGGTGCGCAAGGAGGGCGACGCGGCGGTCCTGCGGTACGCCGAGCGCTTCGGGCGGCGCCCGGAGCGCCTCGTCCTGCGCGACTACGGAGGCTCGGCCGCGCTCGGGCGGCTTCCGGCCGACGCTCGGGCCGCGCTCGAGCTCTCCGCTGCCCGCGTGCGCGCGTTCCACGAGCGCCAGCGCGACGTCGGATTCCGCTACGAGCACGACGGGGTGACGTTGGGGCTTCGCGTGCTGCCGGTCGCCCGAGCCGGGGTGTACGCGCCCGGCGGCAAGGCCCGCTATCCGTCGAGCGTCGTCATGTCCGCGGTGCCCGCGCAGGTCGCGGGGGTTCGCGAGATCGTGCTCGCCAGCCCCCTCGCGGGGGACGCGACCGACGACGCCATCTTCGCCGCGGCTCACCTGTCGGGGGTCACGACCATCGTCGACGCGGGGGGGGCGCAAGCCATCGCCGCGCTCGCGTACGGCACCCAGACCATCCCTCGCGTCGACAAGGTCGTGGGCCCAGGGAACCTCTACGTCGCGTGCGCGAAGCGCCTGGTCTTCGGCGCGGTGGACATCGACGGGATCGCCGGGCCGAGCGAGATCATCGTCGTGGCGGACGACGAGGCGGATCCGCGCCTCGTCGCCGCGGATCTGCTGTCTCAGGCGGAGCACGACGAGGCGGCGTATCCGCTTCTCGTGTGCGCGTCCGATCTCATGGCGGATGCAGTCGGTCGCGAGCTCGCTCGGCAGCTCGACGCGCTGCCCCGCGCGGCGGTCGCACGGACCGCCCTCGCCAACGGCGCGGCGTTCGTGGCGCGCTCGCGCGACCGGATGGCACTCGTGGCCGACCGTTTGGCCGGGGAACACCTCGCCCTTCATGTTGCCGACCCGGAAACGATGTTGGCCTCGATCCACCGGGCTGGCGCGGCCTTCGTCGGGTCGACGACGCCCGAGGCCATGGGCGACTACGTCGCGGGCCCCTCGCACGTGCTGCCCACGGGGGGGGCGGTCCGGTTCGGCTCGCCGCTCGGCGTCTACGACTTCGTTACGCGTACTTCGATCATCCGCTATTCGCCGAACGCGCTGGCGCGCCAGGCGCCCGCGGTCTGTGCCTTCGCGCGCCTCGAGGGGCTGGAGGGGCACGCACGCGCTGTGGAGGCACGGCTGCGCCCCAACGGAACCTAGCGGTACCGCTCAAACCGTTGCAACCCGAGCGGAGCGAGTTGCCGCAAGGCCTCTCCTTTCGTAGCGTTGCCGCTTGGAGGACGCGATGGCGAAGAAGTGGTCCCGGTGGTTCGGTGTGCTCGCGCTCACCGTCCCCGCTTTCGGCGTTCTCGGCGTCACCGGCGGCTGCGCGCAGGAGCGCACCCCGATCAACCGCGTCCAGGCCAACGCTCTCTCCAAGCACTTCTTCGTCGGCGCGAGTCTGAGCGACACGTCCGACGACCCGGAGTTCTACCTGGGGACGCGAATCATCGACGAGCCGTACGGGGTCGGCCAGGACTTCTGGCTGTACCAGTCGATCGGGTCCATCTCCCGCGTCAAATGGGAGATCCAGGAGACGAAGCTCGTCGGGCGGCTCACCTACGATCGCATTCTGAACAGCGATCATCGGGGCTCGCAGAAGACCAATGACGGTCAGGTGGTGGCCGAGTTCAACATCGTCAGTCACTTCGACATCCAGCGCGACTACAACCCGCAGACCGGGGAGCAGCTGAACCTCGTCGTCGAGAACACGACGGACCGGCCCTGGTACGAGCGCGAGTACTTCCGCGTCGACTGGTCGACGAACCTCGTGACCGACTCGTACGACTACGATTTTCTCGCGAACGCGTCGCTCGATGGCGTCAAGTTCGACCCCATCTCGTACTACGTCGAAGATCCGAGCGACGCCGACGCCCCCGTCTTCAGCGACCAGGACGGCTATTTCGACATCACGACCAAGGTCTTCGCCACGCCGCAGATCGTGAGCACCCCGTACGGGGACTTCCCCGCGTGCATGATCTACCAGGATGAGGGGGGCACCTATCCCGTCGCCACGTGCAACCCGGCCGAGCTCAAGATCCGGATGGCGATGAGGAAGGTCGTCGACGACGACTACGAGCCGGAGAACTGGACCGGCAACATGATGGACGCCTTTGGCTGGTTCTCGGTCGATCGCTTCGGCTACGACCGAAACTACGGCATCCTCGACGACAACTGGTTTCGCTTCGCGTCCAAGTTCAACATCTGGCAGAAGAGCCACGTCGAGGGGACGCAGTGCGCGATCGACGCGTGGCGCGACGCGAACGGCAACGTCCAGAACTACAAGGTCGACACCTCGGGCAACACGGTGTTCGACGGGACGACCGGCCTTCCGATCCCGGATCCGAACGGCCAGCCCTACACGCGGAGCGCGCCAGGGCAGGACGTACACCGCGACACGGACGGCAACGGCACCGAGGACGAGTGCGAGTTCAAGGACGCCAATGGCAACGTGGTCAACCCCGGATCGCGGTGCGACGAGTTCAAGAACAAGTGCGACATCCCGCTCTACCTCCGCTCCTCGAAGACCACGCCCCTCTACTACGGTCCGACGTCTCCGCCCGACCTCTTCCCGTCCACGGCTCAAGCGCTCAACGAGTGGAACGTCGCGGTCAAGCGCGCGGTGCAGCTCGGCAAGGTCACCGAGGCGGGGCGCGTCGGGCTGGCGCTCCAGGGCAACGTGCTGACGAGCGAGGCGGACCTGACCGCCGACGCCGGCAAGACCGTCCCAGACATCTTCGTGCTCTGTCACAACCCGGTCATCGCGAGCGACAGCTCGGCGTGCGGGCACGAGGGTCTGGTCGCGCGGCTGGGGGACATTCGCTACCACATGGTCAACATCATCCAGAACCCGCAGAACCCGTCCGCGTGGGGAATCGAGACGGACTTCGACGACCCCACCACGGGCGAAAAGGTTCAGGCGAGCGTGAACGAGTGGGCCTACGTGCTCGATCTGCGGGCCCAGGACACCGAAGACCTCCTCAAGTGGATCAACGGCGAGATCAGCAACGACCAAATCGCCAGCGGGCAGTATCTGCAGTCCTGGCTCCAGGCGACCAAGCTGGGCGTCACCCAGTACTCGCCGGCCGTCCTCTCGCAGAAGGAGATCAAGTCGAGGCTGAACTCGATCGACCGGGGCGCGGCGCAGCTCAACGGGCTGCAGAAGACCAACACGTCGCAGCTCCCGGCGACCGTGGTGTCGCAGCTCGCCGCCAAGAACCTCTCGGCCGCGCTCGGGCCGTCCCTCGATTCCCAGTTCGAGGCGGATCGCCAGAAGCTCCTCGGGAGCCCGTGGGAGGCGCAGGCGATCACCCCCGACATGCTGCAGATGGCGGGGCTCGACCCCACGCACCCGTTCGCGGGTGATCCGACGGCGCTCTCGATGTCCTCGCCGTTCCGCGCGCTGGACCCGTCGTTCCGCAAGTGGGCGGCGAGCGTGCGCAACAAGGCGCTCCTCGCGCAGAACCTGTGCCTCATCGACGATCTCCCCGAGCCCGACTCGCTGGTCGGTCTGGCGCGCGAAGCCAACGCGCTCTTTCCGCTCCCCAGCTCGAAGGACGCGAACTACTCGGCGGAGAAGTTCCAGCGCGACCAGGCGCTCCACCAGTGGATCCGCGAGCAGTTCCACCTGTCCGTGATCGCCCACGAGATGGGCCACTCGATGGGTCTCCGGCACAATTTCGCCGGTAGCTTCGACGCTCTCAATTATCACACCGAGTACTGGCAGCTTCGGACGCGAAACGGCGCCGAGCACTATTGCGGGATGAACTCGGCCGGCGGTTTGCTCGACGCCACGACACCGCACACCAACGGCGCCGACTGCGTCGGCCCGCGCTGGGTCGATCCGGTGACCGAGGACGAGGTCAACGGGCTCATTTGGAAGTGGGCGTCGACGAGCGTCATGGACTACCCGGGCGATCAGACCCAGGACATGAACGACATCGGCAACTACGACAAGGCGGCGATGCGCTTTGGCTACGCCGACCTCGTCGACGTAGAGACGAACAAGAACGTTGCCTCCGGGTCGGGTGGCGCGAGCGGCAGCGGCGTCGCGTACCTCCAGGCGCTCGACGGCTTCGGGGGCATCTGGAGCGCGCCGATCGGCGGCAACCACTACAGCATGTACGCGGACCTCTACGGCATCCTCGGCACGTGCACGAATCGCACGGACTGGACAGGCGCCCCCGGAGACACGCTCGCGAAGCAATGCAGCGGTCCGAGCCTCGACTACGTCGCCCGGCGCGACATGAAGACGGTGGATCAGTTCTCGCCCGACGTGACGGCCCAGCGGCCGGACCTGGTCGGGAACTTCGCCGTCGACGCGAAGGGGCGGGTGCGGCACCCCTACATGTTCGGAAGCGACGAGTTCGCGGACGTGGGCAACGTGCCCATCTTCCGTTTCGACGCGGGCGCCGACTCGTACGAGCAGATGCAGTACATCATCTCGACCTACGAGAACCGGTACATCTTCGAGGACTTCCGCCGGGACCGGGTCACGTTCAACACGTATCCCATCGTCACGCGCCTGCAGGATCGCTACTGGGACAAGGTGCAGGGGCTGACGAAGAGCCTCGCGCTCGGGGTGGAGCTCCTGACCTCCGGAGGTCAGGACCCGACGACGTCTCCCGGGTCGCTCATGCCGCTCGCGCTCGGGGCGGCCGACGGCCTCGCCATGTTCGCGCGGGCGCTGACTCGGCCGGCTCCGGGGCCGTACGTGGTGACGCAGCCTTCCTCGGACAACCTCTTTCCGAACCCCTGGGGCCGCGCGTGGGCGCTCGGCGACCCCGCGTCCCCGAATGCGCCCCCCGTGACGAACGTCGGCGTCTCGCTGGGGGATGGCGAGGGGCGCTTCCTACACAACGACTACGACTACACGAAGGGCTACTGGTGGTCGGACTATCAGAAGCAGATCGGCAGCTTCTACGAGAAGTCGCTGGCGACCGAGTATCTCCTCGAAGCGTACAATAACTTCATTTCGAACGCGAAGGACGACTACGTCGACGGCCGCTACAAGAACCTCAACTTCGCGACGCTCTATCCGAATCAGGTGCGGCGGCTCCTCGCGAACTTCGCGGTCGCGCAGAGCCCCACCCAGGCCGTCGATCAGTGGACGGCGGCGCAGATCTTCTCGGTGGCGCCGTATTCGATGCCGGCGGTCAACATGAGCACGACGGCGACCACGACGGTGCAATACCTGCCCTGGGACAAGTACGACGCGAGCGACGCCGCGACGACCGCCCTCACGTACCCGGCGGGCGCCGTCTTGCTCGACCCGCTCATCGGATGGGACCAGCAGTACCGCGCGCTCTTGCACGAGTTCCGGTTCGGCAAGACGACGCTGACGATGGACTTCATCGACCAGCTTCGAATCTTCTCCCCAGGGGACGCCGCGAGCCTGTCGATCCCGGTGAGCGAGCAGGTCCGGTTCCGGTCCCCGACGACGGGGATCGAGTACGTCGCGCGAAACTACGGGACGGAGACGGTGAACCTCCAGGTCGCCAAGTCGATCGGCGCGCGCATGATTCAATACGCGAACTTCTTGGCGCAAGGCGCGTATCAGGTCGCGTCCACGGATCCGACCACCGGCGAGCTCGCGTACGTCGTCGACGCGCAAGGCAACCCCTTGCCGGGCACATCGACCAGCGCGGCCGACGTCGCGACGATGCTCCGCAACTTCACGGCGAACGTGGATACGGTTCGCCAGCTCACGTACTTCTTCGGCTACGGTCCGCTCGCCAGCGTGAACAGCGCGGGCGGAGTTTCGACGAGCGGGAACTGAATGAGGTAGGGGCTCCCGCGGTTCCCGCGCGAGAGCGGCGTCAACGTGTTTCCTATTCGACGCGCAGATACGACGCCTTGATGAGCTTGAGCATGATTTCGGCCGTCTCGAGGTCCGTCGCGAGGCTCTTGTTGAGCACCGTCTCGACCACGCCGTAGTTGTGGGCGAGCTGAAGGACGTCGAGCTCCGGCGGCTTCAGGTCGCGCAGCGGCGGGATGAGCGGCCCGCTCACGACGAGGCGCGCGGAGAGCTCGGGCAGGTCCTCCCGAATGCGGTTGAACTCGTCGAGCTGGCGCATGCCCTCCATCAAGAGCTCCTGCACCGAGGAGGTCATCTCGTTCGGGAACTCGCGGTCCTCGGGCGGGTCGAGGTCGAAGAGGCCCTTCTGCCACGTGAGCATCCGGTACAGGCTCTTGAGGGGCTGCACGTCGTCCAGGTCGTTGATGATCGCGTAGGCGACGTTACCCTTTTTGAGATGGATACGGCCGACGTCGTCTTCCGTCCGGATGACGAGGACGCCGCTCTTCTTGGAGGTCCCGAAGAGCTGCAAGAGGTCCGGCAGGGGCACCTCTTCGATGCTCCCGCTCATCGTGCGCTGCTGGCTGGTCCGCCGCGCCTGGGCCACGTTCTCGAGCTCGCGCTTGGCATCCATCCCGTCGCGTGGGGCGTCGCCGGCGATGACCTTCAAGATGCTCGTCCCGATGAGCACCCGGTCCCCCTCCTTCAGCCGGGCGCGCTTGATCTTCTCCCCGTTGACGAAGGTCCCGTTGGTCGACCCCAGGTCCTCGATCCAGATCTGCTCCCCCTGCATCGCGATCCGGGCGTGCTTGCGCGAGACCATGTCCTCGACCAAAACCATGTCGAGGTCGCTCGAGCGGCCGACGACGATCTGCTTTTCGGCTGCGATGGGGAACTCGCCCCCCTGGTACTTTCCGCTGATGAAGCGAAGGATGAACGACCGGCCCCCCGGGCGCGGTGCGGGCGCTGTGGGCACCTTGGGTGACGGGTCTTGCATCTCTCGTCCGACGGGAGCGTCTTGGGACATGCGCGCCGACAAAAAAACGCGAACAAAAAAAGGGTAATGGGTGCGAAGCTGAACGGTCAAGTCAACGGTGGAGAAGGGGCCCTTTGTAGCGAGGGCGGCCCTGGGCACCGGCCGGACGTTCGCCCCATCGTACGCCCCGTCGTTTCGGGGGGGGACCGGTACGGTACGCACCGCTCGGTCGACCCGCGAGGGGCCCTGCCGCAGCCGGCTTGGAGGCTCGACAACGACTTCTCGCGCCTCTTCGAGGGGGAAGTCCTCGTCGCAGTCGAAACGCTCAACGTCGACGCGGCCAGCTTCGCCCAAATGGAGGGGGCGGCCCGCCAGGTGGATCCGGACGTCGGCGTGGGGATCGCGCACATCGTCCTACGGACCGTGGGGGAGCGCGGCAAACAGCACAACCCCGCCACCGGCTCGGGGGGCATGCTCCTCGGACGGGTCCTCCAGGTCGCTCGGGCCGACTCGCCCCTGCATGTCGGCGATCGCGTCGCCACGCTCGCCTCGCTGTCGCTCACGCCCCTGCGCGTCGACCGCGTTCGTGACATCCGCCGGTCGAGCGCTCAAATCGACGTAGACGGGGAAGCGGTCGTCTTCGCGAGCAGCCCGTGCGCTCGCCTGCCCGCCGACCTGCCCGAGCGCGTCGCCCTCGCCGCGCTGGACGTCGCGGGCGCGGCGCCGCTCGTGGCCCGGATCGCGCGTCCCGGGGGGTTGGTCGTGGTGCTGGGCGGCGGCGGCAAGAGCGGCGTGCTCTGCGCCGCCGAGGCGCGCCGGAGGGTGGGACCGACGGGCCGCGTGGTGGGCGTCGAGTCGTCCGCGGCGGCGGTCGAGGAGGCG
>DATGJA010000374.1:0-2111 GCA_035295445.1 Polyangiaceae bacterium | reverse complement strand
GAGGCGGTCGCGTACGCCATGGGGTTCTCTCATCCGAACGCGTTTCATCGTGCCTACAAGCGCTGGACGGGGGCGACGCCGGCGGCCGCGCGGACGCGACCGCCCCCTCACTGAGGACGGTGTCGGCGCTCTACTGCGCGATGCAGTGGGCCTGCATCTGGTGCCAGATGAGATCCGAAATGACCTGCGCCCCGGCCTGCGTCGGGTGCACGTGGTCGCTCTTGATGTAGTCCGAAAGATGCCCCTCGAAGGCCGGGCGCGTGTCGATGAAGACGCACGTCGTCCCCGCGACGGGCTGGCCCGAGCAGCTGTAGTTGGTCAGGCTCGACGTGAACGAGGAGCCGCAGCAGACCTTTTCGACCAGCGGGTACGCGTAGTCGAGCGTCTCGTTGACCGCCGGCGAGGGCGTCTGCAGGATGCCGCCGCCGGCCGGGTCGAGGTGCGGATAGAAGAAGAAGACGACCGACTGCACGCCCTTTTGCGCCATTTCCGTCATCTTGCTCTGCGCCTCGTCGATCCCGTTCTGGACCGTCGTCACGCAGCTCGTGTTCCCCGGCGGGGCCATCGTCTCACAGCTCGTGTCGCCGATGAGGACGTCGTTGCCGCCGCCGTCCATGATGACGACCTTGATGTCGGAGGGGTTCATCACCGCCGGGTCGGTCAGCGCCATCGGATCGAACTGGTAGGGGATGAAGAATTGCGTGTTCGGGTTGCCCCACGCGAGCGACGCTCCGCCGAGGTAGTAGTGGCGGTACATCGCGTTGGCTTCCATCATCAACGTCGGCCCGACGTTGCCCCAGGCCGGGTCGAGGTAGGAGTCGCCGAGCATGACGACCTCGTTCGGTTTCACCTGACCGGTCGCGCACGAAGGGGCGGAGTCCGAGGCGGCGTCGGAGGTCGCGGCGGCGTCCGAGTCGGAGGCCGAATCCGAGTTGGAATCGGAGTCGGAGTCGGAAGGCGAGTCGGAAGCCGGCGCCGAGTCGCCGTTCGCGTCCGACGGCGATGCCGAGTCCGACGCGGAGTCCGGGGCCGTGGGCGATGCCGAGTCCGAGTCGTTGCCGGCGTCGGAGCGGGAGGCCGAGCCTGCGTCCGACGCGGGGGAGGAGTGGGCGCCGTTCTCGCGGGTTCCACCGGAGCACGCGGCGGTGGCGATGACCGACCAGGCACAAAGCCTCCAAAGGCCCATTCCGATCTCCTTTCGAGCCCGATGGCTCGTCGACACCCCTTAGTGCGCGCCCGCCGGACCGCTGGCGAAGAGGGAGATTTGTCCGCGAGCGGTTAGCCGATTGTCCGCGGCCAGATGGTCGTGGTGCCGCCCGCCATCTCGCCCGCGAAGAGTCGCCCGATCTCGGCGTGCGAGCGGAGACCGAGCTTGCGCATCGCGCTCGACGCCGGCCCCCCATGTGCGCGGCCACGCGTGCTCAGAGGCGCCTGTCGGCGAGGCCACATGGGGTGCGAAACCGGGTTGGCCGCGCGGTAGCGCGCCCAACATGTCGCTCACGGTCTCACCGGACCGGACTTTGAGATACGCCGAGGGTTCTGGTCGGTTCCGGGGGCCACCACTCAAGAGAATCCATCGACCGGCCGTTCTCTCCAGGTGGGACATGGTCACGAACGAGGCTGTCATCCGGGTCGGGCGCTTGCTCGAGATCACGGTCGACGCCGGGTACAGCACGGTCGAAGAAGTCGACCGGCTCTTCGACCAAGTCGATGTGGTGCTGGCGCGGATGCCCTGGCATCGTCCCCGGCACATCACGGTCGTCGATTGGTCGCTGTGTCCCGTGATGTCCCCCGAGGCGGGCGAGCGGGTCGTGCAGCGCATGACGTTGACCAATGGGCGAACGGAGCGGACGGCCGCGATGGTGTCGAGGACGTCGCCCGGCGCTGTGCTGCAGTTCCTGCGTCTCATCCGGGAGGCCGGCCATCCAGACCGCAGGCTTTTTTTTGAGGCGCCGTTGCTCGAGTCATGGTTGAGCGAGAGGCTCGAGCCAAACGAGAGGGAGCGCTTGCGCGCGTTTCTCGCGGAGCGATCGAGCGCCCGCCGACGGTGAATGCGCGGGGCCGACTCGCGAGCGAGCGTCCGCGTTCGAGTCGCGTCCCGGTGCGCTCGT
>DATGJA010000373.1:0-3542 GCA_035295445.1 Polyangiaceae bacterium | reverse complement strand
GAGGGCGCGGCGGAGCCGGTCGTTCGTGTTCCACTCGAACTTCTTGCCCTCGACGGCGAGCGCGCCGATGAAGTTCATGATCTCGCGCCGGAAGTCGTCCTTGCGGTTCTCGGGGATCTCGATCTTCTCCTCGATCGAGCGCATCAGGCGCTCGTCGGGATCCTCGTCCTGCCCCGTGTAGCGGTTCTTGACGCGCTCCTTGAGGGTGTACGCCTTGATGTTGTCGATGTAGTTGCCAGACAGCTTGTTGATCGCGTCCTCGTCCGCGCTGATGGCGCGCTGGACCTCGTTCTTCACGATCTCCTCGTACTCGCGCTTCACCATCCCGATGACCTCCGTGAAACGCTTGCGCATCTCGTCGCTCGTGATGAGCGAGTGGTGCCGGAGGCCCTTCTCGAGCTCGTTTAGCACCATGAACGGGTTGATCGTCCCCTCACCCGCCTCGTTCACGAGCGCGTTCGAGATCTTGTCCTGCACGTAGCGCGGCGAGATCCCCTCCATCCCCTCGCGCTTGGACTCCTTGCGCAGCTCCTTGACCGTGTCCTGCGTGTACCCGGGCAGTACCTTGCCGTCGTAGAGCTTGAGCTTCTGCAAGAGCGAGAGGTTGTGCTTCTTCGGGTCCTCGAGGCGCGTGAGGGCGGCCCACATCGCGGCGACCTCCAGCGTGTGCGGCGCGATGTGCTTGCCCTTGATCTTCGTCGGGTTGAAGTCCTTCTCGTAGATCCGGATCTCCTCCGTGAGCTTCGTGATGTACGGGATGTCGATCTTGATCGTCCGGTCCCGGAGCGCCTCCATGAACTCGTTGTTCAGGAGCTTCTTGTACTCGGCCTCGTTGGTGTGGCCGATGATCACCTCGTCGATGTCCGTCTGCGCGAACTTCTTCGGCTTGATCTTGTGCTCCTGCGTCGCGCCCAGGAGGTCGTAGAGGAACGCGACGTCGAGCTTGAGGATCTCGATGAACTCGAGGATGCCTCGATTGGCGATGTTGAACTCTCCGTCGAAGTTGAACGCCCGCGGGTCCGAGTCCGACCCGTACTCGGCGATCTTCCGGTAGTTGATGTCGCCCGTGAGCTCGGTCGAGTCCTGGTTCTTTTCGTCCTTCGGTTGGAACGTCCCGATGCCGACGCGGTCCTTCTCGCTCAGGACCAGGCGCCGCACCCTGACGTGGTTGCGGACCATCTTGGCCCAGTCGCCCTCGTAGCGTTGCATCAGGCACTTGAAGACGAACCGGCTCGCCGGGTCGAGGTCCCCGTCGACGCGCACCTTGAACTTGTCGTTCGAGAGCTTGAGCTCCTCGATGGCCTTGGCGCGCCACTCGGGCGGGATGATTCGCAGCGGTTCCTCGTTCATCGGGCTCGGGAAGCGGTCCGAGTCGCCGTTGGCGATGCCGATGCCGGACAGGCCCACCCACTCGAACGTGAAGAGCGCTCCGTCCGGCGAGCGCGAATAGAGCTCGGTCCCCAGCTTGAGAAGCCGCGCGATCGTGCTCTTCGACGAGCCGACGGGCCCGTGCAGGAGGATGACGCGCCGCTCGGGCCCGTATCCCTCGGCGGCCGCCTTGAGCACGTGGACCAGCCGCATGAGCGGGATGTCGAGCCCGTAGATCGCGTTGGCGCCTCGGTTCTGCTCGTCCTTGAAGAAGTTGTACCGGGTGAGCTTCTTCTTGCTGTCGATGTACTCCTCGGTTCCGTAGCTGATGATCATGTCGTAAAGGCGCTGGTACGCGTTGCGCGTCACCGGCGGCTTGCCGCGAACGATGCCGAGGTATTCCTCGAAATCGCCCTCCCAGTGGAGCTCGCGATAGAGCTTGAAATCCTGCATCGCGGCGATTCGGTCCGTCATGGCGGAAGGGCGCGTTTCGGGCATGGTCTTCCTCGGGTTGGATGACGCTGCGGCGCGTCCAGGCCGGTCGTGCCCGGTCCCCGGACGGGTCCTCGATTCAACATACCATCAAGGCGCTCCGACCAAGAGCGGCGCGCCGCGGCGCCCCAGGCGCTCCATGAACCGGGGCAGAGTGTCCGCGACTTGCTGCGGTCCCCGCGGGCGGCGCGACTGGACAGCAACGAAACTCGTGGTTTGATTCCCTTCTCGATGGCCCCTGGCATGAAACCTCGCGCTCTTGCTCGCGCTCTCGCCTCGGTGGGAATGGCGCCGGGCGGCCGGGCTCATGGCTTGCACTTCTAGGGGCCAGTCGTCCAAGCCTCGCGACACTCGAGGTGAATCATGAAGCCCTACACCGTCGCCATCGTCGTCGCTGTCCTCTCGATCGCGCCCTTCGCACTCGGGTGCGCCGAAGAAGACGCCGAGATGCCGCCACCGGCAGCGCCGATCGGCTACACGCCGCCTCCGCCCGCGCTCGCATCCGCGCCGGCGCCCGCCCCTCCGTCTTCGCTGGCGCCCGCGCCCGCGCCCGCGGTTGGGGTTGCTGACGAGACGCCGGTCGAGCCCGCCGACGCGGACGACTCGTATTCGGACACCGACCCCTCCGCGCTGAGCGATTTTCGCTCGACGCTCGAGCCCTACGGATCGTGGACGGACGACCCGACGTACGGGACGGTCTGGGTTCCGTCGCCGTCGGTCGTCGGCTCGGACTTCACGCCTTACGTGAGCGCGGGCCACTGGGCGTACGACGACGACTATGTCTGGGTCAGCGACTACGACTGGGGTTGGGCTCCGTTCCACTACGGGCGGTGGGTCTACGGGGGTCCGGTGGGCTGGGAGTGGATCCCCGGCCGGGCGTACGCGGGAGCCTGGGTTTCGTGGCGCTACGGCTGGGACGACTGGGGGTACGTCGGCTGGGCCCCGCTGCCGCCCACGTGGTGCTGGCGTCGCGGCGTGGCGGTCGGGCTCGGGTTCGTGCCCGTGGCTCCCTACGGGTTCGTGGCGACGGGCAACCTTTTTGCGCCGGGCGTCGGTTCGCGCCTCGTCGTAGGAGCCCAGGTCGGCGTCATCGGCGCGCACACCCGTCCCTGGGTGCCCGCGAGCCCCAGCGTGGGCGGTCGCGTCGTCGCGCGGCCCGGCGTGGGTGGCCCTCCGCCGTCCGCGCTCAATCTGTCGACGTCCGCCGTCGTTCGTGCCCCCGTGAGCGACCGGGGCCTCATGCAGGCGCGGAGCTTCGCCCGACCGGGCACCGCGGTCGCGCTCGGGGCTCACCCCGTCCAGGGGCAAGTCGCGCGCGCAGCCGCTCCGTCCTCGTTCGCCGCGGCGCGCAGCGTGCGCACGCTCGGCGCCTCCGAGGGCGCGTCGCAGTCGCACTTCGGGGGCCGCTTGCTCGGACGGGGCTTCTCCGGAAGCGCATCCGTGGCCACCCCGATGCGCGCGCCCGAGTACGCGCGGGCCGCGCCGGCCGAGCGTCCCTACTTCGGGGCGCCCCGGACCTCCTCGGCGCCGAGTTACGGCACGTCCCCGGCGTTTCACGGCTCGTACACAGCGAGCCCCGCGTTCCACGGGGCCCCGTCCGGGGGCGCCGCGTACCATGCATCTCCGTCCTTCGGTGGGGGTGGCTTCCACGGCGGCGGCGGGGGCGGGGGCTTCCACGTGAG
>DATGJA010000372.1:0-12402 GCA_035295445.1 Polyangiaceae bacterium | reverse complement strand
TCCTCCTCTTCGTGGTTCTGCCCGCGGCGATCGGCGTGGCCGTCGTCGCCGTCCCGGTGCTCAAGGCGTATCGGATGCGTCGGGCCGGCGGCGCCGAAGAACCGATCGCCGAGGTCCGTCGTCGCCGCGCGGCTCCTTCTCCGCCGGCGGACCCCGTGGCGCGGGTAGCGACCGCGCGCTCGCGGCTTCGCGAAGCGCAGGGCGTCCTCATGAGCGCGCAGGCCCTCCTCGACGACGCGGCCCGCCGCTCCCCCTGGGACATCGCGGGCCTCTCGATCGATCGCGGGCGAGCCAAGCAAAGCTCGTTCGCCGCCGCCGTGCGGCACATGCGAAGCGCGGCCGATCTGTCGCGCGACGCCTTCGATCTCTTGAAGATAGAAGGTCCGGGGCCGGTGCCCGACCTCGACGGGAGCGCGCTCCTCTTCGAGATGGACTCGTCATGGTTCGCCGACGGCGTGCTCCCGAGCGCGGCGATGCACGGCAGGATCCGCGAGGCGCGGGATCTCGCGGCGCGCATGCTCCAGAGCGTCGACGCGGCGCTGACGCGCCTCGGGTCAAGCGCAGTGGGTCGGTGAACCGCCGGTACGGCGCCGGGCTCTCGCCTCGGCTTTCGCGGCGTCCTCGTCGGGGAGGCCACGCGGCGCGGCCATTCACGCCCCCATCGACTCGCCTTCCGGCCGCGCACCCTGCGGAGTACGGTACCTCCAAAATGCGGGCAGCACGGGGACGCACGCCGCGACGCCCGCGACGCAGAGGAGGCCGCCCCACGCGATCGACCTCGCGAGGCCGAAGCGCTCCGCCATGAACCCGGCGCGCGCGTTGCCGAGGAGCGGACCGGTCATGTACGAGAGCTGCTCGATGCCCGCCGTTCGCCCGCGAAGGCGCGACGGGATCGTCTCGTTCCAGATGGTCATCCGGAAAAGGCCGCTGATCATGTCGGCGCCCCCCGCGAGCGCCAGGCAGCCAATCGCCGCGGGCAGCGTCCGGGCCGCCCCCAGCATCGCGATCGCGACGCCCCACGCCGCCGCCGCGAGCACCACCGCCGCGCCACGACGTCGGACATTGCGCGTCCAGCCGCTCAGAAGCGTCATGGCAAACGCCCCGGCGCTGAGGGCCGAGTAGAGGTAGCCGACCGCGCGGGCGCCACCCCACTGCGCGCCGAGTGCCGGAAACACGGCCGTCGGCATGGCGAATGTGATGGCCACCATGTCGACCACGTACGTGCCGATGAGCTCCGGCCGACTGGCCGCGTACGCGAGACCCTGAAGAACCGTGGCAAGCCCCGCCGGCTGCGCGTCGTCGGCCGGCGGAATCGATCGGATCCGAGAGAGCACGACGAGCGAGACGGCGAACGTAAGGGCGTCGAGCCCGAAGGTGAACGGCAGCCCCAGCGACGCGATGCAGAGGCCCGCGAACGACGGGCCGGCGACGCTGGCGACCGTCCCGCGAAGGGACGTGAGCGCCGACACGGCGGGCAAATCGTCGACTTCCACCAGCAGCGGGGTGAGCGACTCGAGCGCGGGCGTATGAAACCCGCTCACCGCGGACATGAACCCGGCGACGACGAAGAGCACGACGAGGCTCGGGTGGGGGAGCGACGCGTTCGCGGCCAGCAGGGCGGACCCCACGAAGAGCAGCGCCTCGGCCCACTGAAGGAGGCGCCGTCGGTCGATCGCGTCAGCGACGGCGCCGCCCCAAAGCGCCGTGAGAGCGACCGGGACGAGTTGCACCGCGCCCAGCAGGCCGACCGCCGCGGACGACCCCGTGAGCGTATAGATCTGCACGGGCAGCGCCACGTACGTCACGCTGCTCCCGAGCGCGCTGACCAGCTGCCCGGCAAAGAGATACCGGTAGTCTCGGTGCCGGCGCAGCGGGGAAGTGTCGAGAACCAACGTGCGCTCGCTTACCGTAGCGTCCACAGCTCATCGTCGACTGCGCATCACGATCTACTTCGCGTTGCACACGTGACCGGTCGCCGCCATGACGCAGGTCTGGCCGCGTGCCGTGCAGTCGTCGCAGATGGCGCCTGTATTTCCGCAAGCGTCGTCCGCGGCGCCCGGCGCGCACATCCCGTTCGGCAGGCAACAGAGGAAGTTGCACGACTTCAGGTTGCACGGGCTGAAGCACACCTGACCATCGGGGTTGGTCGGATCGGGATCGCAGACGTTGAAGCGTGGGTTGCAGCTCATGCACGAGCGTCCCTGCTCGCCGCACGCCGCCTCGTCGCGTCCCGGCTGGCACGCCCCGCTCGAATCACAGCAGCCCGCGCAGTTCTGCGGTCCGCAGCGTCCGGTGGACGTGGGCGTCGGCGCGACGAGCAGGGGGGGGCTCGCGACGTCGGGTCCCGCGTCGTCCGCGGCATCCTCCACCGGGATGGACGCGGCAACGTCGAGCGCCGTCCGGCTCCCGCACGCACACGCGACGACCGCGAGGAGAGAGCCGAGCAACCGCAAGGCGCCAATGCTAGGCCGCGATCCCGAAGACGCCAAGACGACCGAACGCGACGGCACGCCGTGCGTCATTCGACGCACCGGAGGGTCGACCCGATACGGGTACGTTCAACGACCGCGTCGCGTCCCGCGCTTCGACGCGCGGCGACGGCCCACGCCCACCCCCAACGCCGCGATCGCCAGAATCGACGCTCCGATCGGCGGCCGCCTGCGCCCGCCGACCCGGCAGCCGCAGCCTCCCGACCCGCTGTGGGCCGCGGCCGACGCCGATGCTTCGCCTCCCGCGTCGCTCGCGCCCGAATCGCCGGACCCGGCGCCTGCCCCGCTCGACCCGCCGCCCGCGCCGCTGGATCCACCGCCGCCGCTCGATCCTGCATCGCTGTCGCCGCCCGCCGCAGAGCCGCTGTCGCCCGCGGGAGGGCCGCTGCCCGCGTCGCCTGCGGGCGGACCGGCGCCGCCGTCCCCGAGGTTATCCATCGGATTCCACTGGTCTCCGCTGAGCGTGAGGAGGTACAGCGTCCGCAGGGAGGAGCCGTAGTACGTGCCGTTGTCGTTCGCGATGCTCACGAAGTACGTGCCGAACGTGTCGACGACCGCCTGGCTGTCGGCCATCGCGCCGACCGCGAACCCGCCGACGAACGCGTTGAGACCCGTGTACGAACCCGTGGCCGTTCCGTCCGCCTTGTACCCGTCGACGACGTGCGTGATACCGATCGAGTTTGCCCAGGTCGAGAGCTTGGTCATCGCGGACTGGACGGCGGGGGTGCCGAACCAAAGGTAATCGAGGGCCGCCCGCCACGGGATCCGGCAGCTGTTGTAGTCGTAAGTCTGGCCCGAGACGGGTGCGCCCATTTGGTCCACTTCGTTGACGATGATGCCCGTCGTGGGGTCCGCTGCCAGGCCGTAGAGGGTAACGACGTCGTCCGCCGCCTTGCTCCAGAACGTATCTCCGGTCACCGCCGCGAACACGCGATAGTAAGCGGGCATCCAGTACGAAGTGTTGCTGCCCCCGTCGCCTGTCGTGCAGGCCGCGGTCTGCCAGCTGCCGGCGGTCGGGACGATG
The DNA here is from genome assembly GCA_035295445.1 of Polyangiaceae bacterium. Lineage (GTDB taxonomy): Bacteria > Myxococcota_A > Polyangia > Polyangiales > Polyangiaceae > Palsa-1150. Next base: position 8,889 of record DATGJA010000372.1, on the reverse strand, counting down.
CGCCCGGTCGGAGAGCAGGTCGTGAAGTCGACGCTCTTCAGGGTCGCGAGGTAGTTCATCGCGTCCTGCGTATACGGGCCTCCCCATTGGACCGAGGCGACGACCAACCCGAAGGCGATGTCGGTGTCCCCGTCGGTCGCGGAGTTCGACGTCCCGCCGCCCGACGCCGGACCGGCGCAGGTGACGTGCCAGCCCATGACGCCTTTGGAGTCGAAGCTCTTCTTGGCGAACGCCCAGAGGCCGTCAAACTCGCTCTTGTCGCCGAAGTAGGCCGTGAGGACCATGCCGTAGCCCTGCCCCTCGGAGAAGGTGCTCGAGTCCCCCGTCGCGTTGTCGACGCGATAGAGGCCGCTTCCGCAGTCGCCCTTCAGGTACTTGGCCTTCCAGTTCTGGTACGACGCCATCGCGGCGGTCGCCGTCGCCGCGGAGGGCAAGAACCCCGCCTTGTAGTGGCCGCTCGTGGGAAAGGGTTTGCTTTGGCCGTGCGCGGCGATAGCCACAAGGGCGATCGTGGACGCGAATGCGCCGCCGGCGAGCGAACGGGGGATCGGTGCCCTCATAGCCCAGGATTGTCGCACGACGCGCGCGCCGACTCTCGGGAACTTCGCGATGCGCCCGGCTGTCGGTCCTCACCGAGCCGGGGCCATCCTCGCGCTCCACGCCTTCGTCACGTCCTCGAGAAGAGGTGCTTCGCGATGACTCCTTTGACTCCTGCGAGCGAGACAGGACGCACCGGGCGTTCGAGCACCGATCGCCCCGGCGGGATGACGACCGTCATGCGCGCCCTTGCGCCACCCGCGGGGCCCCGGGTTCTGCGGATCGGACTCCTCGTTGCCGGGAGAATCGTCGACGAGCGGATCGTCAGGCGGCGCGGCGACGTCACGGTGGGAGCGTCCGAGCGATGCACGTTCGTCGCGACGGGCGACGCGCCACCCGAGTTCAAGCTGTTCGAGCTGGTCGATGGGCACTACGCACTGAACGTCGTCGGCGGGATGTCGGGTCGCGTCGCGCTCGCGTCGGGCGCAACCGACCTCGCCGCGCTCCCGGTGCCGCACCGTTTGCGTCTGGACGAACGCGCCCGCGGGAGGGTAGTCGTCGGGGACGTCTCCTTCTTGTTTCAGTTCGTGACGGCGCCGCCCGTGCAACCGCGGCCCCAGCTGCCTCTCGCCGTCAAGTCGGGTCTTGCTGCCGGGATCGACTGGCGTCTGACGACAATCGCGGCGTTCAGCTTCCTCGTCCACTTTGGACTCGTCGGCGCCATGTACAGCGACTGGACCGACCCGGTGGTCGACGACGACATCACGGCCGGCGTGCTTGCCATGACGGAGAGAACCGCACCCGAGCCGCCGCCGGTGGAGAGCCGCGCGGAGCTCGAACCGTCGTCGACGTCGGGACCGGAGACCCCTGCGGCGACGGCCGCACCCCGCCCCGACGCGCGCGGCGCGAAGGCGCATGCGTCGACCCCGGACCCCTCGACCGTCCAGGACCTAATCGGCAGCGTCGAGCGCACGCGGATCGCCATCTTGGTCGGCCTTGCGCCCGGACGCGCGCTCGGCGCGGCCGCGAGCGCCGACGGCGAGGGGGCCCCGGTGGAGCTCGGTGCGCCGGCCGCCCGGACCGAGGGCGTCGACAACGCAGCCCCGGGGCTCCTTCGCCTTCCTTCGGACTCCGGGCCGCTCGGGCCTCGCGGAAGCTTGCAGGATCTCCGGCCGGTGGGCGATCGGCCGGCTGCCTCGATCGCCGGCGCGGCTCGCGTCGTCATTCCGTTGTTCGACGTGCAGTACCCCACGCCGACGATCACGGTCCCCATGGCAAACGCCGAGGCGGTGATCCGCAGTCAGATCCACCCCGGCGCTCGCCACTGCTACCAGAAGGGTCTCGACTCCGACCCAACCCAGTCCGGGCGACTCGTGCTCGAAATTCGCGTTGGCCCGAGCGGCGAGGTCGACGCGGTGGGCGTCACGGGCAACACCGGACTTTCGCAGGGCGTTGTCGATTGCATTGTGCAGGTCGCCAGGCGAGCCAAGTTCGGCCGTCCCGGGCCCACGGGCTCGACGCTGAGCTTGCCCTTCAACTTCGTGAGGGCGCACGCCGATTGAAGGTTACAGCCTGTAGGCTGAAACCTCGATGTTGCCCGACGGCCCGGTCGTGCTCTCGGACGTCCCGCCTCGCCTCGAGCGATTGCCGTGGTCTCGCTGGCACACGCGCTTGGTCGTGGCGCTCGGCATCACGTGGCTCCTCGATGGCCTCGAGGCGAGCCTCATCGCCAACCTCGCACCGATCCTCGAGCAGCCCGATACCCTCGGCCTCAGCCCGCGCAGCATCGGTGTCGCCAACGGCGCCTACCTCGTCGGCCAGCTCGCGGGAGCCCTCGTGTTCGGGCGCCTCGCCGACCGATTCGGGCGCAAGAGGCTCGTCCTCGTGACGCTCGCGCTCTACCTCGTGTCCACCGCCGCCACCGGGGCGTCGACCGGCGCGGCGTGGTTTCTGGCGATGCGCCTGCTCGCGGGCGGCGGGATCGGGGGGGAGTACTCGGCGGTCAACTCCGCGATCGACGAGCTCGTCCCCGCTCGGGTGCGTGGCCGCGTGGCCCTGGCCGTCAACGGGAGCTACTGGCTCGGTGCCGCGGCGGCCGCGCTGCTCACCACGTTCCTGCTCGACCCGAACCGGGTGCCCGCGACGGTGGGGTGGCGCCTGGCGTTCGGCCTGGGCGCCGCCCTCGGCCTCGGCGTGCTGCTCGTTCGGCGTCACGTCCCCGAGAGCCCCCGTTGGCTCGTCATGCACGGTCGCCACGAGGAGGCCGAGCGGACGATCGCCGCCATCGAGCGGGCTGCCGAGGGTCCGCGCGCGCGGCTTCCGGCGGTCCCCGTCCGGGTGCGCGTGACCGGGTCGGTGAGCTGGGCGTACATCGCCCATGTGCTCGCCGTGAAGCACCGCCGCCGCACGATTCTCGGGCTCGCGTTGATGGTGTCGCAGGCTTTCTTCTACAACGGCATCTTCTTCAGCTACGCGCTCATCCTGCGACACGACTACGACGTACCGCCCGACCGCGTCGGGTTTTACATGCTGCCCTTCGCGCTCGGCAACCTTCTCGGCCCGCTCGTGCTCGGACCACTCTTCGATCGGTGGGGCCGGCGATGGATGATCCCGTCGACCTATGCCGCATCCGGCGTTCTGCTGACGGCGACCGGCCTGCTCTACGGCCAGGGCTACCTCGACGCGACCACGCAGACCATCGCGTGGTGCGTGGTGTTCTTCTTCGCGTCCTCGGCGGCGAGCTCGGCGTATCTCACGGTGAGCGAGCTCTTTCCGGTGGAGCTGCGCGCCATGGCTATCGCGTTCTTCTACGCGATAGCCACGCTGGTCGGCGCCATCGCGCCGGTCATTTTCGGGATCATCGTGGCGGGCGGGAATCGACGCGCGCTGGTGACCGCGTACCTCGTCGCGTCCGCCGGCATGATCGGCGCGGCCGGGATCGCCGCGCGGCTGGCCGAGCCGGCCGAAGGGCGCTCGCTCGAGGAGCTCTCGGGGTAGGATCCGAACGCAATGATCGCAGATCGGTGATTGGCCCATGCCGTACGCGTCCGCACTGCTGTTTCACTCGTTGCTCCGCTGGGCGATCCTCGCGACGGGGGCGATGGTCGTCGTTCGGAGCGCGATGGGACTGACGCGAGGGCGGCCGTGGGGCGCGTGGGATCGCCGCGCGGGCGTCGCGCTCTTGTCGTGCATGGACGCGCAGGTGCTGCTCGGGCTGGTGCTCTACCTCTTTCTGAGCCCCGTCACGCCCAAGTCTCTCGCGGACTTTCACGCGTCCATGGCGGTGGCTCCGCTGCGCTTCTTCGCGGTGGAGCACCCGACGGGCATGTTGCTCGCGACGATCGCCGTGCACACGGGCTGGGCGCTCGGAAAGCGCGCACCGGCCGACCGCGACCGTCACCGGCGAGTGCTCGTCGGCGTCCTCGTGGCCCTGGCGCTCATCGCGGTCGGCGTGCCGTGGCCGTGGCTGTCGCACGGGCGCCCGCTCGTACGCGGGCCGTAGCCGTCGCCGGCGGTGCCTCCGTCACAAGTCGCTGATCTTGACGTCGGGCGGCACGGTGAACCGGCTCTCGGGAACGGCGACGTCGACCTGCACGGACTTGGCGGCGATCACGATGGGCGCCGACTTCGCAGGGGGAGTCTTGGCGCTCTTGGAGGGCTTGGCCGCGAGCCCGGGGCCGAGGTTCATGCCGCTCATGTCGGTCTCGGTGTAGAGGGCGATGCCCATCCACATCCACGTCCGCACCTTGATTCCCATCGTCTCGGCGTAGATGCCCGTCGCCTCTTTGCCGTCGATGGTCTTCGGGGGCAGAGTCTCCACCTTCATCTGCTTCTTCATCTCTTCGCTCAGGTGGCGAACGTCGATCCCCGCCATGCCCTGCGCGACGGAGGGCACCGCGCCGGGAGCGACCTTCTGCCGCGTGCCCGTCTTCTTCAGCGGGTCGTACCGGATGTGGTACCCGTCTGCATCGATGTCCACGTGCTCGCTGTGGATCGTCTGCCCGAACGCCTTCATATCCATCGTGGTGAAGTCGGCCTGCTTGGCTCCGTAGTCGTCGAAGTAGAGCGTCTGATCCATGTTCTCGAACATCGAATTGGTCATCTGAATGATGCCCGACTTGACCTCGTAGCGGTTCTTGTCGGCAGCCGATGGCGGCGCGGACCCCGGCCCCGAGGCGGCGACGGCGGATCCGGCGGCCGATGGAGTCGACGACGCGGCGTCCCCCGAGGAAGACGCGACCTTCGAGCAGCCTGCGATGAGGACCAACCAGCCCGCGGCGACGATTCTTGCTTGCAAGCTTCACCGACCTCCGAGAGGCGGCAGCCTAGGTTCATTCCAAGGATTTGGGAACCGACGCGAGGCGCGCTCGAACGCTGGTGGAGGGAGGATCCGCGCTGGCATAGCTCGCGGGCAACGTCAGCGTGCTCACCCTTCGATTCGACTCCTACCGGGGGGCATGAGGACGGTACCGCGGAGCGCGCGAGCGCCCGACGTGCCACGCTGCTAAGACGTCCGCTCGATGCGCGCTCCCGTCAGCGTTCTCCTGGCTCTCCTCGTTCCCGCGGCCTGCTCGGCTCCGGTCATGACCCCGAAGCATGCCGTCGAGGCCGGGCCGCCCGTGTGCTGCAGGACAAATCCCGATGCAGGGCCTGAGGGCTGCCTGTGCGAGCCCGCTGAGTCGAACATCGTGATGGTGGACGGTGGCACGTGCTCGGCAAACACGACCGTGAACGGTCAGGTGGTTGATTTCATCGGCATTCCCGTATCGACCTGTCCGTAGGGCCAGAGCTGGACGTAAGCCGGACGTCATGACGCCGACCCGCTCGTTTGCACGCGTCGGTGGCGTCGATCTGCACTGGGACGAAATCGGCACCGGGCGGCCGCTTGTTCTATTGCACGGCCTCTGCGATTCGCACCGCACGTGGTTTCCGGTCGCATCCGCGCTGTCGCGAACCCGACGCGTCCTGATGCTCGACCTCCCGGGTCACGGCGAATCGTCGCGCCCGGACGCTCCCTACACGCTCGCCTGGCACGCGGGCATTGTGGGCACCTGGCTCGAAGAACTTGACCTGCGCGAGGTCGATCTGGTGGGCCATTCGTTCGGTGGCGGCGTCGCCCAATGGATGCTCCTCGGGCATCGCGAACGGGTCCGACGACTCGGCCTGGTGTCCGCGGGCGGACTCGGTCGCGACGTGGCCGTCTCGCTTCGATGGGCGTCCTTTCCGCTCTTGGTCGAGCGTTTCGGCCAACCCTTCATGGCGTTCGGGACGACGCGCGCGCTTCGCGCCGCCGGTGGCGCGTTCACGGACGAGGAAATCGCCATCCTGGCGAAGTTCAACTCGACGCCCGGAACCGCGCGCGCGTTCTCCCGCAGCGTCCGCGACGTGATCAACGCTCGGGGGCAGCATCGGCATTTCCTCGACCACGCGCACGAGGTCGCCTCGCTGCCGCCCATCGCGGTCTTCTGGGGCGATAGGGATCCCCTGATTCCAATCGCGCACGGCATCGAGGCGGTGTCTCTTCTCGAGGGCGCGATGTTCACGCGCTTCGAGGGCGTCGGGCACTTTCCGCATAGACAACAGCCAGCGCGGTTCGTGGCCGCCCTCGAGGCGTTCCTCGAGGCGCCTGGCCTACGGAGGACGAGACTCGTCAACCGTGGAGAGGTCCTGCGTGTGTGAACTTTGGGTCTCCTGACCCACCGGCAAGGTTGCGCGCGGGCCGGGCAACTTGCGACCGTGCGCTGGCGACTTGCAAACACGGGGAGAATTGCGGCGCGAAGAGGGCTACGGCGCCTCCAGCGCCGCTTGACTTCGCAAGGTGCCAACAGACCGCAATTCCGGTTAGGGCTCTTTGCTCGATCGTTCGAGAAACGTATTGCTCGTGCTGCGGGAATGATTCCTGCTTGGGACGACGACTTCATGCCATTTCCGCTCAATGTCTCATGGGACGACGGCATCCGAGCCTTCCGCCGTGCCGGCTTCGTCCGAGCGGCGGAATCCCCCTCGCACGTGATGCTCGCCAGCGCGGGGCGGACGGTGCTGCTACGGCGGGTGCCCGTCTTCGAAGAGACCGTTCTGCGAGATGCCGTTCGATCCGCCGGGCTCGGCGGCCCTCAATTCGCGGCACTTCTCTCCGAGCGGTTGGACGCCTCGTCGAGCCCTTCCTCTACACCCGCCGAGCCCGAAGCTACTCTCCCGTTCGCCTCGCGATAGCCTTCCGCTGCTCTCAGCACCATGTCTCGAGACGAACAACGCCTCATGTTGATTGCTCATGCGCTCGCCGGGTCTGCTTACCGGTCGGCGGAAGCTCCAGCGAGCATCGCTCAGCGCGCGATCGCGATCGCGAGCGCGGTGCTGCGCCAACTCGCGCTCGAAGCGGAGGAGCACGAACGCGGACAGCCGGCGCCGCTCAGCGACTCCGAAGCAGCGGCCCTGATCCCCGCACGGTCTCCTCGGCGTTGAGGCTTAGACCCAGCCGAGCACTGCGTCCAACGCCGTTAGTTCGCGGCTCCGGGGCTTTCGGGAAAGCATATCTTGGCGAAGTCGGTGTCGACGTAGATGGCGTGCCCGCGTTGTACGTCGAACGGGATGGCGAGCGGCGTCGCTACGGTAGAGCCGTCGACGCCGACGAGCCGTAGCTCCGCCGAGTAGCCGCCTTCGTTCAGCGACACGGCGGTGGAGAACGCGGGGCATGGCCTCGTGATCCTCTCGATGTACTGGCCCTGTCGGGTGTAGACGTCGATCTCGACGCTGATCGCAGCGTGGTGCTCGCATAGCTCGGGGTTCAGCGCCTCCTCGACGGTCCAACGGAAGGTCGCCATTCCCGACGACCCCAACTGCCGCAGTGGCTCCGAGCCGCTGCAGCAGAGCCCCGAAGCCGCGGCCACGAAGAGGCCGAGGTGGTATTCGCAACACCGAATCAGGGTCCGGGTGGCCATGGCTGCCTCCTAACTCGCCTCGGATGGGCCGCGGAAGGGCGAGTACCCGCTCGTTCGGGTGGTCGCCGCAAGCTCCGAGGCAACGAGCCCACTTGAACGCAACTACGAGGCCACGCAATTCTCGTTCTTGCGAAGTGTCTCTCGCGGAGGTCGATACGGACGTAGGCGCGACGGCCCGGACCACCGCGGCCGCATTGCCACGGGACAAATCGTGCTTACATTAAGATACGCAACGAGCAGACGGCGACGGCCCGAGCGCGCACTTCGCACTTTGCGCGTCCGTCGAACGCCGCTCGAGCCGCCTTCGCCGTCGTCGACGAAGAGAAAGGTGAGCGCCATGATGGCGACAAGGGAGAGACTTCTGATCGGCGCGACCGTGGCCGTGTGGATTGCGGGGCTTGGTACGGCAGCGGCCCTTGGATACGAACTGAATCGCCCCATTCAATCCCTCGTCGCGACGTCGCATCTGTCGGCGTCGGTCGGTGCGGCGCACGCGTCTCCGGCAGTGCCCACGTTGGAGCAGGCGCCCGTGCTCTACGTCCCGACCATTACGATCGTCGGCCGGATGCCTCACCACGGTGCTCAGGCGACGGCTTACCCGGCCACGGCGCCCGAGATCGAACACACGCAGTGCGCGCCCTGGCGAGAGCTCGACATGGGCTCGGGTAGGGTCCAGGTGTGCGAGTAGGAATGCGGATCGTGAGCACGACACCAGCGAGAACGACTCCGGTACGAGAGGACACGACGCGCGATGCCTGAAGACGCGAATTTGGACCTGTGGACCGACGAGGCCCGCGCCTACGCCGTCGTCACCGTCGACGGCACTGCGGTGACGGGAAGTCGGCGTGGACTGTCGCACGCGAACGCAATGCGGTGCGCGGAGAAGTCCGGACGCCACGGCAAGGTGGCCATCGTCATGCACCTCGTCGGCGACAGAAGTTACGAAGTCGACCGCTATCCCGCCCGATAGACATCGGGCTGGCTTCAGTAGCCACCGGCGCACTCCGCACGGATGGCGTTCCGCACGTTGCCCGCTCTTTCCGCGAGCTCGAACGAGAGCTGTCTTTCGTCACGACCGCCGATCGCGCAGGACGCCGAGGCAATGACGGTAGTTTCGCCGTCGTCACAGCGGACGCTAAGGGTACTGAACGTGTTGCCTGAGGCGTCCTGGCGCAGAAGCTTGTCGGCGATGCAGTGCCACCGCGTGCCGGCGGTCGGCAGCACCCGACCGCTAAAGAGCCCCGAGGGCAAGGCCACCGACGCCTCGCCGACGTGGGCCGTCCAGGTCACCGCGTTGCCGGCCCCACCGCGAGACGCGGTCAACGCGCATGCGAGGAGGACCAGCAGGCCGATCCCCGTGGTCGGCGCCATCGGAGGACGACCACCGAGGTTACATCGCGAGCGGCGCGCAGGT
>DATGJA010000371.1:0-6158 GCA_035295445.1 Polyangiaceae bacterium | reverse complement strand
GAACACGCCGGTGGCTGTCGCGATCCCTCCGGTCGCGGCGGCCCAAGGGTCCGCGACGACGCCGGCCAGCGCCGCACCCCCCGTACTGCGCACGACCGCCGTCGCCGCCCCTTTCGCGGCTGCCAAGCCCGTGGCAGCCGCCGCGACGCCTCCGGCCCCGGAGGATACCTCCGACACGACGAGCTCCGCCGCCGCTTCCGCGTCGCCGGCCCCGGCGCGACCAGCCGCGCCTGCGGCCGCACCCGCTGCGCCGGTCGCCCCAGATATCCCGGCGTCGCCTCCCCCCGTCGATCCGTTCGTCAAGGCGGTGCAAGAGGACATCGCCGAGGAGCGCGAGCGACACCGCTGATCCGCGTTTCGCGTGGGCATTTCGCCCCGCGATGGCCTGACAGAAAAATCCCGCGCGGCGGGAAGCTACACGAGACGTGGGTGTGGGATCCATTTCACGTCTCGCGATTCGCGCGCCGCGAAGCCAGCGTGCTCGGGCGTTATGGTTGGGCACGTGCGGTCCTTGCTTTCGAAGTACCTCCTGCTCGGGGGGGTGTTTCTGGCCTGCGGTGCCCTGCTCGACTGTTCCCTGTCCGAGGCCGGCCTGGAGTCGCCGGACGGAGGCGCGGGAGCCGACGGTGGGACCCCGGTCGAGGCCACGAGCCCCCCCGGGAAAAGTCCGCCGGATCGCACCGACGCCGACCTGATCGGAGCCGACGGGGGCGCCGGCGGTCCGATGCTCAACGACGGTGCCGCGACTGTGGATGCCACGTCGGCCGACGGCGGAACGCTCGCGGAGGCCACGGTGCCGGACGCCGGGCCGCCCGACACCGGCCCGTGCAACGGACCGTGCCTGGTCACTCCCAACGGGTGGACGCCCGTCGCGTTCCTGCCGATGCCCTCGTCCACGACGGCAGCGTGCCCCGCGGGCTTTGGCCCCGCCACGGCCTTCGTCGAGAGTCCGAGCGCGGGCGCGGGGGCCTGCACCTGCGGCGGGTGCAACGTCATCCAGCCGCCGAGCTGCGACGCGCCCATCGACGTGCACTATGACAACAGCAGCTCGTCGGGCGCGGGGACGTGTTCGGTCATGGCGTCGGCCGGAACGACGCCGCTCCACGTGACCGACGGCGGCTGCGGGACGGACCTCTTCCCCGGCTCCTACGCCGGATTCGACTTGAAGTACACGCTGCCCGCAGCGACGGGAGGGACGTGCACCGCCGACGGGAAACCGACCGGCAGCGGCGTGACGTACGGCGCCCACAGCCTCGGGTGCCTGCCCGAAGGGAACGCATGCGACGCGGGAGCCTGCCCGATCCCCGCCCCGTTCAAGGCGTGCATCATGACCGCGGGAGAGGCCGCGTGCCCCGCGGGGCCGATGACCGACCGGCACCTCGTGGGGACCGGCGCCGCGGTGAGCTGCTCGACCTGCACCACCTGCACGTTGAGCGCCGGGTGCACGGGCACGGTCTCGCTCTACCCCGATGGGGCGTGCAAGCAGAAGATGCCGTACGCCGTCGTCGCCGACGGCCATTGCGACCCGATCTACCAGCAGAACCAGACCTACAAATCGTATACTTTTGCGCCCGCTCCCCCCACGAACGTGACGTGTCAGGCGTCCGGGTCGACGGCGCAGGGCGTCTCGCTCGCCAGCGAAGCGACCGTGTGCTGCGCGCCGTAGGGGTGTCCTGCGTCCGATCTCTCGCTTCGCTCGAGCATGCGGACGCGTTCGGGTGTTTCGTCCGATCTCTCGCTTCGCTCGAGCATGCGGACGCGTTCGGGTGTTTCGTCCGATCTCTCGCTTCGCTCGAGCATGCGGACGATGGCGGGCTTGAAAACGCGCTGGGCGGACCGACGGACCCGCGCGCGCACGGCCATGTGCAGCGTTGAGACACGACATGTCTCCCACGCTCCCGATGCCTCCTCCCGCAACGTGAGCGCGCGCGCCGGCGCCCGCACGCGCGAGACGCGCTTCGTCCCGGGGGCCTTCGGCGATCCGTTCCGCGCGATCGAAGCGCTGCCGGGGGTGGCGCCGTGGCGGAGAGGCCTTCCCTATGACTACGTGCAGGGACGCTCGACTGCTTCAACACGCTCGACAAGGCGGAGCCGACGGGAGAAGACGACGTGCCGGCAGTCGGCCTGGTCCCGCGCACGCAGAGCCCGATCATCTTGCCGAGCGTCGGGATCGAGGGCGGGCCGTGAAGGTCGTTTTCACGCCGCGCCGCTGCTACTTGGGCCGGTAGGTCCCGGGGTCGAGCCCGAGGCGCACGAGCAAGCGCTGCACCTGGCGACGCTGCTTGCCGAGCTCGCGCGCGACCTCGCTCACGTTCCCGCCGTGCCGCTCGAGCATCGCGACGAGGTCCTCGCGCGCCGGCTCGTCGAGATCGTCGGGCGGAGGCATGCCCTCGGTGGACGGGACGCCCGCGGTGACTTCCTTCGGCAGGTGCGCGAGACGGATCGGTTCATCGCCCGCGAGCGTGGCCGCGACGTCGAGCGCGTGGTGCAGCTCGCGCACGTTGAGCGGCCACGAATACCGCAGGAGCGCGCGGCCGGCCGCGGGCGCGATGCGAAGGCGGCGCTTGGACGCGAACGCCGCCACGAACAGGCCGATGTCGTCGGGCCGCTCCCGAACCGGCGGCACCTCGAACGTGAACCCGGCCAGCCTGCCGTAGAGATCGCGGCGGAACCCACCGCGCGCCGCCAGCGCCGCGAGGGGGCGGTGCGTGGCCGCGACGACACGAAGATCGACCTGGACGGGGCGGGCGCTGCCGACCGGGATGACCTCGTGCTCCTGCAGCACCCGAAGCAGCGCGGCCTGGGCGGCCGCCGGCAGATCACCGACCTCGTCGAGCAGGAGCGTTCCGCGGTCCGCGCTGCGCACCAATCCGGACGCGTCGCCCGTGGCGCCCGTGTACGCGCCGCGCACGTGGCCGAAGAGCTGGGACTCGACCAGCGGAGACGGCAGGGCGGCGCAGTTGACGGCCACGAACGGACCGGGCCGGCCAGAGGCGCGGTGGATCGCGCGGGCGAGGAGCTCCTTGCCGGTGCCGGTTTCGCCGATGAGAAGCAGCGGGGACGTCGACTTGGCGAGCGGCGCCAGCAGGGCGACGCGACCGGCGAGCGAAGGGTCCAGCGTGGGGAGTAGCGTCTCGTCGGTCGATCCCGCAGAGTCCAGGTCCGCGGGCACCTTCGCCGGGATCGCGACGACCGCCCGGTAGCGAAACAAGGTGTGGCCCGCTTCGACGAGGTCGCCGTCCTCGAGCCGCGTCGGGCCGACCACGCGCGCCCCGTTGACGCGCGTCCCGTTGTACGACCCGGCGTCCTCGAGGTGAAAGTGGATCCCGTGGCGCACCAGGCGCGCGTGCACGACCGACATGCGCGGATCGGGCACGCGGATCTCGAGCATGCGCTGGCCGCGGCTGCCGGTCCGGTGCGCTCGGCGGTCGCGGCCGCGCCCGAGGACGACCTGCTCAACCCCGCGGAGCATGTGCCGGCTGCCGCCCGCGTCGGGGCGGGAGCACTCGAGCACCAGGAAGAGGTGCGGCGCCATGGCCTCGAGCCCGCGCACCGAGGCGGGTTCGGAGGTATCGGTGAGGGTGTCGTCGTCCGCGGTCTCGTCGCTTCCCGGGGCGGGCACGGGCCGGCAGCGTAGCAGGGTTCGGGGGGGTTGCTTGCACGGAGGCCACGGGCCACCGATGCAATCGACGGAAATGGCGATGCCGTCGTCTTCGCGGCATGCACCCAAGGAGGGGTAGGTTCCTACTTTCGCCTTCCCGAACTGGAGATCGATCATGGCCATCTTCTTTTGCGGCTGCCGAGATGTCTCGATCACACAAGTGGACCCCCTTGCCGGGGGAATCGATGCGCCGCCGATGCGGTTCGTGATTGCCGGGGCGGCGCAGGGCAACGGGGTGTACCCGGGGACACCGCTGGGCTCCTCGGTGCATGCGGACGGACCCCGTTGGAGTGTGACCATCCAATATCAACCGGTCGGGGGGAGCGGCGCCTGGGTCGATTCGCCGGTTCAAGTGACGAACACCGGTAGAGGCACCGAGATTCGCGCGGTGGATCCGGGTGACAACGTCGCATCGGCCGATCTGGTCTTGTTCTGCGCTTCTTGCTGCGTCGAGACGATTGCGCCAGGGCACATCCCATCCGCGGCGAACGCCACGTGGGTCACCTGGGGCGTCACGGTCGATGGGGGAGGATTGAGCGGGCATGGGCCGGTGCCACCGTGGACGCCGTACGTTCGTGAGCTCGCCGCGGGTCTGGCCCTCGCGGATGCCGCGAACCTGGTTCGCTCCGACCTTCGCTCGGCCGTCCTGGCCTTGGCCGCCCAACAGGTGGGCGGTGCCGGCGCGGCCCTTACGAAGGCGCTCACGGGGAAGTGAGGGCCCAGCGCTGGCGCCGCGGGCGCGGCCACCTTCTGTAGCGCTGAAGTCGAACGGTCGCGGCCGGACGGCGGAGGGCGGTCGCCCTCTGGTGTGTTCCGAGGAAGGCGCACGTGGTGGCCGGCCACGGGCTAACCTGGTTCGTTTTGGTCGGCCACGGGCTAACCCGGTTCGTTTTGGTGGTTTACCCGGTTCGTTTTGGTGGGTTCCGAGGAAGGCGGTTTTGAGGTTCGTTTTTGCGTTGAGGCGCAGGCTGCTTCGTTGGGGGTGCTGTCGGGATGTCGTTGAGGGAATGTCAGTCGGGCAGCGCCTCGTTGTCGGGCAGCACCTTGTTCGTGGACACCTCCAGTCGTCGCGGGACGCCATCGATGCGAGCGTATGGACGCGAAGTTGCTCGGATCGCGGCGCGGCACGTCACCTGCGTAGTTGTCCCGCAGCAACCCATGGCCCCACCTCGACGCGTCGTTCCCGGCGCGACCTATCTCATTACGCGCCGATGCTATCAGCGCACCTTCCGGCTCCGGCCTTGCCCCGAAACGACGCACATCCTCGCGTACTGCCTCGCCTTGGCCGTGGAGAAGACGGGGGTGGTTCTGCACGCAGCGTGCTTCATGTCCAACCATCATCATCTGGTCGTGACGGACCTGCAGGGCCAGCTACCCAACTTCCTGCGAGAGCTCCACCGATTCTGCGCAAAGGCCATGAACGCGTCGCAAGGCCAGTGGGAAAACCTCTGGAGCGCGGAGCCGTGCAGCGCGATTCTTCTCGCGGACGAGCACGATGTCGTCGACAAGATCGCCTACGTAGCCGTCAACCCCGTCGCGGCGGGCCTCGTGGAGCAGCCGGACGGATGGCCGGGACTTTCCGCCTGGCGTCCCGGCGAGCTCGAGGTCGCCCGACCGGGCGGATACTTCCGAGCAGGGGCCTGCCCCGAAACGGTCCGTCTGCGGGTACACCCCCCCGCACCGACCGCGACTTGGTCGGCACGGCAGTGGGTGGAGCACGTAAGCACGGCCGTCGCCAACAAGGTTCGAAGCGCGCACTGGAAAATGCGCGCCGAAGGCCGTCGATTTCTGGGGAGGGCTGCCGTGCTGGCCCGGTCTTTCGTCGAGCGCGCGCACTCGTGCGAGCCCAAGAATGTTCGCGTCCCTACCATCGCTGCGAAAAACCCGGCTGCACGCGGAATGTTAGTGCGGCTCCAAAGGGCCTTTCGCATGGCTTATCGGCGCGCACTCGATGGCTGGAAGGCGGGAGACCGCACTGTCGTCTTCCCTGCTGGCACCTGGTGGATGCGGGTGCATCACGCCGCCGACTGTGCGCCGAACACCGAGGCCGGGTAAGCCACCGCCAGAACGTCAAGGAATCCACGCGCAAACACCCTTTTCAGCCGGCCGTCGGCGAGACGCCGTTAGGTGGTGGCTGAGCAACGAGGCCCGTCCGCCCTCGGAGGCAGGTCCGGAGGCTCTTCCTCGGGTGATCACTGGACGCCCGGGTGTTCCTCTCACGCGAAGTGCGGCCACCGATCCCTACGGGACCTACTGGCTCCTCGCCTGATCTGGCTTCACCTTTCACCTTTGAACTAACCCGGTTCGGTTCTCCGTCCGTCGGGTTACCCGGTTCGGCTCTGCTGCGCGGCCCACTGGAGCTAACCCGGTTCGGCTCTCGGGGTTGACCCTCTCTCCGGGTTCGTCTCTCCGCGGTCGGCTCTCCGTTTAGCTCTGGCGAACCCGGTTCGGGGGCTCTGGTTGGCGCGGGGGCTCTGGTTGCGCGGGGGCTCTGGTT
>DATGJA010000370.1:0-4177 GCA_035295445.1 Polyangiaceae bacterium | reverse complement strand
CGCGGAGAGGAACGATTTGCGGCTGGCGCCGACGACGAGGGGGGCCCCGACCGCGGCGACGATTTCGTCCAGGCGCGACAGCAGATCCATGCTGTGTCGAGCGTTCTTCGCGAACCCCAGCCCCGGATCCATGAGAAGGGCATCGGCGGGCACGCCGAGCCCACGCGCGCGCGCCGCGGCCTCTTCCCACTCGGCGCAGACTTCGCGGACGACGTCCCCGTACCCATCTTCGGGATACTGGCTGAAGCCGGCCATCTCTTTCTGCGACCCGCGGGCATGCATGAGGACGAGCGCCGCACCCGAACCCGCGACTGCCTCCGCCAGGGCGGGGCTGCGCAGGCACGACACGTCGTTCACCGCGCAGGCGCCCGCGTCGAGGCAGGCCGCGGCGACCTCGGCGTCCGTCGTGTCGATGGAGGCGCACGCCCGCGAGGCGGCGTAGCGGACGACCTCGAGCACCCGCGACAACTGCTCGACCGCCGGCACGGAAGGCGCCCCGGGGCGCGTGGACTCGCCCCCGACGTCGATGACGTCGGCCCCCTCGGCCACGAGCTGATCCACCCGAGCCCGCGCGGCCTCGTAAGAGAGGTACCGACCCCCGTCGCTGAACGAGTCCGGCGTGACGTTGCAGACGCCCATGAGCGCCACGCCGCGCGTCGCGCGCGCGCGCTCCAACGCATCCTTCAGCTTCTCGAGGCGCAAGGTCACACGTAGATCCGTCCTTCTCATTGGCTAGCAACCCGCCTCGACCGCGGCAACGCCGAATCGAAGCTCGGACGACGAAAACATGCCATGGTCGGCCCAGATGGAGCGCGAGTCATGAGGGAGCAGTCGTTCATGAAGAGCCTCTTCTTTGGCGCCATCGAAGAGGGCCTCATTTTTCCTTGGCCCGAGCTCCCGGCAGCAGACGCGGGGGCCCTACACACGATGCTCGACAGTCTGAGGCGCTTCTTCGAGAGCCGGGTCGATTCGCCACGGATCGACCGCGAAGCGCGCATCGGCGACGACGTCCTCGCCGGCTTGAAGGAGCTCGGCTGCTTCGGCCTCCTGGTCCCGCAGGCCTACGGCGGGCTCGGCCTCACGAACACCGCATACGCGCGCGTCATGCAGGAGATCGGCGGGCTCGACGCGAGCGTCGCGGTCACGGTTGGGGCGCACCAGTCCATCGGGATGAAGGGGCTCCTCTTGTTCGGGACCGAGGATCAGAAGGCGCGCTACCTGCCGCGCCTCGCGACGGGCGAGCTCGTGGCTGCGTTCGCGTTGACGGAAGCGGGAGCCGGGAGCGACGCGGCGGCGATCCAGACGCACGCCGATCGGCAGCCGGACGGGAGCTACATCCTCAACGGATCGAAGATCTGGATCTCGAACGGCGGCATCGCGGACGCTTTCACGGTGTTCGCGCGGACGTCGCCCCCGGAGGAGGGCATCAAGCCGAAGATCACGGCGTTCTTCGTCGAGCGCGGCTGGGGCGTCAAGACGGGGTCGAACGAGCACAAGCTCGGCATCCGGGGCAGCTCGACGACGGAGGTCTTCTTCGAGGACGTGCACGTGCCGGCCGGCAGCGTGCTTGGGGAGCCCGGGCGCGGGTTCAAGGTCGCGATGGAGGTGCTCAACAGTGGGCGCCTCGGCCTGGCGAGCGGCTGCGTCGGCCTGTGCAAGCGCGTCATCCGGCTGGCGGTCGAGCGGTGCCAGGAGCGGCGGGCGTTCGGCCGGCCCATCGGGGAGTTCGGGCTCCTCAAGGACAAGATCGCGACGATGATGGCGGACACGTGGGCTCTCGAGTGCGCCACGTATCTCACCACGGGGATGATCGACGGGGGCATCAGCGACTACTCGGTCGAGAGCGCCATCTGCAAGGTGCTGGGGAGCGAGACGTGCTGGCGGGTCGTCAACGAGTCGCTGCAGATCGCCGCCGGGATCGGCTACATGGCGGAGTATCCCTACGAGCGTCTCATGCGCGACGCGCGCGTCAACCTCATCTTCGAGGGGACCAACGAGATCCTGCGGGCCTTCATCGCGCTGAGCGGCATGCAAGGGCCGGGGCGTGAGCTTGCGGACGTGGCGAGGGCGATGCGAGAGCCGATCAAAGGCTTCGGCTTGTTGAGCGACTTCGCCATCCGCAAGGCGCGCGAAGCGCTCGGAAGGGCGCGGATGACCCGGCACCATCCGGTCCTCAACCGGGAGGCGGTCGTCTTCGAGGAGTACGTGCAGGAGCTGGCCCGCGGGGCGGACAAGGTCCTGCGCAAGCACGGGCGCGACATCGCCGAGATGCAGTACACGCAGAAACGGATGGCGGACATGGCGATCGACCTCTATGCGATCGCGGCGTGCATCTCGCGCGCGACCCGCGCGGTCGAGCGGCGCGGTGAAGAGGGCGCGAAACGCGAGATCGACCTGACGAGCATCTTCGTGGCGTCTGCCGAGCTGCGCCTCGCGCAGACCGTCACCGCCGTCGACAAGAACGACGACGAGCTGCGAAAGGCCGTGGCGAGCAAGGCCTACGTCGACGGCGGTTACCCGTTCGACGTGGTCTAACCGGGCAGTTGAAGAGCCGCCGCCAACTCGTGAGGAAAGCGACTTAGGACCGCCCCGGCGAAGCTGGCCGCGCCGCGGCGCCTGATGACCGGCAGGACTTCTTGTGGGCGGGACTAGGCTTCTTCCAGCGGTACCGACCGAGCACGCGCGAGCGCTCGGTCGATCGCCGCCGCGTCGCGATCGCCGGGAGAGAGCGGCAGGGTGCCGGCGGGCGTCCACCGCAAGAGCCCATCGGCCCCAGGCGGCCATGCCGGCGCGAGGGCGGAGAGCGCAGGGGAGTGCGCCACCGGCCGGAACGCGTCCCCCTCGCGAAGGCCGACGGCGACCCGGACGACGGCGCCCGCCGGCAGGTCGCGCACGACCAGCTCGCCGCTCCGACCGGACACCTCGTGATCGCGCACGTGCGACTTGGGCCCGTCCCACGTCGGGACCACCACGAGGACGCGGATCACGGGACGCCCCCTCGGGTCCCTCCGCGGCGTGGACGCGGCCACGGCCCAGTGCACGAACGTCGTCGTCGCATCGATCGGCAACGCCACGCACTCGTCCAGTCGCTCATGTGCGTCGTCCGTACTCTCGCTTCGCTCGAGCGTGCGGACGCGGGGCGCCGCGAGACTCGAGGGGACGGGGAGCGTCGGGAGTTGATCCTCCGCCCCCTCCTCGGGCTCCGTCGCGGTCTCGGGGACGATCTCCTCGACGTCCTTCTCGGGCGGCAGCCGCGGCTCCGGGATCGCGTATCCAGCGTCGCGCAGCTGCGCGAGCAGGCCACGCGCGGGGGCGTGGTCCGGCTCGCGCGAGAGGACGCGCTCGAGCGTCTCGATCGCTCGATCACGGTGACCTTGCGCCGTGTAGATCTCGGCGAGCGTGACTGTCGGGAGGACCGCGGGGGCGCTCGAGCGAAGCGACGGGGGCGTCCCGCCCATCGCGCGGATGCGATCCGCCGCGTCCGGCAGGTTCAAGCCCCGCTCGACGACGCGGGCGAGGAGGTCGCGCGCGCGACCGAAGAGGCCGCGCGACCGGTCCTTGTCGTTTCGATCGAGGTCGCTGCGCAAGATCAGCTCGTCGACGAGCTCCGCACGCGTCAAGACGCGCGCCCGTGTCACCCCGGCCGCTTCCGCGCGGGCGATGAGCACGTCGCGATCCAGCCGCTCTAGCTTCGCACGGTCCATGCGCAGGCAGTCATGAGGCAGCGCGCCGTCGAACGCAAGGGCGCGCTCACGCGAGCTTGGCTCGGGCGTCGGCGGCGTCTCGCGCGATCTGGGCCTTGAGCTCGTCGAGGGACGCGAACCTGCGCTCGGAGCGTAGGCTCGCGACGAGGTGGACC
This sequence comes from Polyangiaceae bacterium, assembly GCA_035295445.1. GTDB lineage: Bacteria > Myxococcota_A > Polyangia > Polyangiales > Polyangiaceae > Palsa-1150. Next base: position 318 of record DATGJA010000370.1, on the reverse strand, counting down.
CGAAGGAGCGCGCCGTAGAGATCCCCCGAGAAGTCGAACAGGTGCGTCTCGATCGTCCGCGCGCCGCCGCCCACGGTCGGCCGGGTGCCGATGTTGGTCACGCCCCCGGCGAGCGGGACGGCGCTCGCGCCGGCGGGGTCGAGACGGTCGACCCTCACCGCGTAGACGCCGTTGGGCGGCAAGATCTCGGGGACGTTCGCAAGATTGGCCGTCGGAAACTGCAGCGTTCGGCCGCGCTGATCGCCCCGCACGACGAGACCGGAGAGGGCGTGGGGCCGGCCGAGCACCGCTTGCACCTCGACGAGGTCGCCGGCCGAG
>DATGJA010000369.1:0-2812 GCA_035295445.1 Polyangiaceae bacterium | reverse complement strand
CTGCAGTCCGGCCAGCAGTCCCGCGCGCAGCGGGTTGGTCAGATACTGCATCAGCGTGAACTCGCGATCCGCGACCCCCTCCTTCCACCGGACGGTCACCGTGACGCGTCGGATCGCGGTCTCGAGCAGCGGCTTGAGCGACGGATAGACGAGGGAAAAGACCATCGACAGAAGACCGGAGGCCCCCGCGCCGCCGGCCATCTGGTTCAAGGACTGACCCATCATCGCGAGGCCCGAGTCGAAGTCGAGCGCGGCCCCCCCGGCGGGGTTGACCAGGACGCTTCCGATCGGGCTCGGCACCGCTCCCGACGCCGCGGGGGCCGCGCCGCCGTCCCCGCTCAGCCCCAGGCCCCCGCCGAGGAGCGACGACAGCCCCGCGTCGCCGCCGAGCGACGTGGCCTCCGGAAGCGTGACGCGCTCGACGCGCCACTCGCACGAGAAGCCAGGGACCTCCTTGTCGTCGCAGCAGTACGTGCTCGAGTCCTTCTCCTCGATCTCGGGGAAGCCGAGGCGCATCTGCTTCTCTTCGACTTCGGCCATCTTGCAGCGCCCGATGGCCGTGGCCTGGCCCATGTTGGCCGCGCTCTTGTTGCCCGCGACGAGCCCCGCCTGCGCCGAGAGGATGACAGTCACCACGGCGCCGAAGAGCGCCACCGCGAACATCACTTCGAGGAGCGAGAAGGCGCGTACCTTTCGCATGGCTCAGAACCCCGTGTCCATTCGGTCGAACGAGTCTTCCGATGGCACTTGCAGGTCCACGGGGCCTGGCTTCACCGTGACCTTGCCGGTCAACGGCGCGACGACCAGGGTCAGCGTTCGCGAGTCCTCCTCGCTGTCGCCGATGCGCACCTGGATCGACGCGCGCTCGGTGCGCCCCCCCGGCCAGAAATACAAGTACGCGCGCCCGGAGGTCCGCGGCGACTCGTCGTGCGTCGTCTGCACGGCCCGGAACTGGATACCCTTCTGGAGGGGCCTGCCCCCCTTTCCCTCCTCGACGTCTCCGAACCCGTAGACCTCGATGGGGTGAAACCGGGGCCGCGCCACCTTCGGACCTTTGAGCGCCCCCTCGCTCTCCTCGACCGCCGTTCGCTCCGCCTGGGTGACCGGGTCCGCGCCGCCCGTGCGGGCCAGATCCTTCACCTGGACGAGCATGGGGACGTCGGTCTCCTCCAGCCAGATCTTCTGGCGGTCTTCGTCGAAGACCAGACGCAGCGGGCGCGACGTCGCGGTCGCCCGCGTGTAGGCGACCTTGATGGCGCTCGTGATCATGGTCGCCGACCGGCGCAGGCGGGCCGTCGGCAGCTGCATCGAACCCATGGCCGCGACGCCGGTCACGAGGGCGATGATGGTCACCACGACGATGATCTCGATGAGCGTGAGCCCGCGACGGGACGCGCGCGCGCCCCTCGTCTGGCTTGGGCAAGATCTCGTCGTGGGTTGCAAGGAGCTACTTCTCCGAGGCGGTGTCGCCCTTCGGCACGCGGATGTCGTCGTCGGTGCCCTCCTTGCGGTCCGGCCCGGCCGTCGTGCACGTGATCTCGTCGCTGTCGCACGTGAGCTTCAGCGGGTTGTTCCAAGGATCCTTGACGTTGAAGTCCGAACCGAGGAGCTTCTCCTGCTTGAGTTGCTCGATCGTGGGGCAGTCCTCGCCGGGGTGAGAGCTCCTCCACATGACCGAGGCCCCGCGCGCCGTGTCGCACGCGGTCTTCGTGGTCCCGATGTCCGCCTTCTTCTTGGCCGACATCACGCCGATCGAGATGGCCGCCGTGAGCACACCGATGATCGTGATGACGATCACCAGCTCCACCAGCGTCAAACCGCGAGCCGCCGCGCGGCGAATGGCACCGACATTTCGAATGGATCGCATCTGCCTGCTCCTTCGAGTCCCTTCCCTGGTCTACTCCACGCGGTCGAGCCCACCCGGCTCGCCGTCCGGCCCGTCACTCGAAACGTCGAACCCTCGCGGGTCCTTGCGCCCGGGGCACGTCACCCGCAAGACGCGCCCCCACGCGTCGCGCGGGAGCTCCGCCAGGTAGCCGGCGGCGACCAGATCGGCCAGCGAGCCGGGGCAGGTGCGATCGTGGTCCGCGCGCCACGCCGACAGCGCGCTCGACGCCGTCGCGATGGTGGCCCGCGTCGCGCGCACGCACCGCACGCGATGCTCGTAGCCGTGCAGCAAGACGAACCCGCCGACAGCGACGAGAACGAGGAGGATCTGCCGGGCGCGCGCGCGGATGAACAGCGAGGCCACGCCGCGACGCCTCTCCCACGGAAAGAAGACCCTGAGCTCGTCTCGCCTGGCGCCCATTTCGAAGCCTTCCCTACTCGACGAACTCGTTCATCTGGATGAGAGGCATGAGGATCGCGAATGCGATGAAGCCAACGCCGCCGCCCATGATCACGATCATCAGCGGCTCGAGGAGGCTCGTCAGGGCCTGCACACGCGTCTCCACCTGAGTGTCGTACGCGCGCGCGACGTTCTCGAGCATCTGCTCGAGCTGACCGCTGCGCTCGCCGACGGCGATCATGTGCGTCACGATGGGCGGGAAATCTCCGCTCCGCTTGAGGGGACCGGCGATCGACTCGCCCTCCCGGATGCTGTTGGCGGCGGTCTCGATCACCTTCTCGAGCTTGCCGTTGTCGAGGACGTTGCGGACGATCTCCATCGCCTTGAGCAGGGGTACGCCGCTGCGCAAGAGAGTCGCAAGCGTGCGAGCGAAACGAGAAACCGCCAGCATCCGCACGAGCGAGCCGAGCACCGGCATGCGAAGCATGAAGCCATCTTTGGCGAGCCGGCCCTCGGGAGAGGCCA
>DATGJA010000368.1:0-2595 GCA_035295445.1 Polyangiaceae bacterium | reverse complement strand
AACTTGTAGACCTGCACGAACGAGTCCTTCGACGCGGCGACCGCGAAGTGATCCTGATGGTTGAGGGTGTACTGGGTGACGTTGCAGCCCGCGTCGCCGCCGTCGCCGGCGCCGGCTTCCTGCACCGTGCCGCCGTCCTCGAGCTGGTGGAACGCGCATATGGAGTTGCCCGTCGCGTGATGGGGGCTGCCGAAGAGGTCGCGCTCCGACGACAAGCTCAACGTCGACACCGCGCCCACCATCGGGACACCGGAGAAATTGATGTAATGGGCGATCTTGTCGGCGTGGGCGTTCAGGTAGTTGCCGCAGTGAAACGTGCCCTGCGAATGGCCCATGAGGTCCACCTGCGTGAACTGCGGATACTTCTTGAGCAAAGCGTTGACGGTGGCGTCGATCTTTCCGCACCCTGCGGGCGTGTTCGTGCCGGTGCAATCGACCCCGGGGCTGTCCACGCCGCCCCCCGTGAAGCCGCTGCTCAGCGCGACGGAGTCGTAGTCGACGGCCACGATGCGGTCCTGACAGAAGCCGTTGCTCGCGAGGAGCGCCGCCATGTGCTCGATGTCCGTCCCGGACGAATAGGTGCCGTGGACGAACACGATCGGCCGTGTGTTCGGATCGCACGTCGTTCGCGACACGACGTTCGTGCAGGCCGCTGGCGTCGGCTCCATGCCGGCCTGGCCGTCACTCCCGCCTTCGACCGTGCTGGCGTTCGCATCGCCTCCGCCGTCCGTCGGGCTCCCGTTGGAGGACTTGGAGCTTCCGCACGCGGCCGAGGCCAAACCAAGGGCGAACGGGAGGATGGACCGGAGCCAAGCGCAAGTTTTCATGGGAAGCGTTATACGTGACGGCCGAATTCAATCGAGGCCGAGGTTTGTGCATCTTGGGCCACCAAGAACACACTGCCGGGCGGAAGGCCCCGAAAGGACTCTCCGGAGCCGTCGCAGGCGCTGCCCGAGGCCACGGCTTCGCTCCTCGAGACCGGGGCGGATCTCGCGCGACGAGCACCCTCGTGAGGCGGAGATGTCGGCGACGCGCGCAACCGAAGGGCCGGGCCTCCCGGCGACGCGCGCGCTCGATCGTGCGCTCGAACGAGTGTGCAATTTGGGATTCGATCCATAAACGAATTGCGAGGTCGAAAGTGTCATTGACGATCAAAGTTGTTTGTCTAGAGTCGTTGCACTCATGGAGGCGCGACCGATGAACCCGGAGATGGCCGCTCGAACTACCAATCTCACTCGATTCGCCATTACGGCCGCCGTCGCGCTGGGCGGGGCGCGGGCCATCGGGTGTTCGAGCGCGCCGTCACCTCAGGAGCCGGCGTCGACCCCGACGGTCGGGACGACGCAGCAGCCGGACCAATCGCGGGAGGTCGCCCGGATCCAGAAGTACATCGACTCGATCTACACGCGCGCCGACGTCCGCGACTCGTTTCTCACGAGGTTCTACGAGACGATCGACTGCGTGGATCCGAACGGGCTGTGGAGCGTGAAGGCGCTCCTCGCCGGCGGTGGAGCCCTCCCTCAGACGCCGGCGGCACACCTGCCGCAGCGCGCGCCCGAGGTCGCGGGCAAACCGCTGGTCGACTCCGCGGCGGAGTACTGGGACGACGTCCGGATCAACAGCGGCCGGCCCGACGCGAACGGACACCCTCGAACGTGCCCGGTGGGGACTGCTCCGCAGGTGCGGCTGACCGTGGACCGCATCCTCAACGCCGGCGGCCTCGACTCGTTCTTGCTCGCCGTCCACGGCAAAGCCAAGCCGCCGCCCGCGTCGGCCCCGCCCAGCAACGACGACTCGACGGGGTTCAGCCACGCCTACGGCGACTACGAGGGATCCAACGGCGCGGCGCTCCCGAATCAGGGCGGCGCGATGTGGATGTCGGTCTGGAACCCGTCCCTCGGGATCAACAGCGCGTTCGGCTACCACGTGCACAGCCTCGGCCAGCTGTGGGTGACCGACGTGGGTTCCGTGCAGACGGTCGAGGTCGGGTGGATCGTGGACCCGGGTTTGAACGCCAACGGCGACTCGGACACATACCTCTTCACCAACGCGACCGTCGACGGGTACGTGCACACCGGCTGCTATGACAACCTCCCCTCGGAGAGCTCGAACACGAGCGGCACTTCGGCGGAGTGCGTCGCGTTCGTCCCGAACACGGCGGGCGGCAGCAACACACCGCCCTTCACGCCCGGCCAGAAGCTCTGCAGCGGAAGCTGTTCCGGCATGGAGCTCGAGTTTGCCGCGATCAACTACAACAACTCCTCGAACATCCCGCCGAACTGGTACGTCTACGCGATCCCGCACTCGTCGAGCACCATCTGGCTTGGCGCGTACCTCAGCACGCAGGGTGCCTACCACTACTCGGGGACGATGCAGACGACCGCAAGCATCGTCGAGTTCGGCGGCGAGGTCTACGACCAGACCAACACGTTCACGGGCGTGCAGATGGGGAGCGGGCAGTGCGGCGAGCTCGGGTACGGCAAGGCGGCGTACTTCTACAACGCCGGCTACTGGGATGCGGCGTTCAACTACCAGGGTCCCCAGAGCTCTCTCCACTGGGGGAACAATGTCATCGTCCCGTCAGGACTCTTCGAG
>DATGJA010000367.1:0-9254 GCA_035295445.1 Polyangiaceae bacterium | reverse complement strand
CGATCGCGAACGTCACGGTGTCGGTCCGCGCCGCCTCGCTCTCGACGGAGATCGACGCGCCGTCGGTCTGCTCTCACTCGCCGTCGATCGCGATCGTCACGGTGTCGGTCCGCGTCGCCTCGCTCTCGACGGAGATCGACGCGCCGTCGGTCTGCTCTCACTCGCCCTCGATCGCGATCGTCACGGTATCGGTCCGCGCCGACTCGCCCTCGACGGAGCTCGACGCGCCGTCGGTTCGCCCCGTCTCGCTCTCGGCCGCGACCGCGACCAAGACCACGACCGACGACGCGCTCACACCCGCGTCACCACCCGCCGCCAAGCGAATAGAAGCCCTGCCGCGACGATGGCGCACCCGCCGGCGGCGCCGAAGACGGGCGGGTAACCCACCCGCTCGACGGCGAAGCCCAGCCCCATGACCGACGCGCTCCCCACGCTGAAGAACCCGTTGGACAGCGTCATCGCCTTTCCCCGCTCGTCGTCGCGGACCGCGTCGAGGACCATCGCGTTGAACGCAGGGAAGAAGAAGCCGTGGGCGACGCCGAAGAGGCCCCCGAAGGTCCAGAGCTTGACGAGGGTGAGCCCCCGCATTCCCGCGACGGCGACTCCGTAGAGGGCGAGCGCACCGACCGCGACGGGCAGCCGACCGACGCGATCCGCCACCCGTCCAAGCCCGAGCCGCACCGCCAGGGCGCCGGCGGTATACGCCAGGAAAAAGCCGCGCACGTGGCGGATGCCCACCTCGAGCGCGAAGGGCTGGTGGAAGGAGAACATCACGCCGAACGCGGCGCCCGCGCTCCCCACGATCAGCGCCATCATGACCGTGACGGGCCGGCGCGCGAAATCGGCGAGGGACGACGCGCGCTCGCGCACCGGGACGGGCGGCTCCTTCACGCGCACGGCGAGGTAGGTCGCGACGACGGAGGCAGCCCCGGCGAGGGCGAAGGTCACACCGTATCCGGCCCGTTCGGCGATCGGCTCGGCGACGGCGGGAGCGACCGCGTTCATGACGAGGCTCGCCGCCCCGAGCGTCCCGATTGCCTCCGCCATGCGCTCTGCCGGCGCGACGTCGCTCGTCAGCGCGAGGCTCGCGTTGAAGACCATCGCCCACGCCAGGCCCTGAAGGAGCCGGAGGACCGCCGCGAGCGCGCCGGCGTGGTCGACCCAGAGGAACCCGAACGCGGCCGCGGCCATGAGCGCCGAGCCCTCGATGAGGAAGCGCCGGCGCTGGCGCGTGTCGATGCGCACGCCGACGACCGGAATGGCCGCCAGACCCGAGAGGCCGAACATCGCGGTCACGACGCCGATGGCGATGGGCTCCGCGGCCAGGCTCGTGGCCAGGAACTTCGGCAACAGGAAGAAGGTCGAAAACGAGAACGAAAACGCGACTTGAAGACCGAGCAGGAGGGCGAAGCTCCGGGTGTAGAGCGTCGGTCGGGTCGAGGGACTTTTTGGCGGCATGGCGGGCTCCGTTCGCCGCTGCGCCGGAGCGAAGGTCCCAAGGCGGCTACCCTCTCCCCGGCGTCGCGCGGGAGAGGGTGAGGGACCGGGTGGCTGAAACGCCTAGCGGCCGCGCACGCCCTCTCCCGGCGTCCAATGACGGCGGGCGAGGTGAGCGTGGTGCCGGAGGCGTACCTGAGCCATAGAGCGGGTTTGGACTTTGACGCGCAGGGGGCGTCTCGTCAAGGCGACCGGCCCTTGCCTACAACGCCGCCGTCCGCGCGGGGCTCACTTGGCGCCGCTCGTCTTTTTCGACGCGGCCGTCGCGCAGGGTGACCACGCGCGGCATGCTCGCGGCGAGGGCCAGATTGTGCGTCACGACGACGATGGTCGTGCCCCGCTGGGCGTTGATCGCGAAGAAGAGATCGTGAATCTGGGCGCTCGTTCCCGTGTCGAGGTTGCCCGTCGGCTCGTCGGCGAGGAGAAGCTTGGGCTCGAGGAACATCGCGCGGGCCAGGGCCACGCGCTGCTGCTCGCCGCCGGAGAGCTCGCCCGGACGATGGAGCGTGCGCTCCTTCAGTCCCACCTCTTCCAGCAGCGCCCGTGCCCGCGGCTCGAGCTGCCGCCGCTGCTTGCCCTGCACGAGCCCGGGCATGAGCACGTTCTCGAGCGCGTTGAACTCGGGCAGCAGGTGATGAAACTGGAAGACGAAGCCGATCGTGCGGTTGCGCAGCTCGGCCAAACGGGAGCCCGGCAGCTTGGTCACCTCTTCGCCGGCCAGGCGGATCGAGCCGCTCGTCGGCACGTCGAGGGTCCCGATGCAGTGCAAGAGCGTCGACTTCCCGGCGCCCGACGGTCCCACGATGCTCACCATCTCGCCGTCGGCGATCTCGAGATCGATGCCGCGCAGGACCTCGAGCGTCCGGCCCATGTGTCGGAACGCTTTCTTGACCTCGCTGGCGCGAACGAGCACGGGATCCGCTGACTCCAAGAGGGGCTCCGTTTCGGGTTCTTCCTGACGAGCGGCTCCCCTCAGTAGCACCTTCGCGCCAAGGAGTCCGCAGGCTCGAGCGAAGCGAGAGTTCGGACGACACACCCGACGTCAAGTCCGCAGGCTCGAGCGAAGCGAGAGTTCGGACGACACACCCGAACGACCGGCACGCCCCGGCCACGCCAGAACCACAGCCGTCGCGTTGTGGAACGCGTCGATCTCGCGATGGGCCCGCGCGAGCTCCCCGCGGACGCACGCTCCCGCCACCGGCGCTTCGACGGCGCGGGCGATGAGGCTCGCCTCTTCGTCGAAGCGATCACCGAGGGCGGCCCGTCGGCTCTCGGACGCGAAGACGACGGCGCCGGCGCACCGCCCGCCCGCGCGCTCTCGCGCGACGCGCCCGGCCCACGCGGATGCGTCGAGCATGTCCGCCGGCGACGCTTGCATCACTCGCACGCGGGTCCCCTCGGGGATGCCTGCCGCCAGCGAGACGGCGCCGTCGTGGCGGAGCCCGACCGGCGCGCGCACGATGGGTTCGACGTGCGACTGGACGTCGAGGCCCAGGGCGTTCCGGTGGGCGAGCTGCACGTGCAGCGGCTCGCCCCCCGACGAGGGACGGAACCCCGCGTCGCGTGCGTCCGCCAGCCAGACGTCGAGCGCGGGGAGCCCGTCGAGCTCCATGAGCCACGGGCCGTCGCTCCGTGTCACGACGCGGGCTGGGCCCACCGCGCGGCACCCGTGGCGCGCCACGACGCCCGCGGAGGTGCGCGTGAAGATCCCCGACAGGACGACGCGGTCGGTATGCACTCGGTCGCCCGCGAAGATCACCGGCGCGGTCGGGCCCGCGTCGTCGCCGGTGAGCGCGCCGGCGAGCTGGATGCGCGCGCCGGTCCCCTTGCGGATGGCCGCCGCGAAGGTCTCGCCGTCGACCCGCACGCCAGGGCAAAACGCCAGGCAAAGGGCCTCGCCGAATCCCGCCGCGGCGGCGCGGTCCGCCTCGTCGTGGACCTGCGCGGCCGCCGGGACGACCTCGAGCGAGTCGCTTCCGCCGACCGGCGCCTCGACCGTGCTCGCGCGCACCCCTTCGCCGCCGAGGACGCAGACGAGGACCCCCTGCTCGGAGACCTCGCCGCCCGCGAAGATCGCGCCGGCGACCGAGCCCCCGACGATCGGTCCGGCGCACACCTCGCAGCGCAGGGCGGCGGGGACGTCGCCCACGTCGTCGTACGACGAGGTGAAGGCCATCGTGAGCGCCGGCGCCGTCCCCAGCGACTCGACCGCGCGCCGCGCCGCCTCGCGCGCCGCCTCCGCCGCCCCAGCACAAGTCGCCACAGCCGTTGCGAACGCGATCACGGCATTCCCCCCGGATGCTCGGAAATAGCACGACCCCTCTACGGCGACCGTGCGGCGTCTTGACCTCGTGCGCCTCGGATGCTTCATCCCCTGGCGTGCCTCGCGAGAAGCTCCGGCTCACCCTCGGGTGCGGCGCGCTGGCGATCGCGGTCGGGTCCGCTCGAGGAGGCGCGCCGGGTCGCGATCTGTCGTCGCTGGTGGCGACGCTCGGGAGGTCGGCGGGCGAGCCGGTTCGCGCCGCGGACCTGCGCTGGGAGCCGTCCGGCGGCGTCGTGAGCGACGCGATGGGGGGGCGGTTCGCGCTCTTTCTGGCGGGCCAGGAGACGCGAGACGTCTGGCGCGCCCTGATCCGCGTCTCCCCGGAAGGCAGCGTCCTCGACGTGACCGACGTCCACGACTTGACGACCACACCGCTCGGAGACGACCACGCCCTCGTCCTGCGAGGGACGCACGCGGCGTTCGCGACGCGAGCCTACGGCCAGGAGCAGAGCGTCACGGTCCTCGACCTGACGGGGGAGGGCGCGAACAACAAGACGGTCTCGCTCGGCGACCGGATCATGGCCGCGGTCACCAACTGGCAGCGCACCGGCAGCGCCGCGGGGATCGGCCGCCTCGACGTCCTGCCCGAGTCGGCGGCCCGCGGTGTGGGCCTCGTCCTCGGCGACGACGCCCTCGAGATCACGCTCCTGGAAGGCGACGAGCGCCGAGCCCCCACCGCGGTCACCGCGCGCGTGGATCTGGCCCGCGACGAGATCGCTCCGGCCGTCCCCGGCCTGCGCGCCGAGGCGTCCATGCACCTGCCCAAGCGGGCGTCGCACTGGGTCGTCGATACGTTGCGGGCGGTCCCGTGGATCGGACCTGCCCCCATCGCCTGGTTCGAGGATCGCGCGCTCCAGGCGCGCGATGCCTACAAGCGTCTGACCTTCGCATCGGGCGGGGCGACCGACGTCGTCGCGGGGACGGATCCGCCGCCGCCCGTCCTCGACACGTCCGAGGCGTCGGTGGAGGAGGCGCATTGGCCGCCGCCGCGCATCCCCACCATATGGAAGTCATCCGAACCCGGCGAGGGCGACTGGGTCGCACCGAACGTGCCCTGGCTACGGCGCGCGGCGGGCCTCGCCCCCGACGCGCCGCCGGCGTTCCTCGAGACGTTCATCCGGCCCGACGAGGAGCGCCCGTACTCGAAGGTGCTCCTCGTGGCGATGGACATGCGTCAGCTCGACCTGGACATGGAGGCCGGCGTCGAGGACCCCGAGCCGCTCACCGGCCCGCCCGGCAGCGGGCGCATTCCCCGCGACCCTGCCGTCTACCGGCGCGTCGCGGCGGCGTTCAACGGGGCCTTCAAGACCGAGCACGGGCACTACGGGATGATGGTCCACAAGCGCGTCCTCTTGCCCCCGGCCCCCGGCGCCGCAACGGTGGTCGTGCTCGAGGACGGCCGCGTGGGCTTCGGCACGTGGGGCAACGATCACAAGGTGGGGGGCATCGCCGGCGTCGATGACGACGACATCGCTTCGTTCCGCCAGAACCTCGTTCCGCTGGTCGACCACGGACAGGTCAACCCGACGGGCCGCAACCTCTGGGGTTTCACGCTCCCGGGCAAGGGGGCGCAGACGGAGCGCACGGGCCTGTGCGTCACGACGAGCGGTCACCTCCTGTACGCATGGGGCGACGACCTGAACGCGACCTCCCTCGCCAAGGCGCTCGTCATGGGCGGGTGCGACTACGGGCTGCACCTCGACATGAACCCGTACCACACGGGCTTTCTCTTCACGGCGATCGACGAGCTCCCGCACAAGTACAAGTCGCAGCTTCTCACGCCGGCGATGTCGATCCCTGTGGATCGGTACGTCCAGTACGCCCCCAAGGACTTCTTTTACGTCATGGTCCATGATCCGACCCCGCCGAGAATCGAGGGCGCGGAGGCGTGGCGACCCGACGAAGGGACGCAGCCCGCCCCGAGCTGGATGCCGGGTCTGTGGAGGTCACGGTTCGACGGCGCCCAGGGGAGCGTCGAGGTCGTCGACGTCGAGCCGGGGCGATCGACCTGGCGCATTCGCGCCGGGACCAAGGACTCGCCTCTCGCGACCGCGCTCGTCCGCGAGCTCGTGGGCGACGAGGCCGGGCGGGTCCTCTTGGCGGTCGGCATGGGGGTGGCCCACGATCGGCGGTCGATGGGGCTGGCCACGGACGGACGGCTCGCGGCGGCCGTGCGCGGCGCGGCGAGCTCGGGGCTCCTGGTGGTGGGTGCGGACGGGGGGCTCCGGATCGAGCGTGCGGACGAGGACCCGCCGGCCCTCGCGGCCCACGATGATCTGGCCGAGCTTCCGCTGTGTCTCTGGGAGGGGGCTCCCGTCGCGTCGGCGCTGGGGGGGGCGGCCGCCCCGGCGCCTCGCGCGGCGCTGGGCGTCACGGAGGGGGGCCGCGTGCTTCTCGCGCGGGGCACGGTGGCCGGCGAGGGGCCGCTCGTCCAGGCGCTTCGGGCGGCGGGCTGCACCCGGGGGGTCTCGCTCGATCGGGGCGTCGACGCGGACGCGCTCTTCGATCGCGCCGGCACCGACCGTCCGCCGCGCGCGCGCTACGAGCAGTCGGTGCTCTACGCGATCGGCGCGCCCCTCCGTCCTCGCGGGTTTCGCTTCGAGGCGTCGCCGCTCGTCGCGCAGGCGGCGGGGCGGAGGCCTTAGGGAGTCGGACTTGGCGTTGGGTGTGTCGTCCGAACTCTCGCTTCGCTGCAGACGTCGGGCCGTCCGGAAGTGGCGCGTCGTTCGTCTGGAGCACAGTCGCGCCCCAATCAGACCATTTCGTCTCAGCGTTCGCGGTCGGGGCCGGCGACGGCGCGCCGCTCGGCGCGGACGCGGGTCAACTGCATGCCGAAGAAGAGGAGCATGGCAGAGGCGTAGACCCACGTGAGAAAGCCGAGCAGCGCCCCGGCCACCCCGTACGCGGCGTAGCTCGCGACGCGAGCGAGATAGAACGCGAGCGCCTTCTTCAGGATGCACAAGAGGAGCGCGGTCAACGAAGATGCGAACGCGAGATCTCGCCACGCGATCCGTCTGCCAAGGATCACCCGAAGAACGACCGCGAGGATGGGCGCGAGGAACAGCGCGGACGCGAGCGGCTCCGCGACCTGAAAGATCGCGTCGCCCGTCGTGGAGGATCCGGGCCGGTCGATGGCGGCCCACACGGTGCCGGCGACGAGCGAAGCGAGCAAGACGAGCCCCGCGAGGCCGACGAGGGCCAACGCCAAGGCCTTCCCGCGGACGATCTCCAGGATGGTCTGCCGCACGCCCGAGGAGGGAGGCGCGGACACTCGCCATATGAGGCTGAACGCGTTGCGCAGCTCCGCGAAGACGCCGCTCGCTCCGAAGAGGAGGGACACCACTCCGACGACGGTCCCCACGCCGCGGGCCGTGCGGTGCTGCTGCATGCTCGCGAGCGTCTGGCTGATCAAGGACCGAAGCTCGGGCGATCCCGTGACCGCGAACGAGCTCACGATGCGCGCGCGGGTCCGAGGGTCGTCACCGAGGACATACCCGAGGGTCGTCAGCGACAGCATCGCGAGAGGAAAGAGGGAGAAGAGCGCGTAACAGGAGAGCGCCGCGGCGAGCCGATCGCATCGGTCGGCCGCCCATCGGGCGCCGGCCTGCCAGAGCAGATTGACGAGCTCGTGCAGCGTGCTCCTGCGCGTCCGGTCCATGGCCAGGCTCCGCACGAGCAACCCCCGGGCCGGGCGTCACTGGAAAGTGACGTCGGCGATGGATTCTCTCCGCGGGGGCGCGATGGCCCGCCGTCCCCTATGCGGCCTCGGCGCCGAATTCCGCCATCGCCTCGCGAAGGCGCGCCATGGCGCGCGAGTGAAGCTGCGAGACGCGCGGCTCGCTCACGCCGAGCCGGACGGCAATCGTCTTGAACGGAACCCCGTCGAAGTAGTGCCACGCCACGATGTTCCCCTCGCGCTCCGGCAGCTGCGCGACCGCGCGCTCGAGAGCCACGCGGTTCAACCGGTGCTCGACCTGCTCCTGCGGGGACGCGGCCGACTCGTCGCAGAACCCTTGCGCCTGCGACTCGGGCAGGTCGTCGAAGCCGATGACCGACACCGCGCCCGCCTCGCCCCTGGCCTGGGCCCGCTCGATGCGCGTGCGCGCCCGGCGCGTCAGCCAGTCCTGCGCGCGAAGCTCGTCGACCACGGCGCCGCGGATGCGGATGCGCGCGTACCACTCGAAGGCCGGCCCGCGATCCGAGCTCTTGCGCAGCGCGTCGACGAGCCCGAAAGTCCCGGCCGCCGTCAGGTCGTCTCGCAGGACGTTCGGGGGAAGGCGCCGAAGGAGGCGGCCTACCACCTGATGAACGAGGAACATGTACGTCGTCAGTTCCTCTCGCGTCGGTGTGTTGGTCGCTGCGATGCCCGGCTGGGCGACGGAAGCCTTCATGTTCATCCCCTCTTGCTGGCGGGGGGATATGCTTCGCGCGTGCCAAGCCTCAGAACGTAATTATATCATTGACTTACATCTCCGGGGCACCCTGCCAGGGTCGTCGCTGACCTCCTGGCCGTCGTCCGATACGCTCGGGGTCGCTCGGCCTAACGCGGGGAAAGTTTAGGGGTCTGTGCCCTTAATTGTCCGGATCCTCGCGAGGCAGGGGGGGGAGGGTATTGAGTGACCCTGGGGTGGTTCCAACCGTGCCCGCCTCGTGGTCATTGCCCGCGCCCTCGCGGTCTTCCGTCGGCACTTCGCTGGCCCCCTCGTCGGCCATCACCCCCGGTCGATCGTAGAGGGGCGGCTCGCCAGGGCGCGAGCGGTCGACCCAGTAGGCCTTGGATTCCCGAACGTCGAGATGGACGAAGGTGCTGTTCGGGTAGTAGCCGCAGCCCGTGTTGCGAAGGGTCATGCAGAAGTCGCGGACGCTCTCGTTTTGAACGCCCTGAATCCGAAAATCGAGCGCCTTCCCCGAGTTGTGGTTCGAGTGGGGCGTGTACTGCGTGGGCGCGTAGGCGCGATAGCCGCTCACCACCTCAATCGTGTGCCCGTCGAAGTGCTGCGAAACGACCCCGATGAGCGCCACGAGGCGCGGGTCGGGTGGGTGTGTCGCTTCGCCCTGGCGCATGAGGCGCTCGAACGACTTGAGGGTCGCCGGCCCGATGTGCCCGCGGGTGTCCTTGACCCGGATACGGAACTCTTCGCCCAGCCGCACCGCGCGGATGACGTTCTTGTCGGTGTGTCCGCGCGGCTCCGGGCCCTGCTGGAGCGTCGCACCCGCCGACCCGTGCGGCGCCTTGACCCCCGGAATGACGAGCGTCTGCCCCGGCTTGAGGTGCGACGCGTCTTTGAGGTGGTTGGCGTCGAGAATCGATTTGACCGTCACTCGGTAGCGGTGGGCGATGGCCTCGACGGTATGTCCTTTCTGGACGACGTGGGTGACGTCGGCACGAGCGGGGCGGACCGCGCCGACCTCGACCGCCAACGCGGCCCCGACG
>DATGJA010000366.1:0-8081 GCA_035295445.1 Polyangiaceae bacterium | reverse complement strand
CTTCGGGGCGTGCGGCGCGGCCGAATATCTGATGCAGAACCTATTGCCGAACCGGCGCATCATGGAGACGGTCGGCGCGTGGCTGGTGCGCCACCTGGGCAACGATCCGAACTTTCTCGCGACGCGCGTCTCGTACGAGCTCAATCTGCGCGGCCCGAGCATGAACGTGCAGACGGCGTGCTCGTCGTCGCTGGTCGCCGTTCACGCCGCCTGTCAAAGCCTGCTCGCGGGCGAATGCGACCTCGCGCTGGCCGGGGGCTCGACCATCTACCCGGATCAGGGCCGAGGCTACTTCTACAAGGAGGGCGAGATCCTCTCCCCCGACGGCCACTGTCGCCCCTTCGACGCTCGCTCCGCCGGGACGGTCATGTCGAGCGCGGTCGCGTGCGTGCTCGTGCGACGGCTCGAGGACGCGATTCGAGACGGCGACCGCATCCTGGCGATCATCCGCGGGTCGGCGATCAACAACGACGGATCGGAGAAGGTCGGCTACCTCGCGCCGAGCGTGTCGGGGCAGGCGCAGGTCGTGAGCGAGGCCCTCGCGGTCGCCGGCGTCGACGCAGAGGACGTCTCGTACGTCGAGGCGCACGGCACGGCGACGCTCCTGGGCGATCCGATCGAGGTGACCGGCCTCACCGAGGCGTTTCGCGAGAGGACGCGGAAGAAGCAATTTTGCGCGATCGGATCGCTCAAGAGCAACATCGGCCACACGGGAGAAGCGGCGGGCGTCTGCGGCTTGATCAAGACGATTCTCGCCCTCGAACACAAGGAGCTGCCCCCGAGCCTGCACTATGAGGCGCCCAACCCGCAGATCGACTTCGCGAACAGCCCGTTCTACGTGAACGCGAAGCTTCAGCCCTGGGCGGCGACCCCCGGGAAACCTCGCATCGCAGGCGTGACGGCGCTCGGGGCGGGCGGCACGAACGCGCACGTCTTGCTCCAAGAGGCGCCCCCCCCGCCGCCGCCCTCGCCGGCCCGGGCAAGCCAGCTCCTGGTCCTCTCCGCGAGGACGCCCGAGGCGCTCGAGACCGCGACGAGCGAGCTCGCCGCGTTCCTCGATGCGGCGCCTCCCGTCTCGCTGGCCGACGTCGCGCACACGCTCATCGCGGGTCGCAAGGGTTTCGCCCACAGGCGAGCGGTCGTGGCCGACGGCTTGGCCGACGCCGCGCGCGCTCTGCGCGGCGCGGACCCCAAGCGGGTGACGACGCAACAGCGGCCCGAGGACGCGCCATCGGTCGCCTTCCTGTTCCCGGGCGGCGGCGCGCAGTACGCCACGATGGGCGCCCAGCTATACGAGACGGAGGCGGTCTATCGAGGCGCGTTCGACGAGTGCCTCTCGCAGCTTCAACCGACCCTCGCCAAGGAGATACGCTCCCTCTGCTTCGCCGGGCGCACCGAGGCGGCGGCGGCCAGCGCCCGCCTCGAGTCCCCTTCGCTGAGCCTGCCCGCCCTCTTCGCCACCGAGTACGCGGTCGCGAAACAGCTCGCGTCGTGGGGCGTCGTCCCCGCCGCGCTCATCGGCCACAGCGCCGGGGAGTACGCGGCCGCCTGCATCGCGGGCGTCCTCGGCGTCGGCGACGCCATCCGCCTCGTGGCCCTGCGCGGCCAGCTGTTCGAGACGCTCCCGGATGGGGGCATGCTGAGCGTCGCGCTCACCGAGGAGGCGGCGCGGCCACTGCTCGGGGCGGAGCTCTCGTTCGCCGCGATCAACGCGCCTTCGCTCTGCGTGCTCTCCGGGCCGGTCGCGGCGATCGCCAGGGCGCAGGAGGAGCTCTCCCGGCGCGACGTCGAGTGCACGCGGATCCACATCCGGGTCGCGGCGCACTCGGCGATGCTGGAGCCCATCCTCGACGAGTTCGGGCGTTTCTGCCGGACCATCCGCTTCCAGCCGCCGAGCGTCCCGTTCGTGTCGAACCTGACCGGGGCGTGGATCGCCGACCGCGAGGCGACCGACCCGACGTACTGGGTGCGCCACTTGAGGGGGACCGTCCGGTTCGACGAGGGGCTCCGGGCGCTCCTCGCGGACGCGAATCGCGCGCTCGTCGAGATCGGCCCCGGGCGCACGCTGAGCAGCCTCGCCAGGCAGCAGCCGGTCAAGGCGGCCCTGGTCACGCAGACGATGCGGCACCCGCAGGAGGAGGCGGCCGACACGACGTTCCTCCTCGGCGCGGCCGGGCGCTTGTGGACGTGCGGCGTCGGGCTGGACGACGCGGCCCTCGGCGGGACCGGGCGCCGGCGTGTGGCGCTCCCGACGTATCCGTTCGAACGGCGACGGTATTGGATCGACCCCGACCCCCCCGCGGCGCGGCACACGTCGGGTCAGGCGGCGCAGAAGAGGGCCGACATCCGGGAGTGGTTCTACGCGCCGAGCTGGATGCGCGCGCCCTCGGCGCCCCCGCAGCCCGCCCAAGCCCAACACACGTGGCTCGTCTTCGCGGACGAGTCCGCGTTCACCGACTCGGTCGTCGGCGCCTTGCAGGCGCGGGGCGATAGGGTCATCCGGGTGGCCGCTGGACTCCAGGAGGCCAAGCGCAACGACAGCTCCTACGTCGTGGTCCCGAACCGACGGTCCGACTACGACTTTCTGGCGATGAACCTTCGCGAAAGCGGGATATCGCCCGATCGCGTGCTGCACATGTGGGCGTGCACGCCGCGACCCGGGCGATGGCCGACGACCCGGCTTCGCCGGCGCGACGCCCTCGCCGCGTACGACGACGACCTCGCGCGCCACTACTACAGCCTGCTCTTCGCGACCCAGGTCTTCGCGGGGGACGCGGAGTCGCTCCGGGTCTTCGTCGTGTCGTCGCACATGCAGGCCTTTCCCGGGGACGTCGGCCTCGAGCCGGAGAAGGCGGTCCTTCAGGGGCCGTGCAAGGTGATCCCGCGCGAGTACCCCGGCGCCGCGTGCACGACCATCGACGTCGTCCTCCCGACGGACGCGGCCGAAGCGAGCGCGCTCGCGTCGCGCGTCCTCGCCGAGCTCTGCTCCGACCCGACGGAAGACGAGGTGATCCTGCGCGATCGCGGCCGATGGACGCGGCGCCTGGCCCCGTCTCCGCTCCCGCCGCGCGCGCCGGACGCCCCTTCGGCCCTGCGCCACGGGGGCGTCTATCTCGTGACGGGCGGCCTCGGCGGGATCGGCCTCGCGGTGGCCGAACACTTGGCGCGCGTGGCGCGCGCGCGCCTCGTGCTCGTCGGGCGAACGGCGCTGCCCCCCGACGACAAGTTCGACGATTGGTGCGCGTCGCACGGCGAGGACGACGAGACGAGCCGCCGGATCGCGCGCGTTCGCGTCATCCGTGAGCTCACCGAGGTGATCCACGTCGCGGCGGACGTCACGGACATCGATGCAATGCGCCGCGTGGTGAGCGACGCTCGCGCCCGTTTCGGCGCAATCCACGGCGTGTTTCACACGGCCGGCGTCCTAAAGGACGAGCTCATCGCCCTGCGGGAGCCGGTGCCCCGCTCGCAGGTCATCGACGCGAAGGTCAAGGGCGCGCTGGTGCTGGACGCGGTGCTCGACGGCGCGGATCTCGACCTGTTCGTCCTGTTCTCCTCGGTGAGCTCGACCCTCGGGCTCCCCGGGCAGTCCGACTACACGGCGGCGAACGCGTTCCTCGACGCGTTTGCCCACGCGCGCGCGGCGGCGAGCCCCGAGCAGCACACGCTCAGCATCGACTGGAACGCGTGGCAAGACGTCGGCATGCTGGCGCGGCTGGTGCGCAGCGGTCAGGCGCAGAGCGTGCGACCCCCGAAGGCTTCGGGACCCCGGCTCACGGTGCATCCCATGCTCCACGAGGTGGTCTCCGAGGAGGGCAGCGCGGTCGTCTTCCGGTCCGCCTGCCGGGTGCGCGACATGTGGACCCTGTCCGAGCACGTCGTTCGCGGGGGGGACGCGGTCATCCCAGGCACCGGCTTCCTCGAGCTCGCGCGCGCCGCGGTCGCGCAGCGCGTCGTCCGCACGCTCGAGCGAAGCGAGAGATCGGACGACACACCCAAACGACGCACGCTCGAGCGAAGCGAGAGTTCGGTCGACACACGGGACTTCGAGGGCGGGGCGGTCGAGCTGCGCGACGTCGTGTTCCTCGCGCCGTTTTCGGTCGGCGCCGACGAGACGCGCACCCTTCACGTCCGGATTGACAGCGGACGCGCCTTCGCGATCTACGGCGAGTCGCCGCAGGAGACGTTCGTGACCGGAACGGGGGCCCGCGTCGACGCCGGGCCCTCCCGCTACGCCGACCTCGACGAGGTCCGGGCGCGGTGCGCTCGGGCGGGCGACGTGCGCGACGGTTTTCTCGTGCAGCACTTCATGACCTTCGGCCCCCGGTGGGGCAACGTCCGGCGTGTGGCGCTGGGCGACGGTGAGGGCCTCCTCGATTTGCACCTGCCCGACGCGTTCGCCGCCGACCTGGGCGTGTACGCACTGCATCCAGCCCTGCTCGACATGGCCACCGGGGGGGCGCAGGCGCTCTTGCGCGACTTCGACCCGCAGGCCTCGTTCTACGTCCCCTTCTCTTACGCGCGCGTGGTGGTTCGCCGCCCACTTCCCGCCTCGGTCTCCAGCCACGTCCGGCTGCGCGAGGAGGGCGGGCGCGACTCGGCGGTGTTCGACGCGATCCTTTACGACGAGCACGGCGAGGAGGTGGCTTCGATCGAGGGGTTCGTCATGCGTCGCGCCCGCGCGGGGTTCGCGGCAGCGGCCCGCCGCGCGGCGAACGCCCCCCCGTCGACGCGGGGTCACGTCGAGTCCGCCCAGGAAGCCGCCCTTCGGCGGGGGATGACGGAGCGCGAGGGTCTCGAGGCGCTCGACCGCATGCTCGCGGCGCGCTTCTCCCCGCAGATCGCGGCGTGCACCGTCGACATCCATGCCTGGCTGGCCGAGGTGGCCGCCGGGGCGCGCGCCGGCAGCGACGCCGAAGCCGAGGGCGCGGGGCCCGTGTTCGCGCGGCCGAACGTGGGATCCGCGTTCGTCGCTCCGCGCGACGACGTCGAGCGCGAGCTCGCGGCGATGTGGCGTCACCTCCTCGGCGCGGCCGAGGTGGGCATCCACGACGACTACTTCGAGCTGGGAGGCCAATCGCTCGTGGCCGTCAGGCTCTTTCATCGCATCACCAAGACGTGGGGGGTCGAGCTCCCCATGGCGACGCTGTTCCAGGCGCCGACCATCGCGCAGTGCGCGGACATCCTCCGGTCGCGCCTGGGGCTGCAGGGCCCGGGCGAAGCGCAGAGCGAAGCCGCGAGCGACGCGCAGGGCGAGGGGCCCCCCTCCCCCGCGACGGCCCCCAAATCGGAGCGCGCCCACAAGACGCTCGTCACGATCCAGAAGGGGGCCGCCCTCATCCCGTTCTTCTGTGTGCACGGCGCGCACGGCAACGTCCTCGTGTTCCGCGATTTGTCTCGCGCCATGTCGCCTTCGCAACCGTTTTACGGGCTGCAAGCGTACGGCGTCGACGGGGTGACCCGGGCCCACGAGACGATCGAAGCCATGGCGGAGGCCTACCTCGAAGAGGTGCGCCAGGCCCAACCCCACGGCCCCTACCTCCTCGGGGGCTACTCGGGCGGCGGCGTCGTGGCGTTCGAGATGGCGCAGCGGATCACGCGCGCCGGCGAAGAGGTCGCGCTCCTGGCGTTGCTCGACACCCCCAACCCGCAGATGCCGATCCGCCGCATCACGCCGCTGACGCGGTTGCTCGGCGACGGGTTCCAGGTGCGCCTGCAGCGCGCGGTCTCCGGCGGCGTTCCGTACATCGTCGGGGCCATCCGACGAAAGAGGGACGAGGCGCGCGAGATCGCGCGAGTCGCCCGTGAGGAACGCGAGATTGACGCTATCCGCGCGCGCGGTGAGACTCTCCCCCTGGCCCTGCGGGGTGAGGAGATGCGGCGCAACTTCGAGCGGGCGTTCGCGCTCTATCGCCCGAAGCCGTGGCCGGGCCGCGCGGTCCTCTTCCGGGCCCGCGACGTCGATTTCCTTTTCGCCGAGGGCGGCCGCGCGTACGGGTGGGATCGGCACATCCTGGGCGGCGTCGACGTCATCGAGGTCCCCGGCAACCATCACACGGTGCTCCTCGGCGCCAACGCAGAGGTGCTCGTGCGCTCGCTGGGCCGCGCGATCGAGGACGCGCAGCGCCAAGTAGGGCAAGTGGGGCCATCGAGCCAGCGGGCCTCGCGGCGATCGGCCTAGGCGACGCCCACCCCTAAAGCAGTGGTCCCCAGGCGGCCTGTACGATACGGTGGGAGGTTGGGACGACTGGAGCCGTCCGCCATGGGTAACATGTCCCCTCACGTCCCCAAGCTAGAAGGACGGTTGCCCCGGCTGGACGGCCTGCGAGGCGTCGCGATCCTCGGCGTCATGGTCTTCCACTTCGTCTGGGCCGACATCGCGCGGTCCGCGCCGGCGCGCGCGCTCGTCCTCTTCGGTGACATGGGGTGGATGGGAGTGGACCTCTTCTTCGTCCTCTCCGGATTTCTGATCACGGGAATTCTCGTTCGATCGAAGGAGGGGCCGTCGTATTTCAAGAACTTCTACATGCGCCGCGTCCTGCGCATCTTTCCGCTCTACTACGGCGTCCTCTTCGGCATCTTCGTTATCCTCCCGCTCCTCGTCTCAGTCAAAGCGCTCGACGCCGTCCACATCTTCGACAAGCAAGCGTGGTTCTGGGCCTACTCGATGAACGTCGAGATGGCACTCCAGGGAGGCGAGACCTACTTCCGGAGCGACTGGATCTGGATCGTGCACCTCTGGTCGCTCTGCATCGAAGAGCACTTCTATCTCGTGTGGCCGTTCATCGTGTGGCTCGCGACGCCGAAGGCCATTCTCCGCGTGTGCGCGGTCGCGGTCGCGGGCGCCATTGCCGTTCGACTCGGGATGATGGCCTCGCACGTCGACCCCTGGGTCATTTACGCGCTCACGCCTTGCCGGGTCGATTCCCTGGTGATGGGCGCCGCCGTGGCGGTGATGGCCCGCAGCCCGCAGCAATTTGCGCGGCTCCGCAAGGTCGCGCCTTGGTCGCTCGCGGGCGCGGCGGCCTACCTGGTCTTCGCGACCGTCGTCGGGGGCCACGTCGTCAAGTTCACGCACTGGACGATGTCGAGCGCGGGCTTCTCGGTCATCGGCGTCGGCTCGGCGTCGGCCCTGGTCCTCCTGCTCGACGCGCGAGAGGGGCTGATTTCGCGCCTCCTCGAGGGACCGGTGCTCGGGACGTTCGGCAAGTACAGCTACGGCGCGTACGTCCTGCACCACCTGATGCTCCCGCTGTACGCCCACTTCATTCCGTTCCCCTGGTTCGTGGCCAAAGTCCATGTCGAGGTCCTCGCGGTGGTCGCGCAAATCGCACTCGAGACGGCAGTCTCGATGGCCGCGGCGATGGCGAGCTGGCACCTCTACGAGAAGCACTTCCTGAAGATGAAAGATCGCTTCGAATACAGTTCGCCCACCCCGAGCTGCGAGCAGAGAGCGCCCGGGGCGGCGTCCTCCGATTTTTCGTAGAGCGAGGCCGCGACCATGTCCACCCCCCGCCGCTATCTGGGCCAGTTCAGCGAACGTCGCGAGAACAACTTCGACTTCATTCGTCTGATTCTCGCGAGCATCGTGATCCTCACGCACAGCTTCGTCATCATGAAGACGGGCCTCCCGGAGCCGCTCGAATTCGTGACGCGCAAGCAGCTCAGTTTCGGCGCCCTGGCGGTCGACGGCTTCTTCGTCATCAGCGGCTTCTTGATCGCCGCAAGCTGGTTCCGGTCGCGGGGGCTCGCCGACTACTTTCGCAAGCGGGTGCTCCGGATCCACCCGGGCTTCATCGTCTGCTGTTTCTTCTGCGTGTTCGTCGTCGGCCCCCTCGGGCAGCCGAGCACCGTCGGCTATTTTCGGTCCGTCGACTGGTTCGCTTTCGTCAAGAACGCCGTGTTCCTGAACAAGATCGATCTTCCGCCGGACTGGACGCTCCTCCGCGGCTTCGACACCCGGCAGATCAACGGTTCGATCTGGACCATCAAGATCGAGTTCGAGTGCTACGTCTGTCTCGCCGCGCTCGGCTTCCTCGGTTGGCTGAAACGCCCCTGGGTGCCGGTCGCGGTCCTGGGGG
>DATGJA010000365.1:0-2419 GCA_035295445.1 Polyangiaceae bacterium | reverse complement strand
GGAAAGGCGCGTATCCACACGGCCGCGCGATGGATGCTCCGCGGCGTGCAGCGCATCGTGCTCCACGCGATCTGCTTCGGACGCCACGACGACCCCGAGACGCGATTTTGGGCCATGGACTCGCTCGAGACCTACCTGCGCGCCCTGCGCGACGACTGCGGCGACACCGCGCGCCTCTACTACCCGTGGCGGCATCCCGACGACTAGAAGACACCGGCTCGGCGCCCGCGACGCGGAAAGGCTAGATTCCCCCCAGCCATGCAGGAGGTCATCACCTTCATCCACGCGCATCGGAAGCGCTTCGTCGACGAGCTCGTGGAGTGGGTCCGCATTCCTTCGGTCTCCAGCGAACCAGCGAGGAAAGAGGACGTGCGCCGGAGCGCCGAACATCTCGCAGCCTCCCTGCAGGATCTCGCCGCTACGCGCGTCGAGGTGTGGCCGACCGCCGGTCACCCGGCCGTCTTCGCCGAGTGGCTGCACGCACCGGGGGCACCTACGCTGCTCGTCTACGGCCACCACGACGTGCAGCCGGTCGACCCGCTCGGCGAGTGGCTGTCGCCGCCCTTCGAGCCGGCCCGGCGCGAGGGCCGCCTCTGGGGCCGAGGCGTGGTCGACGACAAGGGCCAGGTGTTCATCCACGTCAAGGCGGTCGAAGCATTCGTACGAAGCGCCGGGCGCCTACCCATCAACCTGAAGCTCCTTGTAGAGGGCGAAGAGGAGATCGGTAGCGTTAACCTGGCCGCTCTGATGGCCGAACGCGCGCAGGACCTGGCCTCGGACTTCGTTTGCGTGAGCGACACCGCGATGTTCGGGCGCGGCCTGCCTTCGCTCTGCATCGGACTGCGCGGCCTGGCCTACGTCGAGGTGACCGTGCATGGACCATCGATGGACCTGCACTCGGGGACGTTCGGCGGAGGCGTGACCAACCCCGTCAACGCCCTTTCAAACATGATTGCGTCGCTAATCGACGACGACGGCAAGATCACGGTTCCCGGATTTTACGACGCCGTCGTTCCCCTCACCGCAGCGGAAAGAGCCGAGATTGCCGGCTTGCCTTTCGACGAGGGCGTCTGGTTGCGCTCGACCGGCGCCCCGGCCACGTGGGGCGAAAAAGGGTACTCTACGCTCGAGCGCGTTTGGGCGCGGCCGACCCTCGATTGCTGCGGCATCTCGGGCGGCTTTCAAGGCGAGGGCGCGAAGACCATCATTCCGTCCCGAGCTGTGGCCAAGGTCAGCTGCCGGCTCGTGCCGCAGCAGGAGCCCGACGACATCGCACGCAAGCTCGGGGAGCACCTGCGTCGCATCGCCCCGCCGGGCGTTCGCGTGGCGGTCGAGACGCTGCACGGCGCGAGGCCCTATCTCGCCCCGACGGACCATCCCGTCTACGAAGTGGCCAAGCGAGCCTTCAGCAAGGCATTCGGCAAACCGACCGTCTTCATGCGCGAGGGGGGCAGCATCCCGTTCGTCAGGACCATCGCGGACGCCACCGGCAAGCCGTGCCTGCTCATGGGCTTCGGGCAGCCCGACGAGAACGCGCACGCGCCGAACGAATGGCTCGACCTCGACAACTACCACCTCGGGATCCAGAGCGCCGCGTATCTCTACGACGAGATCGCGAGCATGGGAAAGGAACCCAAGGCGCGCTAGATGCGGGTATACGTGCCGAGCAGCCATGGCGAAGAAGACGAAAGCAAGCAAGCGAGAAAAACCTCGAGAGCGACGCGAGAGGCGCTTTCTTCCTCACGCGACGGCGAGCTCGACCCTCGTTTACTCGATGGGCGCCGTCGGCTCTCTGGCGATGGGCGCAGGCGCGTGGGAACAGCTCGGCCCCTTGCTTCGTGAGGGCGGACCGGATCCGCTCAAAGTCGCCCCGTACGTCCTCGCGGGTGGCGCGCTCCTCGTGGGCGCGGCCATTTGGATCGGGACGAGCGGCGAGCCGGCCATTCGCGTCGGCGACGGCGGAATCGTGCTCGACAAGGGCACGCCGCGGCGCATGCCGTGGCACGCCGTCGAACGCATCGAGTGGCGCGAAGAGGCGGTCCGGGTGAGCGGCAAGGACGACACGGGGTCCGCGTTGCTCGTCGTCGCGCGGGCGGCGAGCCACCCGCAAGCCGCCGCCTGGATCGTTCGGGAGGCGCGAGAGCGCATCCCGAAGGTCGTCGACGTGCCGGAGGACGCGACGCTGCCTGAGGCGCGCGTCAGCGAGGGAGAGTCGCTGCCGCTCGAGCCGCCGCAGGTGGTCGGTCACCATTGCGCCGCGAGCGGAACGGTCATCGCGTACGAACCCGACGCGCGCCTCTGCCCCCGATGCGAACGCATCTATCACCGCGCCCACGTGCCCGAGTCGTGCGAGTGCGGAGCCTCGCTCGCCGAGCTGCGATCGCCCGCCAAGACGGGATGAGGCGGCGGGCGCGGCGCG